>CAZJJX010000007.1:0-1883 GCA_964546555.1 uncultured Candidatus Saccharibacteria bacterium
GTACCGATCAAGGTGGTGCTACGACGACGGTGGTGACGGTGGATAATGAATCACCGTCATCTCCTTCTTTTGTTTCTAGTTCAATTATTCGTTATAGAGAAATTGACATTGTGTATACTAACCCAACAACTGTAGATGCTTCAACTGTTGTAGTACTCCGGTCTACATCACCTATTATAGATACACCAACAGAGGGAGTATCTTATTCAGAAGGAAACTCCATTGGGGCAGCAACTGTTGTCTGTGTAGATACAGTGATAGTCTTAGCAGGTAGGGTTACGTGTGAAGATACGACAGTCACACGTAGTGCAACATATTATTACAAAATATTTTCTAAAGATATCTCAGGGAACTATTCATCAGGAGTTTCTCCATCGGATCTTCCTTACAAAGTACTTTCCCCGCGTTCAGCAGTTGCTACTTTTATTGAAAGTGAGGTTGTGAATGGTGCAACTGCAACCACAACAGGAGCTTCACTTCGTGGAAGCGATAGTGCAGGTACCGGTACAACAACAAACGCAACTACAACAACATCCACATCAACTATCCAGCGTGGAGGGGGCGGGTCAGGGGATTCAGGTAACCTCTATATGCCAAGTAACCTTGCAGAAAATATCAATATTCCTACTACATTTGCTATTCGTCTAGCAAAACTTCTTGGGCTTCCAGTTGTTGGATCAGTGCCTAAGGTTACGGCACAAGAAGGGGTGCCGACAGCACCTCAGTCATTTTGCCAGTTCAAATTGTTCGGTGTTTGTATTGCACGTAATAATTCCGGGGAATAGACGAACTTGTTTAGGTAAACGGGATATCATCAACATATCTGTACGCAAAATACTACTTAGACGTGTAGTATACTGTTGGTACTATTATGTCATTATTTAGAATTACTACAATGTCCTTAGATAGAAATACCGTGTGTACTAAAAATGTAAAAAATAGGAATTTTTTCCTTACAGGTAGATTTTTATTGCAGGTGCTGTTTTCACTATCTATATTTTTTATATTATCAAGTAATTCTTTTGCTGCAACATCAGTCGGTGTTTCATCTAAACCTGCACTCACAAATGGTCTCGTCGGTCACTGGACATTTGATGGGAAGAATATGACGAATACGACTGTGATTGATAGTAGTGGTAATGGGAGAACTGGAACACTTACGAACATGACCGTAATCTCGTCTAAAGTAGTAGGCAAGATTGGCCAAGGTCTTAGATTTGACGGCACAGATGATTATGTTTCCATTCCTTATACTGGTATAGATTTTGAACGTACACAGCCAATCACTATTTCTGCGTGGGTAAAACTGAACAGTGTTGCACCGGTTGGTGGTTTCCAGACTGTGTTTGGAAGAATTTATGGAGCAGGATCATCAAAAGGGACGTTTTTAGGGTGGTGTAAGAATGCTATTGCTAGTTTTTGTAATGCAAATAGCTTTACTTTTTTCTTGGCCAGTAATTCTAATTTAGATGGAATTAGCGTTACTACGGCAGCTAACAGCTTCCCTCCAGGAGTCTGGAAACATGTAGTTGTTACATATAGTGGCAATTCAAATGCAAGTGGTGTAAAAATATACATGAATGGAGTAAGTCTTCCTCTTACGACAAACTTTAATACACTTACTTCGTCAATTACCGGAACAACAAATTGGCGTATTGGTGATGACGGTACATCAGACTATTCTTCTGGAATAATTGACGATGTACGTTTTTATAATCGTGAACTTTCCGCAACTGAAGTCCAAGCACTCTATCGCGCAAGTGGTGGCACATCAGTCGCTGAATCGCAAACCTCAATCAAGCAAAATACTGGTATGAACTCCGGTCTCGTAGGTCACTGGACATTTGATGGACAAAACATGACTAACGCGACAGCGACAGATG
>CAZJJX010000007.1:1893-3136 GCA_964546555.1 uncultured Candidatus Saccharibacteria bacterium
CTTACTAATATGACACGAGCAACATCTTCAGTTTTAGGAAAGATAGGACAAGGATTGTCATTTAATGGGAGCAATCAATACATTAATATTGCCACAACTTCCTTTACTGGAGAGTTTACATTTTCAGTTTGGGTAAAAGTTAATGGATCTCAAACATCAACTATTTTTGGAGAAGATTCTGGGACATTTGGCGGTGGCCCTAAGATAGGAGTTAGTGGAAATACTTTCTTTGTAAGAGCTGTTTCAGGAGGAAGTGGGTTCTCATCAACATTGCCATATAGTTCTTGGCACCATCTGGTAGTTAGTAGAGATAGTTCAGATGCAGTTTTGGTGATTGTTGACGGGATAAATGTTGGTGGTCAGTCTGGGCAAACAGGTACATATACTCTTACAAGGATAGCAAGTAACGGTGGGGCAGTTGATCAGCTTTTTAATGGGTCACTAGATGATGTTCGTATCTACAACCGAGCACTTTCCACAACTGAAATTCAAGCTCTTTACAAAGCAGGCGGCGGATCACTGGCTGCGGTTAGTACAACAAATAATAATCGTACAGGCATCAACTCTGGCCTAGTCGGCTATTGGACATTTGATGGTAAAAACATGACCAATGCCACGGCTACAGATATCTCTGGTAATGGCAATAATGGCACCCTGATCAATATGACAGCAACATCTTCAAAAGCAATAGGAAAGATTGGTCAAGCTCTTAGTTTTGATGGTGTTAATGATTACGTTAGTCACCCCGGAGGGTTTCTTGTTAGAAGTGTTACCTACTGGATTAAACCAACGAGTAATAAATATTCAATGGCTATATCTAATCCGTCGTCTGGTTTTTATAATTACTTTTTAAATAATGGTCTTTTTAGTGGTACTTCCACGGCAACGAGATACATTAACGGTGCAACACCTACAGGGGAAACATTAGGAGGTGAGTTGGTAACTGACGGTACTGCTGAGAGTGGCGGAACAGTTAACTGGAATTCATATTTTGAATCTGCAAATGGTGCAGCGGGTACCGAAGATGTGACGACCAGTTCCCCGTACGCAGGATCATACTCATTTGATATAAATATAACCAATAGTGGTTCATCAGCCAATACAGATGTTCAGTTTGGTTTAGTGAATAACGACTTCTCGATTTCCTCTGGAACTTTGTATAAGGTTCAGTTTGCTACAAAAGGCACCGCAACCATAAATGGTGCAAGCGTAAATATTGCACTTAGTGGTGCTCCGTATACAG
>CAZJJX010000007.1:3146-16925 GCA_964546555.1 uncultured Candidatus Saccharibacteria bacterium
TACAGCTGCGAGCGTTGAATATGCCTATAATGTGACAACATCATGGACACTACATACATTTTATTTTTATTCAACAGCAAGTGGGTCAAATAATCACAAAATTAATTTCAAATTTGGTAATTCAAATACCGGTCATGTGTACTATGACAACATCAGCGTTAAAGCTGTTACCTCGGTTGGAGATGTCGTAAACAATAGATGGAATTTTATTGTCGTTAATCTAAGTCAGCCTGTTTTATCGAGTAACCTAAAAATTGGCAGAGCAGGGTTTTCAAGTTATTTTACAGGTGTTATGGATGATGTTCGCCTTTATGATAGGACACTTTCTGGTGTTGAAATTAAGTCACTCTATAAGCTTGGTTCTCAATAAAGTCAGTGCGATATTTATATGTAGTTGTCTCCTGGTTCTTTATAGAAATGCATGATTTATCGATTTAAAAGTAAGAATTTGTAATGGTGTCATGCATGGTATACTTTTTATATCAAAACATTAATTTATGATTCGCTCTAAAGTTTTCGTAGTATTTATTCTTTGTGCTTCACTCCTCTTTCCTTCAATTCTTTTTGCAGAGCGTGTAACCGGTAACGGATATACTGTAGAGCAAATAATTTCTCCGCTTCAAGGTGGTGCTACAGGTAATGGCTATATAATCCAGCAATCCGCCCAACCTCTTGGTGCCCAAGAAACTGGTGGCGGGTATACTATCTCTGGTGTTTACGGATCAGGGACACAAGCAACATCGTCAGGTTCATCTGGAGGAAGTGGAGGAGGTGGTGGTGGAAGCGGCGGTGCAATAAGTGGTGGAGGGTATTTTGTATATCCAATTGTTCCAGGTACAACAAAAGCCAGCTCTACCTCACAAGTGGTTATAAGTACTTCAACAGGCAATCCAATAGTCATCGATACAGGCAGTACGTGCAGCACCCGTATCACTTTTAGTGGTCCGATTGATGTAGGTGTAACGACAAATAATAAAGAAGATGTGAAGAAGCTTGAAATATTTCTTAACACCTACGAAAATGAAAAACTTCCTGTTAATGGTATCTACGAGGCACGAGATGTGGCGGCTGTGAAGAGGTGGCAAAAAAAATATAAGAGTTATATCCTTGATCCAATGTTACTTAAGCAACCAACCGGAACTATCTATACACTTAGTCAGCGTCAGATTGAACGCCAAACAACAAAAGCTTGCGGGATACAAGTTGTGGTGACTGCATGTCCATTTTTTAAAGAATATGCTTCATATGGTGATAAAGGAAGTAATGTAAAGAAGATTCAACAATTCTTAAATGTAGTACGTGGTGAGAAGTTACCATTAAGTGGTGTCTATGGACCACTTACAAAGGCAGCAACGAAGCGCTTTCAACAGGCATACCGAAAAGATATATTTAATCCACTTACGTTAAGTTTTATTTCTGGAAACTGGAACGAAGCAACAAGAGTGAAAGCTAACCAGGCAATTGGTTGTGATATTGTGAAGTAATTTACAGAAAGTAGTATAGAGGGTATGGTATAATTTATGTATATTGTTATGAATCTTAATTCATTCGAAAAAACACAACAAGAAAGAATTATTGGCGCAGAGGCGCTTGGTGAGTCTGAAGCTTCTTTTGCTCGTGTTGAAATGGAGCGACTACGTAATAAGTTAGAATCAAAGAAACGAAAACAAAAAAAAGCATTTATGGTCTTTGGTGGGCTCGGAGCAGTTATTGTTGTCCTTATTATGGTTGCTTCGTATTCTCAGTACAAACTCTATACGCTTTCTAAAGAAGAGATGTTCGGTGATTCTGGAGGGGGATTTGTCATTACCGCTTCCACAACACCAGAGCAGATTGTGAGCCGCCTAGGAAGACATGTACTTATTCCAGAGGGTGATCCACAGATTGCAGAAGTTAGTGATGTGGAACAGCTGCGTGCACAGCAAGCATTTTTCAAGAATGCAGAAAATGGCGACATTATCATTCTTTATCAAACGATGATTTATATCTATCGTCCATCTAAGGATATTGTTGTTGCGTTTGGGGATATCTCAGGTGTTGGTCAACAAAAACCTTAGATTTTGCGATCTGTGTTCATTTAGTTATTTACATAACTGTTAGGTGACAAATATGGTTGTTTATGCTAGAATAGTATCTACGTTTCTTGTTTGGTTTCCTGAATTTGCCAGAGTAGCTTAAGAAGCTTGGCTTCGAAGATGTCGTAAAGCTAGCAAGCTTTAGACACAATTGGTAGACTGTCCAAGTAAGCACCAACTGTGTTGGTGCAAAAAATAATAACATGCCAGAATAGCTCAGTTGGTAGAGCAACGGTTTTGTAAACCGTAGGTCCTCGGTTCGAGCCCGAGTTCTGGCTCCAAGTTGTGTAAAGAGTATGGTTTAAGGTAAAGATGACCTAATTCTTAGTTAGACTCGCTCTTCAAACTTTATCCATCATTCTATCGTATGATCGACACAAAAAAGTATTTTCTCACATTTCTTATAACAGTTACTATTTTTGCAACTGCTTTTTTCGCATCTACCTATTTTTCGAGCATGAAGACTCGTAACGTAAAAGAAATACAAGATACAATCGCAATCGATATCCTCTCAAGCGAGACACAGTTTGACCTCCTTAAGGAAGTACCGTGTCAGCATGTTGATGATACGATGCTCTCAGCGCAGCTCTCTGAAGTGGGAGAAAAACTTTCACGCACAGAAAATGACCGAGGTAGTGATGATGATACTGTAAAGTATCTCAAGAAATATTATTCACTCCTTCAAATAAAAGACTACCTTCTTTCCAAGAAATTAGCAGAGAAGTGTGGTCAAGCAAAGAAGCCTGTTTCTATTATTTATTTCTATACAAACATTGGCGAGTGTCCTGATTGTGCAAAGCAGGGGTATGTTCTTACACGTCTTAAGGAGCTGTATCCAGAACTACGAGTGTATTCATTTGATTACGATCTTGACCTTTCTGCAATCACTTCACTGAAGGCGATTTATAAAGTTCAAGCTCCTTTGCCTGCCCTTATTATTGAAGATAAAGTGTATTCAGGTTATCAGTCAAAAGAGCAACTGGAGGCACTTCTTCCGGAATCACTTAAGATACAGACATCTACTTCTACACAGGCAACGACTACTAAAAAGAAATAATCATGATCGAGTCTATATTTTCGGCACTGATGTATCCTTTTTTGTTTCTCTCGATGTACTTCCAGGTGTTACTCTTTGTATCTTTGTTTGAAACCACACAGAAAATAAAGGATGAAGAGTCTTTTTCGGTTACATCATATCCTACAGTAACTATCGCTGTTCCATGTTGGAACGAAGCAAATACAATCGGCGCAACGATAGCATCCCTCATGCATCTTGAATATCCAAAGGATAAGCTACAAGTGATTATTGTAGATAACAATAGTACAGATAACACACAAGAGATTGCGCTTGCGTATGCTAAAGAATACCCAGATCAGATCGTGGTCTTAAAGGAACTTAAGCAAGGAAAACATCACGCAGTAAATGCTGCTCTTGAGATATCAAACGCAGATCTTTTCGGATGTCTTGATGCAGATTCATTTGTTGGGAAGAAGACATTGCTCCGTATTGTAAGTTATTTTGAGGCACACAAGGAAGCAAAAGCTGTGACGCCGTGTATCCATATTCGTAACCCGCATACTATTATTCAGCGTCTTCAGGCGGTAGAGTATCTTATGGGTGTTTTCTTACGTAAGTCTTATGGTCAACTTGATGCTATCCAGGTGACACCTGGGCCGTTTTCTATTTTTAAACGTCAGGAAGTTTTTGGGGTACTTGGTGGCTATAGAAAGGCGCACAATACTGAAGATTTTGAGATAACGCTTCGTATGCACAAGCATCAGCTCAAGATTATGAATTCGCATAAGGCTCTTGTCTATACTGTTGGGCCTGCAACCCTTAAAGGGTTCTTTTATCAGCGGTTACGTTGGGCGAGAGGGTTTCTTGAGAACGCGCTTGACTACAAAGAATTATTTTTCAAAAAGAAGTATGGTAACTTCGGTATGGTGACACTTCCTTTTGCTTTTGTATTTATGTTCTATGGATTATATGCATCACTTTTCGCTCTTTACTCCTTGTTACGTGTATGTTTTCTTAACATAGAGAGATGGATTACGGTTGGTTTACATCCTTCCGTGCCGTCATTTGATCTTTTTTATGTAAACACTACAGTGATGGCATTTATTGTGATGGTAATGCTTACGATGTTTCTTGTTGTGCTTTATCTAGGTAATGAATTGTCAGATGACAGACAGGAGATTTACAAAAACTTTCCTTTCTTCTTTTTCTTGTATCCACTTATTGTGCCACTATTTATAGCACGTGCTATTTTTGATACATTCACTAAACGCTCAAATACATGGGTGTTGCAAGATACGAAGAATAGTCGTTAGATAGCAGATTATAGCCTGTAGCTTTTCAAATACAGAGGGTTGCCGAAGGTCGCCCCTCTGTATTTGCTCTAGCTACACCACTACACTCTACTTAATACTTTTTTTGTACTCATAAATCTGATAGTATGGTATGTATGCAAGGACATTTCCACCCAATTACACAAGCCATAGACAAGGTTGCGCGTATTTTTACTGATATCGGTTTTGATGTGGTTGATGGTCCAGAACTTGAGAGTGAGTGGTACAATTTTGATGCACTTAATGTTCCGCGTGATCATCCATCACGAGATATGCAAGATACGTTTTGGATAAAAGAGTCTACAATTGCACACGTGAATACTCACGCAGAAGAATCGGCGCTTTTAAAGTATGAATCACTAGGCCATGTGCTCCGTACGCATACTTCAGGTGTGCAAGTTCGCACCATGGAAAGATGGATTAAAGAAAAGAAAGAATTTCCTCTTGCAGTTGTTGTGCCGGGGAAGATATTTAGGAATGAAGCAACTGATGCACGTCATGAGGCACAGTTTTTCCAAGTGGAGGGGTTGATGATTGGAAAAGATATTACACTTGCTAATTTAAAAGGAGTGCTCGAACATTTTTTTACACATTTTCTGGAGAAGAAAATTGAAGTACGATTCCGCTCTTCTTTTTTTCCTTTTACTGAACCTTCAGTTGAAGTAGACATGCAATGCTTTAAGTGTGAAGGGAAAGGGGTGGTGAATGACAGTCGTTGCTCTGTCTGTTCTGCTTCTGGTTGGATAGAGATTATGGGGGCTGGTATGGTTCATCCACAAGTGCTTCGCAATGTAGGCTTAGACCCAGAAGAGTATCAGGGTTTTGCATTTGGTGCGGGGCTAGATCGTCTAGTGATGCTAAAGACAGGGATCGACGACATACGTATGCTCTATAATGGAGACCTTCGTTTAGTCTCACAATTTTAATCAATATGAAATTCAGTAAAGCGTGGTTGCAAACTTATAGTAAAGAGCCTTTAGTTGAGACAAAAAAGCTCGAAGAGATTATTACATTCAATGCGTTTGAAATTGAAGAAGTTACGCAGGTTAATAGCGATGATATTTTAGATATTAAAGTATTACCAAATCGTGCTCACGATGCACTCGGTCACAAAGGTATGGCACGTGATATATGTGCTCTTACTGGTACAACATTTATTGACCCGCATACATATTATGAAGGTTCAGGTGATGGTGATGTTATTCAGCCAACAGTTATTGTTGCTGATGAAAAAGCGTGTACACGATTCATGAGTGTTCGCATAGACGGGGTCACTGTCACTGAATCACCTGTGTGGCTCAAAGAACGCCTCGAAGCAATCGGACAAAAGAGTATTAATTCAATTGTTGATATCACCAACTTCGTACAGTTTTCTCTTAACAAACCGATGCACGCATATGATGCAATACTAATTAAAGGTGGCACTCTTTCTGCTCGTTATGCAGTCACAGGAGAAACTCTCACTACGCTAGATGATAAAGAACTAATACTCGATTCATCTACACTTGTTATTGCTGATGTTGAGAAACCACTTGGTCTTGCGGGGATTAAAGGAGGAAAGTTTTCTGGAATATCTAACGCAACAACTTCAGTGATATTGGAGTCTGCTAACTTTGACGGACCTTTGATCAGGAAAACGTCACAAAAATATGGTATTCGCACTGATGCTTCGAAGCGTTTTGAAAATGTAATTTCAGACACACTTGTTGAGGATGGGCTACGACTCACTGTTTCACTTATTCTTGATTGTAATCCTGGTGCAAAAGTATCAAACGTCGTCGATGTGTATCCAGCTCCACAGGTTCAGTCGATTGTTACTGTGTCAGTTGCACAGATAAATAAAGTTCTTGGAACTGCACTTACCAAAGATGATGTTGCTCAAGTATTTTCTGCACTTCTTTTTACGTTTACAAATGATGGTGATAGCTTTACTGTTACTGTACCATACCAGCGACTAGATATTACATGTAAAGAAGATCTTATTGAAGAGGTGGCAAGAGTACGAGGACTTGCGGCTATTCCTTCTGTTTTGCCCAAGCTTGGGAAGAAAGGTGTTGTACATAAGCGAATGTTTTATGAGAACAAGATTAGAAAGATACTTTTTGAACATGGATTTTCTGATATTATGACGTATTCGTTTGGTAACGTGGGTACTGTAGAAATTGTTAAAGGACAGGCTACAGATAAAGAAAAATTACGAGACACTTTAGCTGTAGGGGTTATTTCTGCGTTTCAAATGAATATGTCTCATTCACCGCTTATGAATCTAAGTGTCATTAAGATGTATGAGTTTGGGAATATTTTTACCAAAGATGAAGAAAAAAGATACTTTGCTCTTTGTATAGATGATGGCAAAAAGAAATCTTCATTTACGGAAGAGGTGGAGATGCTACTTGGTGAGATCAAGAGAACTCTTGGTGTAGAGACGCTTGAATATGACACAGTGTCAGTGAAGCCATATGTGATCGAGATTGATTTTGACACACTTATTGCATCACTTCCGGAACCAACCCTATATGAACCTCTTACACAGAATCCACTTTCTGCTTCATACAAAGCAATCTCTCCTTATCCGTTTATTACCCGTGATATTGCTATGTGGGTATCTGATAGCACGACATGGGAGAGTGTCAGCGCTTTATGTGCTCAAGTGGGGAATCCTCTTGTTGCTCGTATTGATCTTTTCGATGAGTTTAGTAAAGAAATAGATGGGGTAAAGAAAACATCATTTGCATTTCGTCTCGTGTTTCAAAGTTTTGAACGGACGCTCACTGATGATGAGGTTAATGCAATGATGGTGCCATACTACGAACTTTTCAAAGCACAAGGGTTCGAAATCCGATAAGGGTCTTGACGTAATGTGGCTATCCTGTAGTCTATGTGCAGGGTGTTCGTTTTGTATAGAAAGGAGACACAATGAAATCACAACAAAGAGTTCGTGAAGCAGGATCTTTTCCTCGACAAAAGCGCCTGTATAGTGCTTCGATGAGACGTACTATATTTGTTGAAGATGCGCGTTACCTTATCACATTTTTTATCTGGTTTATGTGTGCACTTCCGGTTGTTATCGCAATCTTTGATCTCCTTCATCAGGATGTGCGGTATGTGTGGGTCAAGGTCGTAGCACTTGTGGCACTTTTGTTTTATTCAAAATATCTCATGATGAGACTTCATGTTGTACAAATGACAAAACCTGCTTAGGGTTAATTATATTCTTCACAAAAAGAAGGCATGTATATGCCTTCTTTTTACTTTGTGTGTTTGTGATAGAATGAGGCAATGACACTTCGTGAATACAAATATGTGCACTGTATCGGGATCGGGGGTGTAGGCTTATCAGCTTTAGCTCGTTATTGCCATGCACACGGTGCGCGTGTGACAGGATCAGATGGAGCTTCCTCTAAAATTACACAGGATTTAGAAAAAGAAGGAATGATTATTCATGTGGGGCACAGTGCTTCATATGTAGAACAAGGCACAGATCTTGTTATTTATTCTGTAGCGGTAAAAGATACAAATGAAGAACTTGTGCATGCTAGGGCTTCTGGTATTACATGTATGACGTATCCTGAGGCGCTCGGAAAATTAACACAAGAATACACAACAATTGCTGTGTGTGGTACTCACGGTAAAACTACAACAACAGCTATGCTTGCAAGTATGTTTAAAGCGCTTGGTAAAAGTCCAACTGTTATCGTGGGGAGTTTACTTTCTGATGGGGGTAGTAATTTTGTACAAGGTGATAGTGAATATTTAATCGTTGAAGCATGTGAGTATAAGAGGTCATTTCTTAACTATAATCCAACACACATCATAGTTACTAATATTGATAGAGATCATCTCGACTACTACAAAGATCTTGATGATATTAAAAAAGCATTTCAAGAATTTGTGGAAAAACTTCCAGAGCATGGAACTCTCATAACTCATGCGAATGTAAGCCTCAGTACGCAAGCAAAAAAAGTAAACGCTGATTATATTGACGCTCACACAATAGCACTTGAAGTTTTAGGTGAACACAATAAACAAAATGCTCAGTTAGCTCTTGCACTATCAGATGCACTCGGGTTTGATCAAACAGAAGCAAGAAAAGGATTGCTTGCATTTAGGGGTACATGGAGACGGCTTGAATATAAAGGTGTATGGAATGATATTGCTATGTACGATGACTACGGACACCATCCAACAGAAATAAAAGCGACCCTCCAAGCAATTCGTGAAAAATACCCACATGATATGTATAAGGTGATTGCAGTTTTTCAGCCCCATCTTTTTTCAAGAACCAAAGAACATCTTGAAGAGTTTTCGCATTCATTTGTTGACGCTGACGTGGCGTGTATTTTGCCAATTTATGGTGCACGAGAAGTTGACGATGGAACAATTTCCTCACATGACTTAGTAGAAAAAACCCAAAGAGCTGTTTATGTGGAAACATTTGAAGAAATTAAAAAATATGTTCTTTCTCGTCCGCATTACAAAACAGTGCTTATCACTATTGGTGCAGGAGATGTGTCAACATTCCACGATGGATTAGTGTAATAGTGTGGTACAGTAGTAGCATGATACAAGATCTCTACGCCGAATATTTTTATGGTAAAAAAGTAACCGTCATGGGGCTTGGGTTGCTTGGACGTGGTTTAGGTGACACGCAGTTTTTGGCAGAGAATAAAGCTGAGCTTATTGTGACCGATATGAAAGATGAGCAATCGCTCAAAGAATCCTTACAGGCTCTTGAAGGGTACACAAATATTACCTACCACTTAGGTGGGCATACTGTTACTGATTTTGAACATCGTGATTTTATTCTAAAGGCGGCAGGGGTTCCTCTTGATAGTCCTTTTATTGCTCATGCAAAGATGCTTGACTTGCCGGTGTATATGTCAGCTGCTTTGGTTGCACATATTATTGCCAAGAGTGAGCTTGGTGTGACGATACTTGGTGTAACAGGTACGCGAGGCAAGAGTACGGTGACGCAGATGATAGCACATATTCTCGCTTCCGTTGGTCTGCGAGTGTTCCTTGGTGGTAATGTTCGTGGTGTTGCCAACCTGCCACTTCTTAAGGCGCTTGAAGAAGGCGACTATCTAGTTCTTGAGCTTGATTCATGGCAGTTACAAGGTTTTGGTGACCTAAAGATAAGTCCGCACATTGCAGTTTTTACAAGTTTTCTTGATGATCATATGAATTATTACAAAGGTGATGTTGAGGCTTACTTTAGGGATAAGGCACAGATTTATCGCCATCAGAAGCGTCAGAACTTACTAATAGCAAGTCCACAAGCCTATGAAGTTATTCATCATCACGATCCAGAGGTGCAAGCAACTGTTCCTAAGGGTATGAAATTCGACATGCAACTTATTGGAGAGCATAACCAAGTTGCTGCTTCACTTGCGTACGAAGCAGCTATTGCGTGTGGACTTGATCCAGAAGCAATCAAAACAGCGATCAGTAAGTTTCCGTCAATTGAAGGTCGTCTCCAAGATATTGGTATCTACGGCGGTAAGAAAAACGTTCGCGTGTATAATGACAACAATGCAACAACAGGAGATGCAACGGTTGCAGCAATCGACGCTATCAATGAAACCTTCGGTAAACGTCCTATTGTGATACTCGGTGGAGCAGATAAAGGTCTCTCACTTGACGCACTTGAACAGTCTCTCCTTGTTGCCACAAAGAAATGTATCTACCTAGCGGGTTCAGGGACAGATAAGATCACACTCCCGAAGGAATATCAGTTTGAAACCCTGGAAGAGTGTCTTGAAAAAGCTTTTGACATAGCAGAGGAGGGTGATATTTTGCTCTATTCTCCTGCGTTCGCGTCGTTCTCAAAGTATTTTAATAATGAGTATGAAAAAAATGACGCATTTCTAAAAGCTATCAAAAAATACGTATAGCCGATACCCTAAAAATCTCTCGCTGAATTATCGAAAAACACCAACAAAATATGGGTGTTTTTTGTTTGTTATCCGCTTTCAAAAAGTGATCAAAAATGCTATACTTATATTCATAATAATACTCATTATCTACAACGTATGGCTGAAAAAAAGAACGTAAGTTATGGTGCAGAATCGATTCAGGTGCTCGAAGGGCTCGAGCCGGTACGTAAGCGACCGGGGATGTATATTGGCTCAACAGGGCCAGATGGTCTCCATCATCTTATTTGGGAAATCTTTGACAACTCCCGCGATGAAGCAATGAACGGTCATGCTAATCGTGTTGAAGTTGCACTTTTGCCTGACGGATATGTTCGTGTGGTAGACAACGGTCGTGGTATTCCAACTGGTATCCACCCAAAGACAAAAGTGTCTGCGCTCGAAACAATTATGTGTACACTTCACGCCGGAGGAAAATTCGGAGGTGATGGCTACAATGTATCAGGAGGTCTTCACGGTGTGGGGGCATCTGTTGTGAACGCGCTTTCGATTCATACAAAAGTAGAAGTTCATCATGAGGGTTCTTGGTTTATGCAAGAATACAAGCAAGGTGTTCGCAAAGCTGCTGTAAAGGAAATGGGGAAGAGTAAGTTCAGTGGCACAATTGTTACCTTTAAACCAGATGCAGAAATTTTTAAAGAAGGAACAGAATTTACATGGGATAAAGTCGTGAACCATCTTAGGCAGCAAGCATATCTCGTAAAAGGTCTTACTATTCACGTGATTGATGCACGTGCACACGAAGGTAAGCTTGATCTTGAAGGAGAGTTGTATATGAGTGATCTTGGTATTGAAGAACCAAGTCAGACCTTCTACTTCGAGGGTGGTCTAAAATCTCTTGTTAAGCACTATAACGAGTTTTCTAAGCCACTTCATAAAAATATTTTCTATATTGAAAAGTCACAGGATAATGTTGGTGTAGAAATTGCACTTCAGTACATCGATGATCTTTCTACAAAAATTGCAGCATATGCTAACAACATTGGAACAGCAGAAGGAGGGACTCATGTAACAGGATTCAAGACTTCCCTTACTCGTCTTATTAATACTTATGCTCGTAAGGCAGGTATTATTAAAGAAAAAGATGAGAACCTTACTGGAGATGACGTTCTTGAAGGGCTTACTGTTGTTATCTCTGTTAAGCTTCGTGAGATTCAGTTCGAAGGACAAACAAAAGCAAAGCTTGGAAGTATGGAAGCTCAAGGAGCGGTTGCGACTGTTTTCTCTGATGCGTTCTCGCTTTTCCTTGAAGAGAACCCAGATGATGCAAAAGAAATTATCAATAAAGGGCTTCTTGCGCTTCGTGCACGCAAGGCTGCTAAAGCTGCAAAAGACTCAGTTCTTCGTAAAGGGGCTCTTGAAGGTTTTTCTCTTCCTGGTAAGCTTGCTGATTGTCAGAGTAACGATCCTTCAGAAAGTGAACTCTTCATTGTGGAGGGAGATTCTGCGGGTGGTTCTGCAAAGATGGGACGTGATCGTCGCACGCAGGCAATTCTCCCGCTTCGAGGTAAGATCTTAAACGTCGAGCGTGCACGTCTTGATAAAATGCTTGGCAGTGAACAAGTGAAGAACCTCGTTCTTGCGATGGGGGCAGCAATTGGAGACACCTTTGATCTTAGTAAGGTGCGTTACCATAAGCTTATTATTGCAACAGATGCCGATGTTGACGGTGCGCACATCCGTACACTTCTTTTGACATTCTTCTTTAGGTATTACCGTCCTATTATTGATGCTGGGTATGTCTACATAGCACAACCCCCGCTCTATAAGATTACGCACAACAAGCAGGCGCGGTACGCATATTCTGATCAAGAACGTGACGCTATTTACCAGGAGCTTGGTTTTAAGATGGAAGATATCGATCATGTTGATATTACAGAAACCATAGAAGGGGAGGCTGAAGGGGGTGAAGAACAAGATGAGGCAATTTCTAAGAAAAAGAATAAACTTCCTCCAACTCAACGTTACAAAGGTCTTGGAGAAATGAACCCAGAAGAACTTAAAGAGACAACAATGGATCCAAACAATAGAACGTTAAAAGTAGTATCTGTTGAAGAAGCAGAAGAGGCAGATAAGATCTTCGAAATGCTTATGGGTAGTGAAGTTGGTCCGCGTAAGAGTTTCATTCAAACGTACGCAAAGCAAGCAAATCTCGATATTTAAGTATAAAAACCCCCTCTTGTATAAGAGGGGGTTTTGTTTTTTAAAGTGTCGTAACATATGGGCGCATTTGACATATTGTAATTTTAGATGTATAATTAGTATCTGTTCGTTATTGGAGTTAGTTATGGTTCTTCCGATTTTTCCTTACGGAAATGATACTGATCCTATCGTTTCAGCTGACCGACACCAGTGTCTGCGTGCAGTAGAAGGTAGTGGCATGTGTCAAACTGGTACGTGTCTCTCCCGGGGCAACCGTTGTAAAGGCACTAAGACAACTGACACTGTGAAGTACAGGCAAGTTGTGCCTCCTGTTGTGCCTGTCATGAAGTGAGTTCATGACCAAAAGCGCTCGCGATCCTGCGGGTGCTTTTTCTGTTATTTTTTGGTGGGTTGTCAATCTTTGTAAGTAAGTCATGTATGCTATATACTCATCTTAGAGTTTTTTGAAAAGGAGTGTAGCTATGCCTTCATTGCAACTTGTACAACAATCTTGTTTGTTTGAAGGTCAACATGACGTGTGTGACAAAACAGATACAAAATCGTGCACTTTTTGTAACCAGGTTTCAAACAATGTCCCCAAAACACATCAAGAATCTCTTGAAGATTCTGATGATGAGGTGTTACCTCCTTCAGAAGAGCTTTGGTCATGAAGTGTTCTTTTAAAAACTCACAAAATGTGAGTTTTTATTTTACATAATGAATAAAAAAGAGTAGGATATACACTGTTCCTTATACATGCGGAGGTGCTATGACAGAGACCATGTCTCCTTCTGTGAGGGCGTTACTTGAAGAAGTGTTACTTGTTGGTTCGATACTTTCATCAAAGATTCAGAACAATGAGTTGCCTCTAGATTTTCCAGTGCATGTATTTGATATACCATGGGTGCTTACACGAGCATATCAAAAATTGTTCACACAACTTGAAGTGTGTGATGGAGTTATTCCTCGGTTTGGTAACAAAGAAGAGGGTAATCTTTATGGAGAGAAAGGGTTTTTCTTTTTTCATGACCCCAAGAGTCGAGGTGCTATCCCTGGGAGGTTTACATTTGTGGATCACTCTTGGCTTGTTTTTAAGCAAACAAAAGAAACAACACCAAACGACAACACTCAACCTATCATTGATGTGTTGTCACCAGGAACAGTTCCGTCACTTAGGTTTGTCCAAATAATCTATCCCAGCCACCGCACTGTTCCGTATCACAAAACAAAACTTCCTGTAACAGTGACCGAGAAAGATTTAGTAAAGGATGTCCTTATGG
>CAZJJX010000007.1:16935-46402 GCA_964546555.1 uncultured Candidatus Saccharibacteria bacterium
GGTCTATGATTGCCTAAAGGAAATATCTGAAAGTCTTTCGTCTTAGTAAGGGGTGATAAAAACACAATGGCCGGCGCATCGCGCCGGCCATTTTCCCTTCCTTCATAGATTAGTACACGACACCTACTATGCTTTTGTTGCGATTATATGTGATAGTTTTGCAGCTACCTCATCAGATGTCATCTGACCGAGCTGTCCATTGTCACGTGACTCAAGTGTTACTTTTGATGCATCCATATCTTTATCTCCGATAACAATCCAGTACGGATATTTCATTTCTTTTATAGATCGTACCTTCTTGCCAAGGCCTTCTTTGCTTAGATCAACCTCAACGCGCATACCAAGATCAAGAAGTTTCTTTGCAACATTGTTTGCATATTCGTGATGCTTGTCACTAATTGGTAGTATTGCAACCTGTACTGGTGCAAGCCATAGCGGGAAGTTTCCGGCGCAGTGTTCGATATAAACAGACAAGAATCGTTCAAGTGATCCGGCTATTGCACAGTGGATCATGACAGGCATCTCTCGTTTTCCTTCCTCGTTTACATACTCAAGTCCAAAGTTTGTTGGTTGTACAAAATCAAGTTGAATTGTCCCTACTTGATGGTTTCTTCCCAGGGCATCTTTCGCCATGAAGTCTATCTTTGGCCCATAAAACGCAGCTTCACCTTCACCATCAATCCATGCTCCTTGTGCACGTTCTTCAAGAAGTGACTTGATTGCGCCTTCTGCTTTTTCCCATAGCTCGATATTGCCCTTAAACTTTGGATCGTCATCGCGTCGTGAGAAACGCGGTGTGAGCTCTTTGAATCCAAACGCTCCGTAGAATTGCTCAATCAGATCCCAAATACCGTTCATTTCATCTTTTAGTTGTGATTCACGACAAAAGACGTGAGCATCATCTTGCGTAATAGAGAGGACACGTGAGAGTCCGCTTACTTCGCCTGACTGTTCATCTCTATACACCATGGTTGTTTCACTGTAGCGAATAGGGAGTTCTTTATAGGAACGTAGCTCGCTTGCGTATATCTGTGCATGATGAGGACAGTTCATCGGCTTGATGCAGAGCTCGTGTCCGTCACGAGTCTTTACTTTGAATAGGTCTTCACCGTATTTTTCATAATGCTGACTTTTAATATAGAGGTCTGGTTTTGTGAAGTGTGGAATTGTTACACGACCATAATTATGTTGCTTACGAAGGTATTGTACAAATGTATCTATTTCGTTGCGCAGAATTGTTCCTCGCGGTGTCCATAGTGGAAGACCCGGCCCAACAAGAGGAGAAAAAACAAAGAGCTTCAGTTGCTGCCCAATCACTCGGTGGTCACGTTTCTTTGCTTCTTCGATCATCATTGTATATTCGTCTAACTTCTCCTGATTTTCAAATGCGAGGCCGTAGATACGAGTAAGCATCTTATTCTTTTCGTCACCTCTCCAGTATGCGCCTGCAACTTTTTCAAGGGTAAAACTATCAACAGGGATCTCACTTGTATTTTTTACATGAGGCCCTTCACAGAGATCAAAAAAATCTTCACCAGTATGATAGAGTGTGACATTTGACGACGCATCGATGCCGTCAATAATTTCTAGTTTGTATGGATTTGTAGCAAAAAGTTCTTGTGCTCGAGCTCTAGACACTGCTTCTTGACGAAACTCAAGATTCTTAGCAAGAATTGCCTGCATGTCTTTCGTGAGGAGAGTTAGATCGTCAGGGGTTATTTTTGTTGTACCAAAATCAATATCATAGTAGAAGCCGTTGTCAGTGACAGGTCCAATCGTAGGAAGTGCATCCTTGTAGCGCCCCTTGATAGCCATAAGGAGTACATGTGCCAATGAATGACGGTTTTTAAAAAGCTGAGTAACTTCTTGTTGTGACATAGTAGTACTATAGTATCAGAAAACTCATTTTTATAGAACAGTAAAGCAAGGCATGCTATTCTAAATACAACTTTTTTGACTAAAGTCAATTATTTACCCACATAAAAATACCTTGACTTCGCAGATGGTTCTTGTATTATTAAGTAACCTCTAGGTGGACGAAATAAATGAGCACCGTGCCAAAAGGTATTGTAATTTTATTTAAAATTAACGTATTATTTCAAACACTATGAACATTTTATTTGCTATCCTTGTTGCTGCTTTGTTTGCCTCGGGATTTTTTAATCTTATCTCCTGGTCGCTTAACATCCCAGCGATTGCTGTTCTCTTCGTTATCTGGCTAATCGTAGTCTATAACTCACTTGTGGCGCTTACACAACGTGTAAAAAATGCGTGGGCTGATATTGACGTTCAGCTTAAGCGTCGCTATGATCTTATTCCTAACCTTGTTAACACTGTCAAAGGTTCTTCTAACTTTGAGTCGTCTACTCTTGAAAAAGTAATAGAAGCGCGTGGAAAAGCAATGGGTGCAAGCACAACACAAGAACATGCCGCAGCTGAAAATATGCTCACAGGTGCGCTTAAAAGTATTTTTGCTCTAGCAGAAAGCTATCCAGACCTTAAGAGTAATCAGAATTATCTTCAGCTTCAGAATGAACTTGCAGATACAGAGAACAAGATTCAGGCGGCTCGCCGATTCTACAACTCTGTTGTTATGGATTACAACACTAAGATCCAAACAGTTCCTACAAACATTCTTGCAAAAATGTTTTCTTTTGCTGAAAAAGAATTCTTTGAGCTTACGGAGGCAGATGCTGCCGCAAAGAATCCAGTTGAAGTAAAGTTCTAAACTTACCGTAAAGAGTGGCGAATAAAGAATAAAGCTGTTTTGTATTCCTTTATTTTTTACTCATCTAATCTTATACAATCTGTATGACATTATATTCTAATCAGTCAGCAAACATCAGAACATCGTGGTTTTTGATGACAGGGTTTTTACTCCTTGTTATCGGAATTGGTTTTATCTTGTCAGCTCTTCAAGGAAACCCTGCAATCCTTTATGGTGCAATTGTATTAAGTATTCTTCTTAATGTAAGCGCATACTGGTTTTCTGACCGTATGGTATTACAGATGGCAGGGGCTCGACAGATAGCATCGCGTGACGAGTATCCAGATCTTTGGAACACACTTGAAAATCTCTGTATTACAGCAGGCCTCCCTATGCCAAAGCTTTACATCATTAACGATCCAGCGCCAAACGCCTTTGCGACAGGTCGTAACAAGGACAATGCTGTTATTGCTGTTACAACTGGTCTCTTGCCTTTACTTTCTAAGTCAGAACTTGAAGGTGTGCTTGCTCATGAGCTTGCTCACATCGGTAATCGTGATATTTTGCTCCAGACAATTGTTGTTGTGTTTGCTGGTATCCTTAGTATGATTGCTGAGTTTGCGCTTAGAATTTCCTTTAGTTCTGATGGAGAGCGCAAGAATCCTGTCTTCATGATCCTTGGTCTTCTTGCGATTTTACTTGCACCTCTTGCAGCAATGATAATACGCCTCGCTATCTCACGTCAGCGTGAGTACTTAGCAGATGCAACAGGTGCACTTATTACTCGTTATCCAGAAGGGCTAGCTTCTGCTTTAGAGAAGATTAGTAACTTCCATCAACCTATGAAAGTGCAGAACAATGCAATAGCTCATCTCTTTATCTCTAATCCAACAGGGGTTAATGCTTTAGATGAAGCAAGAGAGGGTGAGAAGATATCTTTTATGCAGAAGATGTTTATGACACATCCGCCTATAAGTGATCGTATAGAGAAGTTGCTCACAAAGTAATATTACAACTTCTTTATTTGGTTGCTATACTATTCTGATATGATGATTACAGCTGCATTTATTCTAGATATGTTCATAAGGTTCGCAGTGTACTGGTCTGTTATTTTTGTTGTGTCATTTACAGTGTGGATGTCGGTAGATGCAGCAAAGCAAGATAGATTTTGGTGGATAGTTATGATTCTTGGAATTCCTTTTATTGGACCTGCTGTTTACTATGTTACTGAGAAAAAGCACGAGTACAAAAAAGCAGAGAATCATCATGTGCATGTCTCAGAAACAGAATCACAACATGAACAAGCTCCTAAAGAGCACGAGCATCATGAGGTAAAAATTGACGTAGTCTCACAAGTTGCCAGGGAAGAAAAGACTGTAGAATTGGAAGTAAAAGAAGTCGATAAACATGAGCATGCACCAAAGGAACATGCTACTCACGAAAAGAAAGAACATCACGAAGTAAAATCATAATACATAAAACAAAAGAAGAGGTGTATCTCTTCTTTTGTTTTATGTGTGGAGGCGGAGAGATTCGAACCCTCGTGCGAGTTACCCTGTTGCCACCTTTCTCCGACCAATTTATTTTCTTCTATGCGGAGGATGAGAGATTCGAACTCTCGAACCGGTTACCCAGTTGCTACCTTTCCAAGGTAGTGCACTAGACCACTATGCGAATCCTCCGCATAAGAGAAAATTAATTTGTCTGGACTGCGATTTTAAGAGCTTGATTACAAGCTAAAAAATCGGGAGCATTATGAGTGCACTAGACCGCTATGCGAATCCCCCGTACTATATAAATCTTTTCTCTTTAAGCTAAAACAAAAAACACATATAAGTGTGTTTCTTTTTCAGTATAGCACATACTCTTTTTGTTTCATGGGGCGTGCGATATACTTACCATATATGCAAATAACGTCATCTCGCTTCGGTGTGAGTTATATTATTATTATTGGTATTTTTGTTCTATGTCTTCTTTTTGGTGTCAGTAGTTACAATGGACTTGTTCGTCAGAATGAGCAAGTAACAACACAATGGGCTCAGGTAGAAGCGCAGTACCAAAGGCGGTTCGATCTTATTCCTAATCTTGTTGCATCTGTTCAAGGTTCAATGAAACAAGAAACAGAAATCTTTACAGTCATAGCAAATGCACGCCAAGGCTATGCTGGAGCAACATCAATTGATGAAAAAGCACAAGCAGCACGATCTCTTGATAGTGCTTTGTCACGTCTTTTAGTGATAAGTGAAAATTATCCAGTTTTAAAATCTAATGAAGCAGTTCAGTCACTTATGTCTCAGCTCGAAGGCACAGAGAACAGGATATCAGTTGAGCGAATGCGTTATAACGATGAAGTAAATGCGTACAACATTAAAGTAAAGACGTTCCCGGGGAATCTCTTTGCATCTGTGTTTGGGTTCGCACCTAAGTCTACTTTTGAAAGTGATAACAATGCAGAAAAAGTACCAACAGTTAAGTTGAAGTAATACAAATGTAGTGAACTTTTCTATGAGGATATTCACAAGGCTAGCTACACTACTATGTGTATGTTTATTCTTTGTTTCCTACGCTTATGCGTATCCAAAACCTGTTGGTTATGTGAATGATTTTGCACACGTCTTAACAAATATTCAAAAGCAGTCCCTAGAGAACACTTTACAAGAACTTGAAAAGATAACAGGAGATGAAGTTGCAGTCGTGACGGTACAAAATCTAGAAGGAGATTATATAGAACATTATGCAGAGCAGTTGTTTAAAGAGTGGGGGATAGGTAAACGGAACAAAGATAATGGAGTGTTGCTGCTCATTGCGTTTGAGGAAAGAAAAGTCAGAATAGAAGTCGGGTATGGTTTAGAAGGCGTTATTACCGATAGTATTGCGTCATCAATTATTAGAAATGAAATAACTCCTTCATTTGCAAACGGGCAGTATGCAGAAGGGATAGATAAAGGTGTTGCAGGAATTATAAAAACGATACGAGGTATCTACGAAACCAAAGAAGCACCACAGCAGAAAAATTTTCTTGATGATCACCCCATCCTTATAATTATTTTTATTTTTATCATTATCTATGTTAGATTTGCTTACTTTGGAGGATTGGGAGGTTCTATTTCATTTGGTAAAGGAGGGTTTGGAGGATTTGGCGGCGGCAGATCAGGAGGAGGTGGTACAACAGGAAGATGGTAAACTATGTTTATGAAAACCTTTAAAGAAAAAGTTTATGAAGTGGTGCAAGCTATTCCTAAAGGAAGTGTGCTTACCTATAAACAAGTTGCAGAAAAAGCAGGGAACAAAAATGCGTCCCGTGCCGTTGGTACTCTTATGTCCAAAAATATTGATAAGAATATCCCGTGTCATCGAGTCATACGAAGCGATGGCAAGATTGGTAACTATAATGGTTTACGAGGAAAAAACAAGGAGACTATCTTACTTCAAGAAGGGTATAAGTTCTAACGCTAAATAATTTTGCTACTGAACTTATTGTACTTTAAACGTTTCAAACAAGTTTATAATTTTGATCTTAAAATTCTCAAGTTCATTTTTAGTTACAAAGGTAATTCCTTGTCCGTGGTAGCTAACTTTATAAATAAAATTATTATCGATGAAGTAAGTGTTAAGATCATTTGTTACTGATTTACATGGTTCAGTTAGACAATAAGTATCTAATGGTTCTCCTTTCATATATTTTTTATCAATAATAGATTTTGTTATGGCGAGTCTTTCATGTAAGTAGTTTTCATCAGAATACTGACTATTAAATAATGGATAGGAAACATGAATTGTTACATATTCGCTATTTGCAGGTGCTCCACTTTGTGCAGGGTTGTATTCCCAAGGAATTGAGTACCTCTCATTACTTAAAGAGTATTCAATGTTGTTTTTTCTTGGTGTGAGTGTTGCAAAATAGAATCCTATAGATATAAAAATTAGAACTAAACCAGCAAGATAAAGCTTTTTAATTTTACTATTTTCATCTTCCTTAAATCCAAGATAGATTATATAAATTAAATTAAAAAGTGTTCCCAACATAAATAGCCAAAGATACTTACTGCCATAGTTTCCTTCTGTTGCGTTACTGTGATAGAAAGTTCCGATTGATGATGTTGTAACTAGAAAACCAAGAAGAATAATCGTAACTAAAGAAAGAGTGCTCACTAGAATTCTAGAGTGTAATTTTTTAGTATTGTCCATCCGGTAAGTGTACTACATAAAATAGTTTTTACGGTAGCCTTTATAATGAATTATCACTTGTCAGTACTTATAAGCACCAAAAAGTGTTCTTACAACAATCAGGATACGTAAAATTATTTATATTGCCTAGGTTGTTACTCTAATTTTTTAGAGTGCTACATATAATATATAGTCCACAGTAAAGTGGATGTGGTATGATGTAATAATGCTTAAAAATATTCTTATTAGTTGGTCTATTGAGTTTGGACCAATAATTGTATTTTTTATTGCGCTGTCATTTCTTGGTAGTACAGATCAAGGTTTCATTACATCAACAACAATCTTTAGCGCACTTACGGCAGTAGCTCTTATTGTGTCATATATCTACGAGAAGCGTATTGCATGGTTTCCTCTTATCGCTGGAGTATCTGTTGTATTTTTTGGGTTTCTTACATTTATTCTTAAAGAGCCAATGCTGTTTATTTTTAAGGATACGCTCTATAACGGGCTATTTGGAGTATTTTTGTTAGTTGGTGTTGTATTTAAAAAAGGCCTCCTTAAATCTCTTTTTGTTGCGCTATTTGATATGAGTGATAGAGGGTGGTATATTCTGTCGCTTCGCTGGGGTGTATTTTTTGTACTTCTTGCAATAGGTAATGAGATATCGTGGAGATTTTTTGGGAGAGATGTATGGGTGGCGTATAAGTTCTGGTCAACAATTGCAACTGTTATCTTCGGGTTCTATCAGATCACTCTTTCGAAGAAGTATAGAAATGATACAGCGAGTCCGCTTGGGTTACGTACAAAACCGTACCACGCAAAAAGCTTAATTGATTAGTTACATTATTTATATGGTAGTATACGGTGATGAAAGTTGCAGTCTTGGATAATCTTCGTTCTGTGTACAATGTCGGGTCGATTTTTCGTACCGCTAATGCTGTTGGTGTAGAAAAGATTTATCTGTGTGGAACAACGCCAACTCCAGTTGATAAAAAAGGGGATAGAAGAAAAGACTTTGCAAAAGTGGCGCTTGGTGCAGAGGACTCTGTTGCATGGGAGTACAAAGAAGACAGTGTGGCGACCTTAGAAGAGCTGCACGGGCAAGGTTTTTACGTTATTGCGTTAGAGCAAGATGATACATCTGTTGATTATAAAACGGTTAATATCTCAGAACGCAACTTAGTTGCATTTGTTATTGGCCCAGAAGTCACAGGAATGACACAAGAGGTGCTTGATACATGTGATGTGATTGCTGAGATTCCTATGTTTGGTACAAAAGAGTCTTTGAATGTAACGATCGCCTTTGGAATAGGTGTGTACAGAATACTTGGGCTATAATATAGTAATAAGAATTTATTTGCTATGCACCCGTACTGTGAATATGTAAAGAAAATACAGGACAAAAACGATGTTGATCGTGTGTATCATGATACGCAGTATGGAGTTCCTATAAAAAATGATAACGAGCTTTTCTGTCGATTAGTGATGGAGATTAACCAAGCGGGGCTTTCATGGCGAACTATCTTACTTAAGGAGAAGGGGTTCAGAGTTGCGTATCATAATTTTGATATACAAAAAGTTGCGAAGTATAAAGAAAAGGATATTGCACGGCTTATGAATGATGCGAGGATTATCCGTAACCGACTAAAAATTAATGCTGCGATATATAATGCTCAGCAAATAGTCGTGATACAAAAAGAATTCGGAAGTTTCAGGAAGTGGCTGGATGAGGAAGGTGGCAGGTTGCAGGTTGTAGGTTATAGTGAAGATATTTTAAAAAAAGAATGGGTGAAGCTTTTCAAAAAGCATTTTAAATTTGTCGGTGGTGAGATTGTTGGGGAATTTTTGATGAGTATTAACCTGTTGCCAGGGAGCCACGGGAAGGAATGTAAGAGATATAGGGATAGATAGTAGAGAATGGAGAACAGAGGGTGGTACAGGGGAAATGCAGGGCAGGCGAAGCATGCCCTGCATTTCTCTAACACCTAACGTCTAATACCTAAAACCTATTCCTTGTGGTAGAATATTCTCCATATGAAAACACTTCCACTTACTACAAAAGACTTTACATGGGTAAACATGACTCCTGCTTTAATGAAGAAAAAAGCAGATGAATACATCGCTCACAAGAAAAATATTTACAAAGAAATAAAAGAAATTCTTCCAGAAAATCGAACATTTGAAAACACGCTCTATGCACTTGAGCGATGTGATGATAAGTTCGAAAGCTTCTTTTCTAAAATGGGGTTACTTTCAGAAGTTTCGCCTAAGAAAGATGTTCGTGATGCTGCACATGCTGTTGCAACTGAGATGTCACAGAAGCTTGTTGATATCGAGTACGATCGCGATCTCTATATCTCACTTGTTGAATATTATGAAGGTAATTTTCTTGACGAAAAGAAGTCCCTCCGCAAAGAAGATATCAAGCTTCTTGAAGAAACAATTCGTGAATATCGTCGTATGGGGTTCGACCTCCCATCAGCTAAGCAAAAGAAATTAAAGGAACTTCTTAAGAAAACTTCTAAGCTCTCTATTGTTTTTCGTCAGACTATTAACGACTACCAGGATTATATTTTGTGTAAAGAAGAAGATCTTGCAGGATTATCTCCACGATTTATTGCAACACTCCCAAAGGACACAAAAGGTAATTATATTATCACGCTCCAGTACCCACATATTTTCCCGTTCTTAGCAGAGGCGGTATCTCGTAAGAAGCGTGAAGAGTTGGCAAACAAGAATCTCAAGAAAGGTGGGGTGAAGAATCTCAAGGTAATCGAAGAATTAGTAAAGCTTCGTCATGAGATCGCGACTATGCTTGGGTATAAGCATCATGGAGATTTTCGTACAGAGAATCGTATGGCAAAATCTGCAAAGAACGCAGAAGAGTTCCAGAATTCACTCCTTACAACGCTTGCCCCACTTGCAAAGAAAGATCTAGAAGCACTCCGTGTACATGCAAAGTCACTTGGTATTAGTAAGCTTGAGCACTATGATATTAGTTACGTCGGAACATCTCTTAAGAAGAAGCTCTATGATCTCGACCCAGAAACGGTGCGCTCATATTTCCCGCTTGAACATGTAAAGAAAGAATTGTTCACACTTTGTGAGACACTTTTTTCTGTTGCTATTACTGAAGTAAAGCAAAAGTTGTGGCACAAGGATGTGGCGATGTACGAGATACGTGATACTAAGGACGGTAACAAGAATGCACTTATTGGATACTTTGCTCTTGATCTTTATCCTCGAGATGGCAAGTACGGTCATGCTGCGATGTTTGATGTTGTTGTTCCTCATGAGGTGATGTACAAGAGTGATGACTACTGTGCGCCATTTTCTTCTATGGTATGTAATTTCCCTACACCAACAAAACACAAAGGAAAGATAGTACCCTCACTTCTTACTCTTGGTGAAGTAGAGACACTCTTTCATGAGTTCGGACATCTTCTTCATATGACACTATCTCGTGCACGTATCGAGTCTCAAGCAGGAGCAAATGTTGCATGGGACTTTGTCGAGACACCATCTCAGATTATGGAGAACTGGGTGTGGAACAAAGATATGCTCAAGAAACTTTCTATGCACTATCTAACAGGTAAGTCTATGGATGATGCAATGATTACACGCATCCTATCTGGTAAGACATTTCAGAATGCGTACTTTTACACGAGACAACTTATCCAGGGTAAGCTTGATCTAGATCTTCATACTGGTAAAGTGCGTGATGCACGAGCTGCGTATCGTAAGATGAATAAGATGTACTTTAATGTAGAGCTTCCAGAAAAGGACACATTGTTCCCTGCAGGGTTCGGACATCTTGTAGGATATGATGCGGGGTATTACTCATATCTCTGGGCACTTGTGTATGCATGTGATGCATTTGAAAGTTTCAAAACAAAGGGGAGTAAGAACATCATGACAAACAAAGAAGTTGGTATGAAGTGGAGAGAGATGGTGCTTGAGATGGGGTCATCAGACGACGAAATGAAGCTCATCACAAAATTCCTCAACCGTACCCCAAATCAAAAAGCATTCTTGAAGGAGGTGATAGGTAAATAAAAATAAGGCGCATGCTACACATGCGCCTTATGCATGAAATATTGTAAAAATGATTTTACAGGGAACCGTGTCTTAAAATTTATCCTAAAAACATACAGGCTCACCTTTATAGAAATTAAACCTAGTTGCAGAATATTTAACCCCACAAAAGCAAATTTGTAACACAGGTTCCAAAACCAACAAGGATAATTGTTATAAATACTAACAGTGCAGTATGTTTAATTGCTTTCCCTTCTTCTTTATCTTTTGCACTAAAGCCTACACCAAGTATAACTAACCAGAATACTAATGAAGCTGGAAGAATAAAAAACCAAACAAATGGAAAAATAAGAGTTAATAAAAACGCTCCAAGAACAATATAGCGTGCAATTGTCCACTTAGTAGGTTTTTTAAGCGGTACAGTCACAATCTTTTGATCGTCAACTGCAGACACCTCTTCATTAAGAGGTGCTTCTAAGTGCGTAGGTTCTTGTGATGTGGTGCTGTTTTGCGTTGGTTTGGTTTGGTTATTCATAGTGTTTGTTGGTTTCAAAATTATATAACTGTCATTTGTATGAAGAATAGATGTACAGCATTTGAGGTTGTAAAGTGATTATTTTCCAAAACAGTACTACTATTACGTGAAGTTTATCATAGTCTTTTAATAATAGATGGTGTCCATGCTTCCAGCAAATGTTGATAGGGGGAGCAAAGAAACAGTTAGTCCAGAAACCCTATGCATATAGAAGAACTAAGTTTGGTGTGGCTATAATTAGTATATGAGAAAGGTATGGATTTAAAATGTTAGGTAATTTTTTCACATTTCTCACTATACCAATCGTCGTTGGGTTCGGCGCATGTTTTTTATTATTTTTATTGCAGGACACTAAGAAGCAATTTTACTGGCGTACTAAAATAGATGGTATACTTTATTTGTAAAATCAATAATCTATGGCCTATTCAATTTCAACCAACTCTGATGACCATGTACCTCAAGCAGCAGACAAGCAAGATAATTATGAGTGGGTATATGACCCTTCGCTTGATAGCTCTCTTGATACAACTAAAGAAACTATAGATGGCAAAACCCCTGAAACGGATAATGCTACACAAGGTGATCAAAAAAATGAAGAGAACTTTTTTCTTAAACATATTGCATTACTTACATTCTTTTTAATAGTATTTTTTACCCCCACATTAATTATATTTATTATTCTTTGGATAATTAATTTTCAAAATAAGCGAGAAGAAATTGCAAAAGGGATAAGGTACTATATTACTACCTTACTCATTATTTTTGTCGTTGGTTTAGGGGCTTGTCTTGTCATTGTTTCTTTATAGATCTAATCTGCTTAATAGTTGTATACTGATGTAATTAGTGATATAAATTTATCGTATATTTAAATCCCATCGCAGAGCCTACTGTTAAGTGCAACCACCTCTCATGTATATCCACCTCTTTACTGACTACCTCTCTATTTTTGTTGGGATGCAGTTATATTATGTTCTTAATAAAAAAGGAGTTGTTACAAGTGATCAAAAAATCTGGTATATTCTTGGGGCGCTTATCGGAGCCCTCCTTGGATCACGCTTGCTTGGTGCGTTAGAAGATCCGCAGGTATTCCTTAATCCGCCTTCATTGCTATATTATTATCTCAATAAAACAATTATCGGTGGAATTGCAGGAGGTGTTCTTGGTATTGAAGTTGCTAAGAAGTTTATGAAGATAAAGAGCAACACAGGAGATGGTGTGGTTGTGCCTCTTATTATTGCGATTGTCATTGGAAGAATTGGTTGCCAAGTTCTTGGTGTTGCTGATGGTACTATTGGCGTGCCGTGTGAATATGCGTGGTGTTTCAAACAAGGGGACGATTTTAGACGTCACCCAATACCGCTCTATGAAATCATTGAACTTACCATACTGTTGCCGTTATTCTATGTATGGATACGAGACAGGGTCTTCAAAGAGGGCTTTGTGTTTCGGTTACTCATTATCATCTACTTTGGGTTTAGGTTTATGTTTGAGTTTCTTAAAGAGACAAAGCCACTAGTCTTTAATCTTTCTGCAATACAATTAGTGTGTCTTAGTTTTGTGATTTACTATATCTTTGATAGTATAAAAAATGGATTGTACAAACGAAATCTAGCAACCTAAGGAGGCTCACCATGAGCTCAGCTAACTATGCAACTGAAGTAGTGGTAAGTGAAGGTGTGTGCTGTGAGAACACTCGCACCTATGACCACTTCTGTGGTAATGGGTCCCTTCTTGTGAAGGGTAAAAAATCACGATGTAACTCGTGTGGTGCATCCGTTATGGCAGAGGTCTGGAAGTCAAACGATGTTCCGCCACGCGTCTACATGCGGAAGTATTGTGCAGAGCATGGTGTGACAAGCACCAGGCTCTCAAGCGATTCTGCGTTTTATTTTGCTCACGATGGGGCAATGGCGTGTGGGTGTGGACCTGGTGGATGTGGACCAACTGCAGTTGGGGACAATGTCATTAAAGCAAAGAATGCACAAGATCTCCATACATGTACGCTTGTGGTTGAGATCGTAAAAGATTGCAACCTTGATTGCCCGACATGTTACGCGGATAGTCCAAAGACTGTACACGGAATCAAGACGTCAGACTATTTGTCATTTGAAGATTTCAAAAAACAAATAAATGAGGTGCTACAAAAGCAAGGCAAGATCGACATTGTCCAGCTCTCAGGAGGTGAGCCAACACTGCACCCGGAGCTTTTCAAGATCATTGCGTGGCTTGGTGAGCAGGAGAGTGTTTTAGATACTCTTCTTAATACAAATGGCACAAGACTCCATGATCCACTCTTTATGTCAGAACTTGCAAAAGTTGTGCCACGAGGTAAGTTTGGTGTTTATCTGCAATTTGATGGTGAAGGTGAGCTCGGACAAGAAGCGCTTCGAGGAGGTGATTTTAGGAATCTTCGCACACGAGCACTTCATTATTGTGCAAAGTATGAGATTCCAGTTGCGCTTGTTATGACGGTAACACACGATAACAAGTTCGACTGTTATTCACTCATTGTTCGTGCAACGAATGACGATAACATAAAGTGGGTTGTGTATCAGCCGGAATTTATTTCTGGACGGAACGACCCATCTAAGTCACTTGAGATACCTATCAACGTGGCTGACATTGTACACAGTGTTGCTCGCGGTGGTGTCATGAATACCTTGTCATGGATGCCGCTTCCGTGTAGTGATCCTAATTGCGGGACTGTTGGTTTTCTGGTTCGAAAAGATGGGCAATGGCTTCCTGTTTCAGATTTTGTCGACATGAGTCAATTTGCACCACTTATGGCTAATCGCATGAACTTCGATATTGATGACGCACTTGCGTCATGTGGGTGTGATGGGTATGATCTTGGGTCGTATCTTGAAACTCTCGGTATCGATAAGAAAGATATCAAGATGGCGTTCATTAAGCCTTTCATGGATGTGCGCACATGGGATGAGGACAGGATAGCATCATGTTGCACTCATGTTCTTACACCAGAAGGTAAAGTTGATAGTTTCTGTCGCTATTACGGAAGTAAGTAGCACGGTACCCAGAACTAATGTTCTGGGTATATTTTTTGTTATACTATAACCATGGAACAAGAGACAAAAATACTAGTTGTCGGAGCTGGTACATGTGCAATTAATGTGCTAAGTTTATTTAATTGGTCTTATTAATGAGCGGTTAACGTAACTACATACTTACTTAGTAAGTATGTTACAGGTTTGTATATTCCCAAAATTAGTGATACCTACTATACTTCAAGTATATGTCAAAATATAAATGGTTCCTCCTTAGTTTCTTTATTATTGTGTGGTGCTGGGCAGCATATAAGCCAGTGTTTCCGGCAGATTGGTTGCTAGAAAATTATCTTGTATTTATATGGGTGCCTGCAATTATTATTCTTGGAAGATATTTTAAACTTTCAGATGTCTCATATACATTTATAACCATTTTCATGTGTCTGCATGTTGTTGGTTCGCATTATACATACGCAGAAGTGCCGTTTGGAAATGTGCTTAAGGATTGGTTTAACGCAGACAGAAATATGTATGACCGACTGGTACATTTTTCATTCGGACTTCTTCTTGCGTATCCTGTACGAGAAGTATTTATGCGTGTGGCAAAAGTGAAAGGTTTTTGGAGTTACTATTTCCCAATAGATCTTGTGCTTGCGTTCTCGTGTACGTATGAACTTATAGAATGGTGGAGCGCACGAAATGTAGAGCCGTCAGCTGCTCTTGCATTCTTAGGAAGTCAAGGAGATGTGTGGGATGCTCAGAAAGATATGGGTCTTGCTGGTCTTGGGGCTCTTATTACCATGCTTAGTGTTTTTGTGATTCATGTGGTTTTAGATAAACACTGGAAGAAAGATATGAAAGAAAGTTTTGTTATCGAAAAAGGGGACAAGCCACTTGGTGAAGTCGCACTTAGGGATTTACTGAAGTAGTCTTGTTGCAATGTGTTTTCAAAACATATATAAAAAGAATTACTGTAAATTTAGTTGAGTTTATTAAGCTATATGTTTACATACCATGCTTACCATCTATCTGTTTAAGATACCATTCTTTTATCTATCTTCGGTGATATATATGTTGGTGGAATATGCATATAGTTTCCTGAAAGATGATGGGCGGTACACAAAAAGAGAAACAGAGGATGCAATCTATAATGGGCTTATACTTGTTGTAACAGAAACAGTTAGTGTAGTGCTCTTTCTTTTTGTCTCGGTTAGGTTATACGGGTTCTTATACGGGGTATCACCGTCATATTCTGTTACTCAAATTCTGATTTCAATTGTTCTCATTGATGGAATGTATTATTTCTATCACAAAGTTCATCACCAAAAGAAGGCGCTTTATATGATTCACAAGGTGCACCACATAGATGCAAAATTCAATCTCTCCCTTGCTGTAATGCTTCCATGGATTGGACAAGCTTCTATCTACGTGATGCTCTTACCTCTTGTATTGCTCCATCTGTCACCGTACTCGATTGTGTTTGCGTATTTCTTCATACTATTCTATCAGCTTCTTACTCATATGACGTATATACAATTCCCAGTATGGTGTGAGAAATTTCTTGTTACCCCGTGTAGTCACAGTGTTCATCATAGAAATGATAGGCAAAGTCAGAGTCATAATTTTGGGGCGGTATTTTCTGTGTGGGATAGAATGCTTGGTACATATTTGAAGAAAGTACCACGTGCTGCTCATGACGGTAATGATATACAAAAAACATATAAGAATTTTTTGCAGCTTCAAAAAGAAACAGTGTCACAGTTTTTCAAATAAGTACTATTATAGTGTAGGGGATATGTAAGCAAATTTATATTGAAATTTCTTATAGAAGTAGGCTATACTAGATAGTATATGAATGAAACAAATGATGAAACCTCTTCCGCGTCAAATGATGCAAGCAGTGTTTCTAGAGAAGAAATGACTAGTATTGATGATAGCAATCTTCAACAAGAAGAAACCATCATCCGTCACTCACAGAGCAAAGATAGCTACCGAGAGCAGATTGATGGACCTAGTGAAGAAATAGTCCAGCCACCTCTTGATGTGGAACAAAGTGCATCTTCAGAAACAGCACAAGAAGAAATAATTGACACAGCTGATCTAACTGTGTCACATGACGAAATGATGCAACAACCAGAGGAAACCCAAAGCACAGAACCTGAGGTTCCTCTTGATGTGCCAACAGATACTACTTCTGTACCTGTAGAAGCACCAGAAGCAGTGACTCTTGTTAAAGAGTCTGGTTTTAATTTTCAGCCACTAACAAATGAACAAATTGCTCGTAATAATGCAACCATCGAAGCCTCAGTCTCTCAATTAGAAGAGGTTCCTCAAACGTCTCAGGAAGAAACACAGCAAATAAATAATCTAGAACCAGAGATGTCTCTGCCGACTGCGGCACCACCTGAAGAAACTAAAACACAAGAGCAATCCGGAGAGTCATACCATACCGTATCAGGTGGTCCAGAGACTATCCGTCAAGTAAAGACAGCACAGATACAAGCTATGTATCAGCAAATGGCGCCACAGCAGGGTGGGTACCCTCAAGTGCAGCCACCTGCACGTTACCCGGGTCAAATGGATCAGCCTTATCCAGATCAGGCATCACAGCAAGCTATGTCCGGGGAACAAGCATATTATCAGCCTGTCCAAGGATATAGGTCTCCATATCAGATGGGGCAACAAGTGTACCAAACTGCTCCTCCTAAAAAAACATACGCAGGACTTATCTTCTTTTTACTTCTTGTACTCCCAATAGTTGGAGCCATCCTGTATCTTTATTTTTTCTTGCCAGATCAGTTTACTAAAATGATGGAAGCAATTAAGATAATTAAAGATCTAATTCTTCAATAAAATCAGTAATACAAAATGCTTCAAGCTCCACTCCCTGAGTAGAGCTAGCGTTTTTCTTGAAAATGTGTTATAATATAAACTTCTAAGCGGTATGTGCCGCTTCATATTTTTCTAGGAATTAGTAGATATTTGTATTTACTGATAACTAACAACTACCAACCATTAACTAACTTGCCCATCATGCAACAAGAAATTCGTAACATCGCCATCATCGCTCACGTTGACCACGGTAAAACAACACTCACTGATGCGCTTATGCAACAGTGTGGAGTTGGCCAAGAAGGTCAGACTATGGACTCTAATCCAATGGAAAAGGAGCGCGGTATTACTATTACTGCCAAGAATACGTCAGTGCCATACAAAGGTGTGAAGATTAATATCCTCGACACTCCAGGGCACGCTGACTTTGGATCAGAGGTGGAGCGTGTTTTACGTGCTATTGATTGCGTTTTACTTGTTGTCGACGCGCAAGAAGGTCCAATGCCACAGACACGGTTCGTACTTAAGAAGTCACTAGAGCTTGGTCTTAAGCCTATTGTTGTGATTAACAAGATTGATAAGCCGGCAAGTGATGCTAAGCGTGTTCATGATGAAGTATTTGAACTTTTCATGGAGCTTGGTGCAAATGATGAGCAGTTAGACTTCACTACGGTGTATGCTATTGGTCGCCAAGGTGTTGCGATGAGGAATCTCGATGATGAACGAAAGGATCTTACACCGCTTCTTGATATCATTCTTGAGAAAGTGCCAAAAGCAACAGGTGACATCAATAACCCATTTAAGGCGCAAGTATTTAACCTTGCATACGATAATTTTCTTGGACGTATCGCGGTTGCCCGTATTTATGATGGAGTTGCAAAAGTTGGAGAGGAGATCACAGTAAAGAAAGCAACAGGTGAGACTCGTAAAGGTAAGATTACTAAGATCTATACATTCAACGGTATCGAACGAGTGGATGCTTCAACTGCAGAAGCTGGAGATATTGCTATGATTGCTGGGTTCGCTGATATTTTCATCGGTGAGACATTCCTTAAGAACGCTGATCAAGAGCCAATGGATGCTATTCATATTGATGAACCAACAATCGCGCTTAACTTCCTTGTTAATGATTCACCGTTTGCGGGTAAGGAAGGAAAATTCGTAACAGGACGACAGATTCGCGACCGTCTTGAGAAAGAGCTTGAGATCAACGTAGGTCTTCGAGTTGACTTTGATACTGATAAATATCTCGTGTACGGTCGTGGTGAGCTTCACATTGGTGTACTTCTTGAGACTATGCGTCGCGAAGGATACGAACTCCAGGTGTCACAACCACAAGTTATTTTCCATGAAAAAGATGGCGTAAAGGAAGAGCCGTATGAAGAACTTGTTATTGATGTACCAGTTGAATCTTCTGGTGTCGTTATGGAGAAACTTGGTCGTCGTAAGGCGATGATTACAGACATGAGTGAGAAGAATGGCATCAATCGTATTAAAGCTGAGATCCCGACACGCGGTCTTCTTGGGTACCGTGGTGAATTCGTTATCGACACTAAAGGTCTTGGTATCTTATCAGCACGTTATCTTAAGTTCGGTCCATATGCAGGAGAGATCCAGCGACGTCTTGTAGGGTCAATGACATCTATGGCTACAGGAAAAGCTCTCGCGTTTTCACTTTGGAATCTTCAAGATCGAGGTATTATTTATATTCTTCCAACAACTGAAGTGTACGAAGGTATGGTTATTGGTAATACTTCTAAAGGTGAAGAAATGATGGTAAATCCAACAAAAGGTAAGCAGCTTTCTAACATGCGATCCTCTGGCGCAGATGAAGCAATCGTTCTTGTGCCTGCATGGGAGATTACTATTGAGCGAGGTCTAGAAATCATGAACGCAGATGAGTATCTTGAAGTAACTCCAAAGTCAGTACGATTACGAAAGCAATTGCTGACTGAGTCTGAGCGATCACGAGCGGGACGAAAGTCATAGACACAGCCTTTAGCTTTTGACTGTTAGTCATAGCTTGAAATACAAGATACATTTATCTAGTATGAAAAAACAAAAACATCAAAAAAACATCAAGCCATCACATGAACAATCTGTGAAGCTGGGTTTTTGGAATAAAGCAGTACGTAATGTTGCTTTTACGATACTTCTCGTTGTGTTGTTTTTCTCAAGTATGTATGGTTTTAGATGTCTTATTTCTAAGGTTTGTGATGTAGCTGTTTTAGATAGACTTGTCCGCCATGATGTGATAGTTCTTATGCCTCGCGGGGCACTTGAGGTAGAAGTGGCAAACACTAAAGGTTCTCGAGAGCTGGGTCTTTCAGGGAGAGAGAAGATGGGGGATGATGAGGGTATGTTGTTTATCTTTGACGAGCCTGGACGGTATGGTTTTTGGATGAAGGATATGAAGTTTGCGCTTGATATTATTTGGATTAACCAAAACGGAATCGTGGTTAACATAGAACGTGATGTCTCGCCTGAGACATACAAAGAAAAGAAAACGTACATTAATCAAGCTGATGCTTCGTATGTGCTAGAGGTAAATGCGGGTATGGCGGAGAAGTTCGGGCTTTATCTAGGGTCTAAGGTTAAGATTACAGAATAATAAGTATTAATGAATCTATTGTATACTTGAAATAGTTAACCTATTTTATTTATGCGCTTATTTTTCTTAAGAACAGCAGGTGCAACGACTCTATTTTTTTTAGTTACCATAACGATATTTTATTTTGGGAAAGACCTTTTTAAAAATGGTAACACAATAGGAGCTTCATCTAGTGTAGAAAAAAATAGCAAAATCAGTGGTCTGGCTCCAATTTACTTTAGACAATTAACAAAAGACAAAGATCAAAATGAGGTGTTGTATGATATAGAAACTATCGAAGTATCTACTACTACAATAAGAGAAGATGAACTACGTACAATTATCACCAATAACTCTAACTCCTATGCGCACTACTCAAGATTGGGCGATCGTGTTATTTTCGCCGTGCTTCCAAAAGTTACTATAGCACCGATTTCTATTTTTGAGGATATGGAAGGTTCATATCCTCATCCTACATATACATATAGTGATGGAGGTAAGCATGTTTCTTGGGTAGAGTACGAACTTTATGTAACAGACAGTATGTTGGGTGATAGAGACTTTAACAACAAAGATCAAGAGGGGCTAATCTACAAGAAGATAGCAAATCTAGGGTATGATTTTAGAAATATTATCAGACTTTTTCCAGAAGAGTCTATTGATAAAGGCTATGACGAACTTGTCCTTTTGTACGATACCTTTGAGTCAGGGTGCTGTTCCGGAGAGTCTTACGGATATAATGCTTTAATTTATTATTCTAAAGGTGACCTTGTTTCTAAAAGAGTTAAGGTAAATATTCAAAAAGGAGAATTTCCAAGTATCTTAAGTGGTTTAAAATCAAAATAGAGTAGTTAGTAAATAGTAAAATATTGCTTTTTTATAATTATGTGTTACTATATAATTGTTCTATTAGGTAATCGCGCTTACTTTTTGCAATACTAAAAGCGAGTGAGGAAAGTCCGAACACATACTACATTAAATTTTAGAAGCGTAGTGGGTAACGCCCATCTAGAGTAATCTACGAGTTGCGAACAGAAACGATCCGGTTAAGTCCGGCTGAAACGGCTAAATACTTACGTGTGTGCAAGACCGTATCCGCCTTGTTGCGGAGGTGTCGCTAGAGGTGGTTGGTAACAATCATCCCAGATACATGATTACACAGTGTCAGTAATGACACGGACAGAATTCGGCTTATAGGTAGAACAAAAGACGAAGGAGCGGCACCTTACGGTACCGCTCTTTCTTTATATAACCCTGATCGATAATTTAGAACCTTAACAAAATATAAAGTAAAAAATCTCACACATAGCCTTAAAAGAAGAAACTTAAAGCCAGTGTTTATTAATAAATTAATTAATGTCAGATTATTTAGATACAATAAAATATCATAAAAAACTAACAACTATTCTGATTACTATATCTATAAAAAATTCTGGGGAAATTACAAACATAAACATAATAAATAATGCTATGCCAAGACTTGCAAATATCTCCTTTCTCCTGCTATGCGCGTTAACCCAACCCGCAAAAAATAGTACTACTACTGGTAACCAGATTAATACATAACCTAAAATTCCTTTAGTGAAATTTTGCCCTGCAAGTCCTAATAATAACCATATAAACCAAAAAATAAACAAAAACATCAGACTTCCAAGTACAAACTTTAAACTACCAGTTAATTGATTTAATTTTTTCCTTCTTGGTTGTTGTAAATCTTCGGGAATATTATTTAATGTATCCATTATTTACAGTATACATAATAAATTCTAAGTCTAAAATATTATAAGGAGAAAGGATGGCCGCTACGCGGCCATCCTTTCTCCTTAATATGATATTATATACTAATGATTTTCAAGAACTCTGTACTCCTTGCAATATTTTCTATCCTTTCTGTGCTTCTTGGTGTTGTGCGCGATAGATTACTTGCAACGATAGTTGGCGTTGGTCCAGTACTTGATATTTATAATGCGGCGTTTCGGTTGCCAGATTTTCTCTATTCACTATCGCTTGCATTTGTGACAGCAGGAACGGTGGTGCCATTTCTAACTGTTGAGAATAAAGCAGGGCGTATGATAGATTCTCGACATAAACTGTCTTCAGTTGCACTATTTTTCGGTGGGGCAGCATCGCTTATTGGGATTATTATTGCAATCACTATTCCATTGTATGCAAAAGTGATTGTGCCAGGATTCAATGATGAACAAGTGCAGATATTTATTGGTGTGACGCGCATCATGATGATACAGCCAATAATCCTTGGAATCACCTCACTTATCTCATGCTTTGCACAATTGAAGAATCATTTCGTGCTCTACGGTATTGCTCCTCTTGGATACTCGCTTGGTGTTATTTTTGGCATCGTGACACTGTATGAACCATTTGGTGTTCATGGGCTCATTTATGGGGTAATCCTTGGAGCATTGCTGTCACTTTGCATTCAGTTATTTTCATTACGAGGGTCTTATATGACAACTGTACTTCCATATTTTTCATGGAGTCACATTAAGGAACTGGTGCGGCTTGCGCTTCCACGTACTGGAGTCAACGTTCTCACTCAAGTTCGTATTATTTTCTTCACAGCATTTGCTACCACACTTGGCCCAGGGGTGCTTTCGAGTTATCTTTTTGCGCAGCGTATCACAGATGCTGTACAGCAAATTATCCAGCAGAGTATTACAACAGCAAGCTTGCCTGTACTTTCAAAAGAATTTATTGAACATCGAATTGCTGACTACAAAAAAGTTGTTAAAAGATACGTGCTCCTTTTGGGAATAATTGGAGTAGCTGCATCATGGGTGCTTTTTGTGTTGCAGGATTTTGTTATAAAGATTTTGTATGGCGATACTCACGCAAATGGCATGATTGCATTTTTCTTGGTGGGATTTTTGGTTGCGTTACCACTTCAGATGATGATAGGGTATTTCTCTATTAGCCTCTACTCTGCAAAGGATACGAAGAGTGTATTCTATGCAAATGTCATCGCCACACTTTCAGCTGTGTTTGCATGTTATGCCACTCAACCACTTGGTAACATTAGTCTCATCTATGGAGTTATTGTAACGTCTATTGCTAACTTCGTTGTTATCTCACTCCTATACGAGAGGAAGAAGTTGGTATAAGTGATGATATACTAATAGATATGGAAAATTTTAGGAAAAATATGGCTTATACTATTAGTCTTATCTTCTCATTATTTGCGTCTACTGCGCTTGTATTTTTTCTAGTGCTCATGTCTGCGATGAGTTCTCATTGGACTTTGCTATTTTTTACTCTTTGCACGTATCTTGTATTTTTTCTTCTTTCATGTTTTTTAAGGTTTCTATCCTCGAATGAAAAAAAGTATTGGTTAGATTTCCTCTCTATTATTTCCTTGCCAACCATGTTTACTTTTTTCCGAGATTTTGTCGGAGTTTGTAGTAGTGCTTCAAATTTTTCTATGCAGACAGAGCCTGTTACAGTCAGTTCATTTTTTAATAAATGTTCCTCACACTATATTGATATTGGGAAATATACACTAGATGCTTCTATTGTTCTCGCAATTTTTTCTGGCATACTTGCAATTATTTATTTAATTATATATTTAAAAAATAGAAGTCAAGATGCTAGGAAAATAGTAGTGCTTAACTAATATGAATAAAAACAAACATGCCTAAGTATTCTTTTTTAACACTATTAATCATTATTATTCTACTTATTCCCCAGATAACTTTTGCGTCATGGTGGAATCCATTTTCGTGGAATATTTTCAAAAAGAAAAGTAGCGCTAACACTACCATAAATGTTTCTACCACAACAGAGCAAACTAATGTGTTAGTATCAGCTAGTTCTACTATAAAGAATAAGGGGGTGAGAGTGGTACAACAAGTTACTCGTCAGGAAGAAACTGTAACAAATCAGCAAAGTGGACTATTTTCTGACTTAGGTATTTCCTTCTCCTACCCCAAGGAATTAGTCGCGACAAAATCTAGTTTTGGGTGGGATAAGGGCGCGGATAGTGGTTTTCGAGTAAACTTTGACAGCTCCGAATCTGTCAGACGTAATCATGCCTTTACGCTTAGATATCCTTGCGATAGTTATAATTGTAATATTGAAGTCAGTAATCAGCATACAATCAAGGACGTAACCCTTAATGGGTACAAGTTCAAAAAGTTGGTAGCGACATCATCTAGTAACCCTTATTATCCAAATAAGGGTTATATAGAATACTTGTATATAGATCCTGTAAAAAATGTTGTGATATATGAATTTCATTTTAGTTTTGGTGTTAGCGATAGTTTCTTTGCTAACTACGATGTCGCAAAAGCTGCAAGTGAAAAAATTATGAGTTCAGTTAAAATGGATAACTATGACCATTCAAAAGCATACAGTGTCTTACTTAATCAGTCTCCTACGATTTCCTCGTTCACAGGTGTGACAACGCTTAAGGTAAATCAGGTGGGAGCTTGGAAGATTGAAGTGACCGATCCAGAAAATGATAAATTATATTATGTCGTCCGATGGGGAGATGAACCATCACCGATGGATATGGCGCACCCGTTTAACTGGCCGTTAGTGGGGGCTGCTACTAAGTACTCAAGTACTACCTTTACCTACACATACAAGCAACCAGGTACCTACACTGCCACTGTCTACGTTATGGATAATGACAGTAATCACATAGTGTCGAAAGAGATAGCTATCAAGGTTGGAAATTAAAAGTCCAAGCTTTTATCGAAGAATTATCTTTATAAACTAGTACTGATCTATGGAGTTATCGTGATGTCTATTGCTAACTTCGTTGTTATCTCTCTATTGTATGGGAGGAAGAAGTTAGTGTAGGGTGTATACTTTCAATATGTCTAAAAAGAAATTTTCGTCCCTCTATTAATCGTTACGTTTCTTATTCCCCAAATAACTTTTGCGTCATGGTGGAATCCATTTAGTTGGGAATGGTTTAGAAAAAAGAAGTCGCTCCAATCTCTGTGCAGGCAGTACCTGCACCAACTTCAGCAAATCAAGTCGCAATCCCTCTGGTAACATCCCCACCTGTCACTACTTCGTCTTTGGTTGATTTTAATAATACAGTTAATGTCACTGATTCAGTAGATTCAAATCGCGGTGCTCATTATAATTCTCAGCCAGCTATAAGTGGTGTCGCTCCACTGACTGTACGAGTTAAAGTTCCATCGGGGAATGACGCATCTTTAGTTTACGGAGATGGTACCGACAGTAGCACACTAAAGCAAGGACTCTTCTCAAGAGAGACAGGGTACAGTGTCGCAAGGCAGAAACTTGAACATACATATACTAAGCCTGGGACGTATGTAATTAAATACTTTGCACTTATGCCGTCAGGTCTCCAGGTCGATGTCACAATTTACGTAAAGGAAAATACCTCAGCTGTTAAAGACGAGGTAAAAGTCTCAGCACTAGCTAGTCAATCAGACAAAACCACAACATATACTAATCAGACATATGGCTATACAGTGAACTATCCCAAAAATTGGTTGGTGGAGCCTGAGACTCAAGAATTAAGAAAACCAATGTTAAAGTCACTTCTCAAGATAAAAAAAGAGGAGTGTTTATAATGGTTAATGAAAATGAATGGATGTTGAAAATGGAAGCACTTACCAAAGAAAATCTGACAATCGATGGCACACAGCAGATTGCTTATATCTTCCCGAAGGGATATGAGTATGGTGGTCAAAAAGGTGACTGCTCATTTTTTGTAATCCCGATTCGCCATGGGGATGTTTGGTATGAACTTCATGGAGTTGGGGATGCAAAAACAGTGACAGATACATACAAAGAAATTCTGTCTTCATTTAGATTCACAAAATAGTGTTTGGCCAGTTGTCTTAAAGCTTTATATTTTAGTCGTTTTCGTGTAGTATGGGATGATATATGCAGATTAGGAACTTCAGTATTATCGCTCATATTGATCACGGAAAGTCGACCCTTGCGGATCGGCTTTTGGAAGTGACTAAGACGGTAGACAAGCGTCATATGAAAGAGCAGGTGCTTGACTCAATGGAGCTCGAGCGTGAACGAGGAATTACGATTAAGATGACGCCTGTTCGTATGGAATATACTTCCAAAAATGATAATAAGAAGTACATTCTTAACCTTATTGACACCCCAGGTCATATCGACTTCTCCTATGAAGTATCACGCTCACTACGTGCGGTTGAGGGTACGCTTCTTCTTGTTGATTCTACGCAAGGTGTGCAAGCACAGACTTTAACAACACTTCAGATGGCACAAGAAACAGGTCTTACCATTATTCCTGTCTTAACAAAAATTGATAGCCCACTTTCTCGAGTGGACGATATCAAAGAAGAGATTGTCGAGCTGCTTAATTGTAATGAAAAGGATATTCTTGCTGTTTCAGGTAAAACAGGTGCTGGAGTGGAAGAGCTCATTGAAGAAATAATTATAAGAATTCCTCCACCAAAAAGTGAGTTTGGCGACACATCGTTTCCACAAGCGCGTGCACTTATTTTTGACTTTGAGTACAGTAATCACATGGGGGTTATTCTCTATACACGAGTATTGGACGGTTCTGTAAAAGCAGGTGACACGCTTATTTTTACACAGTCACAACATAAATTTATCATTCGTGAAGTTGGTATCTTCTCACCACAAAAAAGTGAATCTAAGAGTGTGGGGGCGGGGGAGATCGGCTATATTGTTACAGGAATCAAAGAACCAGGTATTGCACGTGTTGGAGATACAGTCACAACTGCCTCTCGTTCACTTCCTGCGTTTCCTGGATATGCTGAACCTGTGCCAATTGTCTTTGCTTCTATATATCCAGAATCACAAGATGAATTCGATGATCTCCGTAGTTCACTTTCAAAGCTAAAACTCTCTGATTCATCGCTCACCTTTGAAGAAGAGTCTTCTGGTGCACTTGGGCGCGGATTTCGGTGTGGGTTCCTTGGTATGCTTCACTTAGAGATTGTGACAGAGCGGTTACGACGAGAGTTCGATCAAGAACTTGTGGTGACGACTCCATCTATAACGTATGAAGTGACGCTCAAGAATGGTGAAAAAGAAATGGTGTACACCCCAATACATTTTCCTGATCATGGAATGTATCTTTCAGTGCGAGAGCCATGGATCTTGCTTACGATTATGGTGCCACATGAGTATGTGAGTCCTCTTATGCAACTATTCCCACCACATGAGGCAGAAGTGGTTGAGATGCTTGATTGGGGGCATAATCGTATTCGTATGACACTTCATATGCCACTACGTGAACTTATGCGTAACTTTTTCAATGAAGTAAAATCTGCATCGAGCGGCTATGCATCCATCGTATATGAACCATCTGAGATGCATGATGCACATGTGACACGACTGGACGTGTATGTGGCAGAAGAGCGAGTAGCTGCTTTTTCTCGTGTGATACCAGAACATCGTGCGCGTGAAGAATCAGAAGAGGTGGTAGAGAAGTTAGAGAAGATTCTTCCTCGAGAACTTTTCCGTGTGAAGATACAGGCGTATGTTCATGGGCGTATTGTTGCATCGCGATCTATTGCTCCAATGAAGAAAGATGTAACGGGTTACATGTATGGAGGAGATATTACTCGTAAGATGAAGCTGCGCGAAAAGCAAAAGCGAGGTAAGGAAAGAATGGAACGAGATGGGAAGGTGCATATCTCGCACGACACATTCCTTTCGATGATGAAACCAGGGGAGAAGTAGTCTAATTTTTACTGAGATTTGAACACTTTGATGTTTAGTGTCTCGAATTATTGATAGTAATCAGTCAATATGATATAATCTGCACAGATTAGTTCAAAAAGGAGTCATCATGAAAACATTGCGTGCTAGTGTCTTTGCAGGAGAGGTTCAAAAGGCCGGAGCTGTTTTATTTGATCAATTATCTGGGGTTGAGACTGTGCTCAGCGTGATAAATGCTACCCTTCGCCTTAACTTCAACAAAGAGTCGGGTAATTATTTAATCAGGCTGTCACATTTCGAAAAAATGCGAGCAAATTCGGTCAGAATGAAAGAAGTTTTTATGAAGAAAGAAACTAATTTCACTACTGCCGTGGGGTTAATTAGACAGACAATAGAGGTGGCGCTGAAAGTTAAACCTCTCGTCGTTGATCTGGTAGAATGGTTTTCCCGATATGAGGAAGCTCTCTATGCAGGTAGAAATCATGAGTATTCACGTGAAGTACTTCTGCCTGGAATGGTTGGGCGTATATCTGGCCATGTAAAAGCAATGTCTCATTTGTTTGAAGATTTAATTGCCGCAATAAGGATAGATGTATTGGAAACAAGTCAAAATCAACTCAGAAATTTTTCAGAATCTGAGAGATTGTTAACAAAAATCATAGTAGCAGTTACAGTCTTGGATGATTTGATCAAAGAAATTACTGAGCGGGCAATGACGCGTGATACTGAGACAAGGGTTCCTGGAAGAATGAGAGGACCTGCATACTATGTTGTGCGAGCGGGAAGAATTGTGATTAGGGAACCCCTAAGAGTAGATGGGTCAATTTTCCCTTCGCTTTCAGGCTAGAAGAAATAGATAAATATAAAAACGGCACATTGGGTGCCGTTATATATTTACCTTAGCTTATTGGAAGAGGGCTATAAGTGTAAAGCCAATCATTCCAAAAATAACTAAAACAGCTACAACCTGCCAGATTCTTAGGATAACTTTTCTATTTTTTGAATTGAAAATCATAATGTGGATACGGCACATCTTATCTATGTGCCATGATACACTATATACTACCAAATTATGCGAGAATATCAACAAAAGCATATGGTTCGCACCCTGATATACTCAAGGGTTACAATTGTTATTCTTTTTCTCCTTATTATTCTCCTTCTTCGTTCTATTATGGAGCTCAACACGAAAAGAGTGGACGTCTCCCGTCTTCGTGATGAATCATCCAAGGAGCGTGATGAACTACAGAAAAAGGTTGATAAAGCAAAAGCGTCAAGTGATTACATTGCCACAGAGCGAGGCATGGAGGCCTATGTAAGAACTACGTATCCCGTTGTAAAAAAGGGTGAAGGGGTTATTGTTATTTATGATGATGATAAAGTTCCGGTGAGTCCTGTTCGCAAGGAAATGACGATGTGGGAACATATTATGATTAGATGGAACACTGTTTTTAGTAAGTGATTTTCTTTTTTTTGAAATTTCTGTATACTAACCTTCTATGGATACACAAGCAACAACAAACACAAATGGGGATGTACAAGTGCAGATTTACAGTACCCCAACATGTCATTTTTGTCATATGGCAAAAGAGTGGATGACAGAGAATAAGATTTCTTATGTTGATTATAACGTCGCAGAAGATATGGGGCGCCGTAAGGAGATGGTGGAGATTACAGGACAGCTCGGTGTTCCAGTTATTATGATTGGTGAGAATATTATGGTTGGGTTCAATCAGGAAGAAATGGCTAAGCTGCTTAATGTAGCGGAGTAATCGGGTGACAGTCTTTGCCTCCATTTAATTCCTGGTGCAGATGATTTGCTCCTAAATCCTGCAGAATATAAATACCCATCTAAGAAAATGATGGGTATTTATATTCTGTGCCCTCGGCGGGAATCGAACCTACAATAACTCCTTAGGACGGAGCAG
>CAZJJX010000008.1:0-20807 GCA_964546555.1 uncultured Candidatus Saccharibacteria bacterium
ATACTGGTCGTTGACCTGAAGCTTTAGCACTATGTGATTCTCGTTTTACTTCTACTACATACAAACCTAAACGCTCTGCTATTGCTGTCATTTCTTTAATTTGTGAATCAATAGACAATGCTTGCATTTCGTCTGATTCAGTAGACTTTCTTGCGTACAAACAATATTTAACCCTTATTGGTGAAATTGTTATATTGCTTTCAATCCTTCCAATTGTGTTTGTTTCCATATTATATTAATGACAGAACCATAATCCTTGCATAGTCTATGCAGAACTAAAAAATGCGACATTATGAGAGATCTGTTTGTCGACAAAAATGCCTTAGCAAAAGAGGTTTTATGCGATATAATGAGTAGTACAATTCAATATTGAAAAAGTGTGACCTAACCCTTGTGGAGTATAAAAATCTCAAGGTATGGTCGAAAAACTCGCTACAAGATAAAGAACTCCTCGTCAGAGTACTTGTAGCGAGTCATACCTGGAAACGGGTATGGGTATGTCGCAAGACGTATCGCCTGGCGGGGAGCTTTTTGTTTCCCAAATGGAATTATAAATCTCGCTACAAAATTATGGACGACTTTTTTCTTTTAGTTTTTATACTTTCAATACCAGTACTAATTATTGGATTGATAAAACCAAAACTGTTAAAAATACAAACAAGATCATCCGCTCTTGGAATTACCGGAGGAATTGTGGTTTTCTCTTTTATTCTTTTTGGGGTTACCTCTACACCAAAAGAGCCTGATCTTGTTAAGGTAGAAAATAATAAGGGGGCAGAAGCTTCTACTACAAGTAAAGAAACTACAACATCTACAAAGCCAGTAGTTATTACCACTAAAACAGAGACCTTAACTCAACCAGTTACTTCAACATTAAAAACACAATCTCAATATACTTACTATTCAGTAACGGAAGTTGTCGACGGTGACACAGTGAAATTAAATATTAATGGAACAATTGAGACTTTACGACTCATTGGTTTAGATACTCCTGAAACTGTAGACCCAAGAAAAGAAGTACAGTGTTTCGGCAAAGAAGCATCTAACAAAGGAAAAGAGCTTCTTAATGGAAAGAAAGTAAGATTAGAGAAAGACTCTACTCAAGATGATAAAGATAAGTATGGAAGAACCCTTGCATATATCTATACTGAAAGTGGTATCTTCTATAACAAATATATGATCGAGCAAGGATACGCTCATGAGTACACCTACAACTCTGCGTATAAATACCAAGCAGAATTTAAACAAGCGGAGAAGAATGCTGAAGCTAATAAAGTTGGACTTTGGTCACCAAGTACTTGTAATGGAGTAACCACTTCAGCTCTTAAAACAACCCAAACTAACCCTACTGTTACACAGGGATCTGGAAAATACTACACATCTTCAGCAGGTACTAAATACTATCCAGAATCATGTACCGCTTGGCAGAGTCTTTCTAAAGCAAATCTAAGAAGTTTTAATACTTTAGATGAATTACTTGCTACTTACCCTAACAGAACACTGGCTGATACATGTAAATAATCTAGATCCACATTATTTGAGGGTAACTCACTTTTTTCTCTAGAAGATCAATAACTAACATTGAAAATGCATCAGCAAGATCGTCATGTTTTTCAACTCCAAAATTAACGATTTGATTAATTAGTTGCTCACATCCGTGTCTAGGAAAAAGAACTTTACCTGATTTTATCAAGTGGGAAGTAAGTGCGAGTCTTGTTCTTTTGTCTCCAACTGGTTTTGGTGATCTTACTTTCGATATTCCTTCTGTAACTAATTGTTCTGGTAAAGCTTTCTGATATGCAACATTTTCTATTACAAAAGTAATATTTTTGTACGACTCGTTTAATGCTAAACACTCTAACACTGTTTGTGGAAAAGATATCCTTTTATTAATTACCTTTGGTAAAATATACATCTTAGTATCATTCTGACTTACTACAATTTTTCCTAAAACCATGGCGGTGTAGTCAGCGGTATCTTTTTGTGAGATTGCTAAGTCTACACCGACCCTTACCTCTTGATGAAGTTTAAACCCTCTGGTGTCATAATGATCAGGTATTTCATCATAGTGCTGTATCCATTCTCGTTGTATTACCTGATCCTCAGCAGGAATGATTCTTAACATGAATTCTCTTTCCCATGTCACACTGTTGGCAATTTTTTCCATTTCAAGATTTATATCTAACTGATTCTCATACTTGCCACCCCATAAACAATCTCCTTTTTCATCAAGTAAAGGATATTCTTTAAATACTCCTTTTGATCTTGATTCTTGTATATCTTCTTTGATTCTCATTAGTAAAGAATCTTCATGTAGTAAATTACCTACAATAACAAGTCTTGTATTTTTGTCTCCAGATGGCATCACTTCTCCTCGTAACCAGTTATATGTCTTGCCTCTACTCTCTTTAGTTCTAGTAGATTGCAAATCTTCAACATCGTCACAAATAATTAAATCTGGACGATGTTCGTTATGCCTAAGTCCTCTAACACTTTGTTCTGTTGATGCGACTGTAATGCGAGCATTGTTTTTCTTAAAAACTAAAGAATAGGAACCCCATTCATCAGCATCTTCGTCAAAGGGCCCAAGATCTTTTTTAAGAAGAATATTTGTTTCTAGTTCTGTCTTGATGTTCATCATATGTTGTTTTGCCTGTGTTCTTGTCTGACAAAATATGATACAAAACTTTTTCTGCTGTTTACCAAGTATTGCCCATATTGGATATGCAGTAGTGACCATAGTTGATTTTCCTGATCCACGAAATGCAACAACATATAGATTTTCTAGGGCACTTCTTTCTAGGTGATGCATAATTTCTTTCTGAAAATCTGCTGTTTTGTATTTCACATAATGAGCATAATAAAAATGAAAGAAATACAAAAAACTTTCCTTGTTAATTGCAGTTCTGATTGCTTTATCTTTCATCATTTTATTGATGAGTTTAGTGTCGATAATTTCGGTGATGTGATTATTTTTCATAGATTTACTTATTTATTTTTTTAATAGATTTTTGCTTTGTAAGTGATGCTAACTTGAGAGCATTTTTAACAACTTTTCTTTGCTCTTCTGTAAGTTCTCCACTATCTTCCTTAGTTGTTACTTCAATTCTGTCTTTGTAGTTATCATTTCTATGACGAAGCCAAAAAGAAATGGCAGAGTAGCTCTTTTCTTTAATGAGAGTAAGTAGTTGTGACTCACTCATATCGTTCACAAAAGCAACACCTAACTTCAGTGCGTCATCCATTTTCTTCTCGAATATTTTGTCTTCTTTTCTCCAACGATACACAGAGTTCCGAGACAGGCCTGTCTTCTCACAAGCAACTTGCACGATCGGCACTTTCGCAAGTTCCTCTAAGAATTGATCCTGTAGCTTATTCTTTTTCATAGACCGCTTTCTTACCTGTTAATGACTCATAACGCTTTATGATTAAGTCACAAAAGCGTGGCTCTAGTTCACAGCCATATACCCTTCGACCAAGTTGTTCGCCTGCAAGGAGAGTGCTACCAGAGCCGAGGAAACTATCGAGAATGATATCGTTAGGTTTTGCACACCTTTTAATTGCTTTCTCATGGAGTGATATAGGCTTAGAGGTGGCGTGTTCGTACTCTTTGGAAGCAAGTCTCTTTGCTGTCCAAACATCTATGAATTCATTGACTTGATCAAGAAGTTCATTACCTGTACCCATTTCTTTATTAAGCACCTCGTTAAGATTTGTCACTTGCTCTGCAAGGTATGGTTTACCTCTTGTGGCGTATACAACAGGCTCATATACCTTGTTAAATGCAACTGTTGGCACAGGGTTTTGATTATTCTTAAGCCATAAACAAACACGCTTGTTTACCAAGTTAAGAGATCTAAATACTTCTTGAATTAATCCTATATACACTTGATCGCACCAATAGAAAACATGTGTGCTATCTTCACTTACAGATAGTGCAGATGCGAGACTATCTTTTATGAAAGTCTTATACTCTTCAAAAGTACGAGAATCATTTACATTACCTCCGTAGTCTTTCTTACCTCCAATGCCTCCATCATAGTTGATGTTTATGTTATAGACAGGGTCACTATAAATCATAGATGCTTTTTCATTTCTGAATAACTTAGTTAGTGTTTCTTGTTTAGTAGAGTCACCACAAATAATTTTGTGATTACCAAGACGGATCACATCGCCAAGTTTTGTAACAGGGTGAATAATTTTCTTTAACTCTTTCTCAACATCAAACTTATCTTCCTTTACTTCTTTTTCTTCATCCCAGAACTTAGCAAGTTCGAGTGAATCGAAACCTGAATCAAGGAGTAAGTCGAGATCAAAAGTTTTTAATAGAGTTGTATCCCAATCTCCACCTAGAGCGTTACTTGCTATTAGATATTGTTTTGCTTCTTTGTCAGTAAGTTTTCTATTAGGTACACGAACATCAATTATCTCTTCACCTCTACTGAGTATTTGTAGTGCTTTAATACGCTGATGACCTGCTAGTATTTTTCCATCGAGATCAACTGCTGGAATTTCTACGAGGTTATACTTCTTTAAACTTTTTGTAAGATCCTTCATTTGCTTATCAGTAATCTTACGAGGGTTTACCTCTTGGGGAACAAGGTCGTTAACTTTTCTTTGGACGGTTGTCCATATAAGTTTTGTCATAGTTTTGTTATTTAATTAATCTCACTTTATAAATAGAAAACGCCCAGATATAAGTCGGCGCAGTAAAGCGTAGACTAATATCTGGGCGTTCCAGAAAGAGCTCTTTGTTATTCAGTTGTAATTCGCACTACACTACAAGTCCATGACTACATGGTTTGCAGAGCAAAAAGAACATTCAATGTTCATCGACTTTGTTCCTCTCATAGGAGTAAACGAAGTGTACTTATGCCCTTTACCTTTTTCATAACCTGTAAGTATTTCGTACTTGCTAGTAGGTAGTTCTTTTTTATAAAGAACATGACCACATTCACACCGAAAACCTCTCCAGGGCGTTACCCCTCGAAATTCGATGAAATGTTGATCTGTATCGCTACTTGCCTTGTACATTGTATTTTGGTTTAAATCTAGCAATCTCATTTGCTTCGTGCATCAATGCTTCTGCTTCAGATGAACACTGAACGAAACCAAAGTGAGTAATGTCGTACCATTTATTTTCAGATAAATGATCAGAAAGACGACCATGTAAACCATAAATCCCAGAAGCTTTCCCAATGTATAACGGGGTGAGTTTTAAATTCTCAATAATACCGCAATAGTAAACTCCTGTATTACGGGGACATGACCTATCTACACTGTTTTTGTCGTAAGGGTAATGCCCTTGATACTGTCCTACCATAAGCCTATGAGTGTCTTTTATTTTTCACCCACTCGACTTTGTTGGGATGTTTTTCGGCATAAGCCTTACTTGTAATTTCACCAGTTATTGCATGGTGCGGAAGTTCTTTCTTCCAGTTGTGTTTAGTTGCCATAAATAGCGTTGCGTTCGGTATAAAAACAGCACCTGTGGAAATCTGTCTTTTCTGTTAGCTATTTATTGATAGACTAAGTATGTAACACAGAAAAGTATCTTCCTCCCAAAGGAAGGTATTTTTTATTTCGAACAATGAAACTTTAGTTAGTAATAACACCAGAAGGTGGAGGGTTACCCCTCATTTCTTAGTGTACAAAACATGCATTGCTTGTCAAGAAATTCAAGAGATAAACTTATGTGGATTAAGTGGACAACTTCTTCTTGACTATGGTATACTACACAAATGCACAAGACACAACAGTCTCTTCTTTCTCTTATTGAGGAAAGAAACCTTGGTTCTCTTACTTTGCGACAGATTGCTGAACTTATCGGTAAAGATGTTCATCCTCAACAAATAAAGCACCACCTAGGACAACTTCAAAAGAAAGGTTTAATAAGAGTTGATCCTTTTAAGGGTGTTATCGAGAGAGTTAAACAAGGTGTAATTAAAAATACCAACCTTGTTGCTATTCCAATTTTAGGGACAGCAGATTGTGGCCCTGCTACAAGTATTCCTCAAGGAGAAATCGAGGGGTACTTAAAGCTATCCGAATCAATTTTAAAGAAAAAAGGTAAAAATATTTTTGCCATAAAAGCAAAAGGTATATCGATGAACCGAGCAAATATTTCCGGTCAATCTATCGAAGATGGTGATTATGTAATTGTTGATGGAGGCGACAGATCTGCTCAAAGTAATGATTATGTATTATCAATAATCGACGGTATGGCTAACATAAAGAAACTTGTTATGGATAGTACTAACGGTATGATTATGCTTTTATCTGAATCTTCTCGAGATTTTCCTCCTATCTATATAGATGCTTCTGACGGATACGATTATCTCGTTAACGGAAAAGTTGTACAGGTGATCAAGAATCATAAGAATCTTGTATCGTAATGAATAACCAGTCACAACCTCTCGAGTTAGTAACAAATCAACTGATACCTCAGATACTGAATGCTATTAGTGAAGCAACTAAGAAAGCATACAAAATGCTATGGGATATCTTTATAGCACAAATGAATGGTCACTGGCTTCAGTTGTTTTCTGCACTATTTGTTGTTTTTATTATTTTACTTCTTTGGGCACTACTAACTAGACATTGGGGAAGTTTAGGAAGTTTCTTATATAACTTCTTTTACTTTGGAATACTACTTTTAATAGGTTGGACTGTAGGGCCAGAATTTTTTGCTAATGATTATTTTAAACTGTTTTTGGCAGTGCTTTATGTTGTCTGTTTCTTAATCGTAAGAGTAATCATAAAGAATCTTGGGTTTAGAATATAGTAATGCAAGAAGAATATAAACCAACACAACAAGAAGAAAATGAAATAGATTATTTAGCAGAAATATTAGTAGAAGTATATTTAGAAAGTAAAGGATATAAAGCAAAACCTTGGCTTTACGGAGAAACTAAGTGGGAAAAAGTGAAGAAAGAAAGTGACACAGAGGTGTAACTTTTATAAGTGAATATGTGTCACTTTTGTCACTTTTTATGAACAAAGAAGATAAACGAAATCCAGACAACTGGACTAAGGAAGAGCTAGATCGGGTTGTTAAAGTATTTGAATGGCTTATCAAAGAAGACAGGAAACAAAACCCTCATCGTTATGAGAAAAGTACTACTCTCGAGAAGGGTCAAAACGATGTGCTAAAATAGTACCAATAAGCCTTACCCTGTAATGAACATCCTAGGTTCTATCACGAGAAGGCTCACAGGTATAAAAATGAGCGCCATTATGGCGCCATTTTTATTCTGTAACCCCACGAGTAACAGTGTCTATACACTGTTACGTGAGAATCGAAGAGAAACGTCGGTTTACGAAAGTGGGATGTAAAAATTGGGTTTAGTATTTTTACATCCCACTTTCGTCGACGTTTCTTTAGGTAAAACTTTGAGTATTTTTTAAACAACAAAGTTGTGAAGAAAAATACCAAAGTAATAACCGACTCTCCGTGGGGTCACATCGGTAAGAAAAACACCTCAAACATCTAGCTTAGTGAGTGAACCGCTTCACTCACGTACTGATGTGACGGGCGCAGTCATGTTTCAAAAGTCTTCTTCTTGACTTTTTGAAACGGAAGAAGCAGGGTCGAAAGCACTTATGAGCAACTCGCACATAGTGCGATTAGCGCAATTAGTAATTCGTAACCACAAAAACACTCCAGTATAAAGACTCTATATAAAACTAACTATTTATTCTATACTATTCATATACTCAATCTACATACTCTATGAAAGAATTTTTTAAACACAAGAAAGTTATTATTACCGGACATAATGGTTTCAAGAAAATCTGGCTACAAGACTTACTTAATGAATGGGAAGCTCACACAGTGAAACTACCTGAGATACAAGACGCTTCAGAGATACATACTCATTTTATGCGTGAACAACCGGAAATTGTTTTTCATATAACCACTCACACCCCAAATCAAGAAAATCTTGTTTCACCATATGTAAGCACATCACATATCCTTGACGCACTTAACAATACACCATCAATCAAGTCTGCAATCGTAATCCCTGAGAAAAAAAGTGACACTCACAAAACGTGGCAAAAAGGGCTAGACGAGGAAGAAAAGAAAGAGCTAGCGAGACTCCTAGAAAAAGTAGACAATGTGCAAATCCGTGGAGAGATCTGGCATCAACTTGTTAAAAAATTCATAACTGTACCAATAGAACTTTGTATCGTAAATAACGAGAACAAAGTATTTATGGTTTACAGAAAAGACAGAGAATTTGACGGGTACCATTTACCAGGTACTGTTATTAACGACTGGGAAACAGTAGACGAAGCGTGTACACGCCTGGTACATGGTGAAGTGTTACGCGATGCAGGCTTTACAATCACAAAACCAAAATCTATTGGATGGCTTGAGGTTCGTCGTGGCAGTGGTAAAGAAGAGAGTAGAACTCGTAATGCCATCTCACTCCTTCATCTTGCACACCTAGATGGTAACTATACAGAAAAAGAAGGCATGGGATTCTTTGGTTTTGATAACATTCCACAGAATACACTTGGTCACCATATCTTTATTATTCGAAAATTTAAAGAGTATCTAGATAGCGGCGAGATTATCCTTGGGAAATAAAACAATACTACTCATGATGATACTTCTCCCCTTTGATGATAGTAAGAGCCCGGTAGAGCTGCTCAAGAACAATCACGCGGACAAGCATGTGAGGGAACACTAGTGATGATAATTTCCATACGTAATTTGCTCGTTCAAAAACACTCTCAGAAACACCGTATGCCCCACCGATAATAAATACCATTCTTCTTACAGAGTCCACCATACGATTCTCTACAAGCTCTGCGAGTGCTTCACTTTTCATATCTCTCCCCTTTTCGTCAAGGAGCACTACATAATCTTCTTTTCTGAGTACATTAAGAATCTTTTCCCCTTCTTTTTGCTTGGTCACATCATGAGGAACATAGACCCACTCAAGCGGGAGATATCTAAGGAATCTAATTTCATAATGATGGATCAACTCTTCAAAAGATTCATCGTGACTTTTTCCTACACTTAGAATAACAATTTTCATACCTTTACTCTACGTTAGAACTTAACATTTCGCAAATTTTATAAGAGCCATAGAATGTAGTATACTTTGTATTATGTTATTAACTAACCGCGCCGACGCATGCTTGCTTACTGCGTCTTCGCAACCAAGCTGCTAGAAATGATTCTCCTTGCTATCGAAACTAGCTGTGACGAAACAGCAATCTCCGTCGTAAAACGTATACGTGGGAAACAGATCCGCTTCGAGTCGCTATCGCACAAAGTGCTATCCCAAATTGACCTCCACGCACAGTATGGTGGCGTATTTCCAGCACTTGCAAAACGTGAACACACAAAAGCCATCACTCAACTTATCGCAGAAGCGCTCGAAGAAGCTGACCTTCTTGTGGAAAGAACAAACACATACCACATCCCAAATAGTGATCGCAAAAAACTTGAAACACTTCTAGAACGAGAACCAGAGATGCTCTCTGCAATGAAGGTTCTTTTTGAAGGCATTCAAAAACCTGCGATTGATGCAATTGCAGTCACACAAGGTCCAGGACTTGAACCTGCGCTTTGGGTAGGAATAAATGCAGCAATTGCACTTCATACATTATGGGATATTCCCGTATACCCTATCAATCACATGGAAGGTCATATTGTTGCAGGACTTATCACGACTCACGAAACTACGTATGAAGTTTCTGATTTTGACCTTCCTGCAGTTGCTTTGCTTATTTCAGGTGGACACACTGAGCTTGTCCATGTGCCAAAGCTTCGTTCATATAAAGTTATAGGTAAAACAAAAGATGATGCAGTAGGAGAAGCATTTGATAAAGCTGCGCGCATGCTTGGTTTACCATATCCAGGAGGTCCAGAAATTTCAAGACTTGCTGAGCACGCCCGTAAAGAAGGTATCATTGTTGACGAAGATCTTAGGCTACCGCGTCCGATGCTTCATAGTGGTGATCTTCATTTTTCGTTTAGCGGTCTTAAGACCGCTGTGCTTACTCGTGTAAAAAAACGAGGTACACTTGATGATGTTACAAAGATGATGATTGCGCTTGAATTTGAAAACGCTGTAACCGATGTCCTTACAGCAAAAGTAAAACAAGCGCTCTATGAGACTCGTGCAGGTACACTTATTGTAGGTGGTGGAGTAAGTGCTAACACACATATCCGTACAGCACTCAAGCGGCTCGCAGAATCAGAGGGTTTCTCACTATTTATTCCAAACAGAAATCTCTCAACAGACAATGGTCTTATGATTGCATCCACCGGACTGATTCATCTTGCACATAACGAGTCACCAAAGGTAAAGCTCACCGCACAAGGTAGCTGGTCTGTAGATAAGTGCTAAAGTTAGTGGGCAATTGTTAAAACTAGTGATTAGTAGATTCAAAATACAATATATACAAAGAAAAGCGACCGCTAAGCGGTCGCTTTTCTTTGTATAGCCTTTTCACACACAATTGAGGTGAGCGAGGCATGCTCCAAAGATAAATGCCTTATGTGAGCGCAGTCGCCCACCGCAGTTATATGCGAAGTGGGAAACTACACTAGCTAGTGTACACGGATGATGTTTTCTTATCAAGGAATAAACCATACTGTACACAGCTTAGCCACAAAAGATAATACCACTTTTGCAAGTGGTATTATCTAGGCATTTATTTATCTTGTAGGGCACACTTTTACATGCGCTCACAATTCTAGTATACCCTATTTTCTTGGCATAGCAAGAAGTTGCTGAATATATCCATCTATCTGCGCTGCAGCTTGAGGACTTTCCTTCTTTGCTTCTTGGAGCATTTCTATTGCGACAGGAATCTGACCCGATGTAACAACTCCACCTAAAACATCTTGATCAAACGCGAAACTCTGTGTGCTGTCTTTTGCATATGCGTACGCTTTTGCTTCTTTATACTTACCAGCATATGCTGCACTTACAAGCATCCACTTAAGCGCATTGTTACATGTAATTGAGAGATCATATGTTTTCTTACCAAGTGCATATGCTTCATCAAATTTCTTCTGCATCAAGTATGAACGAATAAGATCAAATGCAATAAGCTGCTTGTTTGGAGCAATAGCAAGTGCCTCCTTAAGAACTCGTTCTGCGTTAACTGGATCACCTACACCATTGAAGAACATACCATAGATAGAAAGCATACGAACATCTTCCTTATTTTCTTGATATGACGCATCAATATCCTTAACAGCAGCCCCAAGGAGTCCATTGATTGCGGAAACCGCCTGCTGTTTCTCCCCTGCTGGAGCATCGTCAGGAATCTTGATCTGCCCCATACGAATAGCCATCTGGAAGAACTGTTCACGCGCCTCGATACTTCCAAGTGTCCTCATAGCGATAGCATTTTCGAAATCACTCTGTTGAATTTTCACTTTATCAATGAAGCTTCTTGAATTATCAGTTTGAACAATTGTCATAGCTTCGATAACAAGCTTGTTCACAATAATAGGTCGAATATTGATGTAGTAAAGCGTACAGATAAGTAAGATACCGATAATAGGCACAACAAGGAGATTCATTTGATCCTTATCGAAAACACCTTTACCATGATGAGTCCCAAGTGACTTTGTTCTTGTTGTAACGTATGCAAGAATCGCTGCAAACAAAATATAACTCGTAAGGTTATCAAACACGAAGAAGTTATGGATAAAGTAACCCGCAAGGAGTCCAGTAACAATTGCCTTCTCTGCAATCGACATTTCATTTTCACGTGCCCACATAAACCACAGTGTCACACCATATAATGAGAGGTACGTAATAAGACCAAGCGCCCCCGCTGCAACAAGCCAGTCAAAGAACACATTGTGAGAGCGGTCATACCACGGCTCAAGATTACACATGTTGTTTGGCAAGAACTTGCGAGCAAAAATATAACTGAAATTATCTTGTCCATAGCCAAGAATGGGTCTCTCCTTCCACGCTGCATAACTAATCTTCCACATTGAGAGACGACTCGCACCAGTGATGTCGTTTGGAGAAATAGTTGCAATACGAGCAAGCACTGAGTTTGATTTAACAAAATTTGACTCCTTGAAAACAAAGATAGATGCAAGTGCGATAACACCAATAACCGCACCAACGCCAAAAGCTTGCAAAGCTCTACCTTTTTTATTCCACGCAATAATACCAAGAGCAATAAAACCACCAACAGCGAGACCAATCATTGATCCACGAGTCCCTGAAAATAGTACACCTAAAATGTTAATAGCTAGAACAAATGGGTAGATCCTACTCTTCTTAGGTTCAGGAGTTTGTGACCACAGAAGTGCTGCGATAAATGCGTTCATCAAACAAAATACACCGAAATATGCTGAGTTACCGATAGTAGCATCAAGACGATTACTACTCATGTGGATCGGGAAATTCTGAGCAAACCAAGCACCAGCTCTAGGGAAAAGATTATACAAAAATTGCCCCTTTACACCAAAGAGCTGCGCAAATCCAATGAACACAACGATAACATCTGCCACCAAAAATACCTTAAGCATCGTCCACCATTCCTTTAGTGTTCGAAGCATTACTGCAAGTACAAAGAAGTAAGCAAAGAGGTGGATATGTCCAACGAAACCTTCCATGCGTTCAAAGTTACTCCACATACTCTTTTCACGATCAACACCGAACAAGTCAGCAATAAGAAGTACAGCAATAAACAAGCTGTAAGCAATCATAATCGGTGACTTACGAATATTGATACGATAGTATGGGTCAGCAATAGCAAGAATCGCCCATCCCGCAAATGCAATTTCTACGAGAATTCTAAAAAGAATATTCTTACCCGAAATAAACGGGAAGAACATACTTGTACCAGTAAACCAACTAAGCACATCGAACCGAGAACCATCTGCAACATGTAATACAATGAATGGGACAAGCACGAGGCAGGCCCAAACAATTTTCTTAATGCTATTTTGCATACAATATAACTAAATTTATTTTCAGGATAATTCTTGAAGTGTATCACAAAAAAGTAGGAACTCTAACGAGCAAAAAGACCTTATACAACAACACAACAAGACAATATTATTCTACTTTGTAAACAAAAAACACCCGCATCCGTACGCTTGCTTGTCAGCAAGTTCTTTTGATGCATCATAGACCATCCCTGTATTTATTGCATTATCAGGAATTAATGAAAACTCTTTGAGGGTAAGCTCTGGAAACATTTCAAGAACCATGTCATAAGAATAGATTCTATGTGCATTAAACTGAATCCTTGGCGCACCAACTGGAACAACAAAGATAAGACTACCTCCTTTTGCTAATACTCGAGATAACTCATGCGCTGCATGCAAGTCACCATTTGGATCAATAGGATCACCATAACGACCAAGGCCAACGTGCTCCACAGTATGCATGCATGACAAACTGTCGATTGAATTATCAAGAAAGTGTAGTTTTGTAAGATTCCCTGATTCTGAAGTCAGTTGCGAAAGATTTAGTTTTGCAGGACGATAATCATAAAACTTTACCGGCTTAAACGCAGAAACAATAGAAGAAAAATAAAGACTAGAAGAAATATCCGTATGAAATGGAGCATCAACCTCCTTTACCTTTCTTGCAGCCCAAGCTGTATGATAAACATAATGCGTATCAAAACGTGTAAAAGGAGTATTCTCAAAAAGCACAGGTAATAGAGAGCTTAGCGGTATAGGGAATCTTTTCTTTTTGTCTTTTGATACAAAATAGAGATAGTCAGGTAACACAAAAGGAAACATAAGAAGAGCCTTACATTTATTGATAGACCGCTTAACAGATCGGAGAAAGTAATACATACATGACTTTTAAAAAGACGTTTATCCTAATAATATCTTAAGTGTACCACACCGTAAAACAGCACGTTACTTATTACAAAAATACTACACTGTGCTTTATCAGAACCTCTTACACTACAAGATTCTATCGACATGATAAAACCGCATAGTAGCTAACCTTGCCGCTTCACCATCTTTGTCATCCCTATCACCTATCACAACACAGCAGTCTTTCTTGATATTCATTTTTTTTGCAGCATACAAAAAACCTTCCGGTGAGGGCTTAAGTGCATTCACATCTTTGTCAGTAGAGCAAACTTCTACATCAGCACTAAGACCTAGCGCTTGTAGTTTTTTTGTAACTGGATAATCAGAAACAACCGCAATCTTCAAACCTTGCTCGTGGATTATTTTAAAATATAACGGCATAACATCGTACATACATCGCTTCATGAACTGAAGTGGTTTTTCCTCAATCCACATAGCAACAACCTGTCTGACCCTATCTTGAGAAACATGGAGCGACTTAGCAACCATATCATATTGCAAAGAAGCAATGTCAGAGGTGTTCTGTATCAAATATCTATTCTTTCTAAAAACATAAAGTATCACTAACTCATACCACTTATGAGGTCTCTTCCAGTAATAACGAAAGAGTGCCTTAATCATATACTTGTGCATTTTACGCTGGTCATACAAGGTTCCATCCATATCAAAAATCACTGCCTTAATATCATCAGTAAGGATCTCTTTAATTTTTTCTAAAGGAGGTGTCACGCGTGAGGATTCCATAAGTGAAGTATATACCACTAATAAAAAGAAGTATTCTATCTTGCGACCCTCAGCTAACGTATGTAGGTAGGATTAAGGAGTTGGTGAAGCACTGGAATATCAATGAAATAGAGTGCAACGAGACTCACAACCAAAAAACAACAGAACATCATAAAGTGCGTTTCTTTGAAAAGTTTTTCTGGACGCTGTGCAACAGAATCCTTACCCATACCAATATGTAGATACCACGCAAACAAGACCGCAAAAAGTGGGAACGTCATTAAAAATTCAATTCTATACTTAATCATAAATACACCAAAGAAAAAACTAAAGACCATTGCGTAAAATAAAATAGAAACTAGAAGACTATTTTCTGTATAGTACTTAAATGATTTTCTGTAGAGTTCTGCAGTCGTCTTATCAGCAATAAGCCTAAGTTCTGCGTAGCGCTTTACCGCCATCAGAAAAGCTCCTCCCATCCAGTAAGCAATAAGGAGACTCGATGGCGGAAAAACACTTGGCACAACAATAAACCAACCAAGCAAAAGCCGAAGAGGGTTATTAACTGACTCAGATAATACATCAAGATACACTCTATCTTTTGTTCTAAACGGGAGCACATTATACAAAAAACCCATGTAAAGAAGTACGCATGACATCGTAAAGTATGAAAGCGAAATAAAGTACGCAGTCCCTAACCCCACAAATGCAAGGATCGCATACTGAAGTAATACATATCTAAACTCAATATGGCCAAGCACTGAAGGTCTACCACTCTTAAGCGGATGATACTTGTCGAACTCAGCATCCAACCATTCGTTGATAGTATAGTTAGCAGACGCAACAAGGCACACAGAAATAGTTGCAAGAATAACTTTCACAACTATATCACTTGGCATATGACCTATTACAAGTAACCCGAGCACAAAACCAGGTATAACAAAAATATTCTTAAACCAGTGTGACGGACGTGCAATCGCAATGTAGTGTTTCATGATGCTTATGGTTTTTTATAAATAAAATATACTGAATCGAACAAATTAAGCGGGACAGTTATTTTTGAAAAAAAAGAAAGCACAGGAATCTTAAGAAATGACGGCAAGTAAGTGTTTACCCTTGCAACAAGATAATCAAGCGAGAAATACCACTTGGCACTTTGTGCGCGCACTTTTACAAACCCTGCTGTTATGAGAGCTTTATGAAGTGTTTTTTTATTGAAGTAGCCGATATGAGCAATTCTAAAGTGCCACCATTTATAGCCAAGAACTCTTGCGACAAGAGAGTTAACATCTGGTGTTATCACCACAATAACTCCATCTTTTTTAAGCGAAGTGTATGCATCTTGTAACATGCCAACTGGATTATCGACGTGCTCTATGACATCAATGATTGTAATGATATCGTACGGACCTTTACACTCCTGGTGAGGAAATGTTCCCTTTACTACAGGTAGACGGTGTTCTTTTGCTTTATTTTGTAACCACGCTGAAGGCTCAATACCCACTGCATCATAACCATGTAACCGCGCGCTCTCAACAAAAATTCCACTCCCTGCCCCGACATCAAGAAGAGACCCTTCTTTTTTGTAATGTGACAATACTGACACGATTTTATCTGCTTGAAAGAGTCGCTCTTTTCTGTTCTCTTCATATGCAGAATCTTCTAAGGATTCATAGTACGAAAGAACCTCAGTGACTCCTGTGCTTTGTATAAACCCACAACTTCTACATTGTGAAAGCTCTGACGTGACACCATAAGAACTATCAGTAATTGCAAACGACGAGGAATCAATCGCGGAATCAATATTAGAATCCTTCACAATAACAAGATCGTGGCTTTTACATACCCAGCACGTTTTTTTTGGTGATGTGTGAGTGTGTGACATAAAAATACGTAAAAATAGTTAGATGCCACAAACTGACGTGACAGCTTCTATTATATACTTTTTTACAATGTTTGCTACTTACTATGAGCAGGCAATGAAAGATCAAGAACAATATTAGCCCCATCGTCATACACGACCTTTTTTTGTAGTGCAAGCTTTTGGAAATTATCTCGAAAATCAAGAGAATTCATTGTTTCGGTCTTTAGCCACGGATTAACATGAGGCTTGAGCATCCCGGAAACATGATCTTTGGAATACGCTGCTTTTTCTCCACACGAACATGCGATGTAAGTAATATTTTTTTCGAGGAAATACTTTTCAAGATCACTTTCACCCTTAAACATTGGCATCCCCGGCGGCAAACTCACTGCCCCAGGAGAATCTGCGATATAGATAGTATTCTTAGTAAAATCTAAAAGAAAATTATTATCCAAGACAGCAAAAATTGTCTCTTTCTCAGGAATGGACTTTTGAAGATTCTTGTAGCGAGTAAGTTCTTCATCTGAAACCGGATCAGCGTTTAATAACCCAATCTTAATACCACCATCATAACTAATACCATTTTTTATTTGCTGGAAAATATCTTGGCCTTTCTCTAGATGAAAACCAAAGAGCGACGCCACAATAACCCACGAGACTATTGCAACCTTGTCACGATTGTAATTATAAGATACTGAAATCAGTGAAAAAATAAGAGCAGAGAAAGCAAACGAGAAAGAATAGTAATACAATGAGTATCCCCCCGTTGCATAGATGAGTGCACCGTATCCAAGAAACACCGAAGCAAGAATTGCAATCACACTACGCTTTGAGGTAAATGAAGTGAGTAAGACAGTGACCGAAAGCATAAGAAATGGAACCAAAAGATTCAAACTACCGAAAAGCTCAAACACAAGACGTACCCAAGAATACGCATCAAACGAAAAGTAATGACTAAGGAAGGTTCCGTATGTCATCCCGTGATAACCGCGGCCAAGAAGTGGATAGAGCATTGTGCCACTTGAATGATACAGTGACACCATCCAGGTTGCCATAAAAGCAATTGTTGCAACCAGTGGGAGCAACGTGTAGGTGGCAAGACTTGTAACAACCCCAAAGAGACTAAATCTTTTTTCTTTGAAATCTTTTACAAACAGATCAAGGTAATAGTATGCAGCAATTACACCAGAAGGAATAATCATATTAGACTTAGTTACAACAAGAGCAGATAACACAAGTGGCACCAAGAAGAAAATTTCATAGCGATTCTTGTGTTCATGTAACACAAACGTAAGTAATCCCAAGAACAATGCTGCTGATATCATTACACTTGTAATATTCCACGACGGCGACGCAACAAGAAGAAGTACAATGATAGTCAGCACTTTTAGATATGTATGCATCGGTGCACCACGCATTAAACTAAGCGCCAATACAAAAAACAGAACGTAACCTATGACATTATCTATAAGATGGAGATACTTAAAGTTAAGCTCTGCCAAAACAAATGTATGAAGAAAATACATCCCCCCAAGTGATGAAACAAGTCTTCTCTCGCTAAACGGGTCATCCCCGAGCCCACCTGTCTGTATCATTTTTTGTGGGAAGACCAAGTACCCAGGATTATCATCTGCTCCATGGAATCCATAAAAAGAAACTGATAGGCCGATTCTCACACATAAGAAGATAAACACTCCGACAGTAACAAGTAAAATCTTTTTATCGCGAAGTATAGTCTGAAGTGAAGATTGTATGGATGCGAAAAGTGATGCACGATTAATGAACAGATAGATGAGGCACAAAAATACTCCCATGTAGAGATACAGCTTAATAGTATCTTTGGAGATTAGCATCAGGAGATTTAGCACTCCCCCAAAAGCCATAGAAAAAGATATACCTAGCACTCCGAGTATTCCCAGGGAATATGTTTTTTTATTAAGTGCGTTAACAAAGTACCCCCACCCTATAAGAGCAAGTAAAATTACAACCCCCCACAGACAAGCAGTGACGTACGGAAATATCATGAAATTGAAAAATTAACGAGAACCCCAATAAAATACTATAGCCACACCAATAACAATACATATATACCCAACTACCTGAGGGCCAACAATTTTCTCATGTAAGTAATAATACGCTATCATATTTGTGAGCAAAAAGCTCATCCCTACGATAACCGGGTACACCGTAGAAACAGGAAGTGACCGAAGTGTCAAGAAATATGATACGGTACTTAAAGCAAAAAAAGAGACTCCAAAGAATAATTGGAGGTTATCTCTTACGAAAGAGATAATATTATAACCATGCATATAGGTAAAACCCTTCGTGGCACTTAGCTTAAAAAATATATTTGCTGAAGCATTAAGGAGAATTGAGACGATCCAATATATATATATCATAGTATTTTTATAGAGATGTCTCTGCTTTTCTCATAAAAACAAAGAAATATGATCCTGCATAATTACTTGCAATACCTGCAATAACTCCTACCGCCTGTGCAAGGATACTATTAACCGAAAACGATACGAGAACATTAAGTACGATAAGGTTAAGCACAAGACTAAAAAGGTTTACAAAAACATAACGAACATAATTAGTTACCGTAGGTTTCCCTGTTGTTACTTTTTTGAATGACCACAGATGATTGAAAAGATAATTTTGCGTAACAGCAACAGCAAATGCAATAATAGATGAAATAGTTACAGCAAGGGCTAGCAAAATATGAGAAGCCGAGAACACAAGAAGGTTAGTAAGTGTCCCAAGAAACCCTACAATACAAAACCTAAACAAACTACTTGCATAAAAGCCCTGTAGTCGCTTTGAACCAAAGACGACCCCAAGTACAGAAAGTACAGTATGTTTGTAGTTTTGGTAGATTTTTTTCATGGTCTTATACTATTTACTAAATCTAAGTCTTACTAATGTAACTATATACGATAGAATGAAAAAGACAAGGTTTCGTTTTGTTTCCCCGAACATTCTTTTTTTAAACGTAAACGGTAGCTCTTTGATTATTAATTTCTTGTGAAGACGCTTTAACTTAAACAAAATTTCTTCAACAATATCAAAGTTGTTACAATAAAGATTAATCTTCTTGAGATCTTCTGTTTTATAGAGCTTGAAGCTATTAGAAACATCTTTACAACGGAGTCCAAGCACAACTGCGTAAATAATATTAAGAACGAGACTCATATAAATGAGCGACTTTGAGTTATCGGTGGTTCCGCCTTCTATATAACGAGAAGCAATGATTACGTCACCATCGTTTCTATGAGAATACAATGTCTTAATAAACTCTGGAGTATGAGAACCATCTGCATCCATAAATACCGTATATATACCTTCTGCATGCATGATACCTGTACGAATAGCATCACCATAGTTATTGCCCCCCTGTCTATTGATATAGCGCACATGCGGCATGTCACAAACTTCCTTTGTAGTATCCATTGAATGCTCTGTATCTACAACGAGAATTTCATACGCAATATGAAGATCACCTAGCGTACTTTGCAGTTGCGGTAGCAAGATGCGTAAGTTCTCTGCTTCTTTGTATGATGGTAAAATGATACTTAATTCTTTTTTCATACTACTTTGTTTTTGACCAGGCTATCATTTTTTGTAACCCGGTCACTGGGTCCACTGTAGGCTCCCACCCAAGAATTTCTTTTGCTTTTCTAATATCAGCCACGAAAACTTTCTGATCGCTCTCTCGCGGTTCAAGCTTGGTGTAGGTAAGTGTTACATCTAGTTCTTTTTCTAAAATTGCAAATAGTTCAAGAAGCGAAAGACTAAACTTCATTCCACCCCCTATGTTGAACACTACACCAGAGAGCCTGTCTTTGTTTGTGACTGTTGCAAAATAAAGTCGTATCATATCTTCCGCATGGAGAACATCACGAACTTGCTTGCCGTTACCAGAAATAGTAAACGTACTTGCTTGATCTTTTTGCTTCTCTAGCGCCTTATCGCAAAACCACCCAACCCAACCCTGGTCATATGTAGAAAATTGTCTACCTCCATACATGGAAGAGTGTCTAAAGACGACTGTTTTTACTTTAAACACCTTTGCATAATCAAGCATATACTGATCCGCCGAACCCTTAGAACATCCATACGGTGAAGAAAATCTAAGCGGTGTGTCTTCTGGTAGGCCACTCGGGTACCCTTCTAGTTCGTAGCGAGTTTCAAGCTCTTTGTAAGTATATTGCTCTAAATCTCCATACACTTTGTTTGTCGAAGAATACACCACAAGACAATTAGGCGCATGCTTGCGCACACCCTCAAGAACATTCAAAGTTCCTAGCGCGTTTATTTCAAAATCATTTCTTGGATTACTAATTGATGTTGTCATCGCAACTTGTCCTGCAAGATGGAAGATAACAT
>CAZJJX010000008.1:20817-42224 GCA_964546555.1 uncultured Candidatus Saccharibacteria bacterium
TCAGGTTTGTGTTCTTCTATAAGAGACTCTACTGCTGACGCATCTTGAATGTCACCTTTGATAAAGGTAAATGCACCAGATTCTTGTAACCACGTTAGATTTTGTTGTGACCCAAGTCGGCTGAGATTATCAAAAACAATAAGATCGTCACCTTTTTCTAGAACCTCATGTGCAAGATTTGACCCAAGAAACCCACATCCACCTGTAATTAAATATTTCATAGTATTATGCGCTTTTGTTAGTAAGTTCACTTGCAACCATTTGTGACAACCCTTCCTCTAAGGTGTAAGATTCTTTCCAACCGAGCTTCTTTATTGCATCAATGTTAGTTTCGCTTGTCATTACCTCGTTTTCTCTATATGGCAATGCCCCAAAATTAAACGTTGTCTCCGCAGATCCAGATAAACTTTTTAGGAGTAGTACTGTATCTTTAATACTTATCTCTCTTTCTGAACAAACCTTATAATTATAAAATCCTAACGCGAGATCTGTTACATGATTGATAATAAGCAAAAAAGCAAAGACAACGTCATCTATGTGGGCAAAATTTCTTTTTTGCTCACCAAGTGTTAAGTCAACAGTTGGCTCTTTTCTTTTCAATGCATCAATGATATATGATATGAATTTTGTCTTATCATCACCAATGCCATAAAAATGCCCTAATTCAATATTAACACACACCATAGAGCTTTTATAACTTAGCAACCAATCACGAAATTGCTTCTTGGAAAGTGAGTAGTGATTGATTCCTTTATCTAAAATTGTATCGGTATTAATAAATGCAGTTACATTATATTTTCTTCCGTACTCGATAAGTTTTACAGGAAGAACAAGATTCGCATCGATGATTCTCATTGGGTCAACACTTTTTCTGCCGTAATCAGTTGCACAATGGACAATATAATCAACCTTGTTCTCTTCAAACACCTGATCAAGACTAACCTCATCTAGGTTATACATGAGTACCTTTTTTGCAACAGCGTCAATTCTAAAAGTATTTGAGGTTGAACGCTTAAGAACAACAATGTTATACATATGTTCATACTTCGAAATAAGCATATAGACAAGCTTGCTCCCTAAATACCCGGTAGCGCCAGTTATTACAATAGTTTTTTGCGTATCATTCACCATAGTTTCCTTTTAATAAAGTAAGACTTTAGGTAATAGTAGCACACGGGTCACTGTGACACCATGGTAAGAGTAGCTATTTTAGGCTGATGCTCTATAGTATATACTTACACTATCAATATCTCATGATTCCAAAAACTATACACTATTGCTGGTTCGGAGAAAAACCTCCAGGTGAGCTCATACATCGCTGTATCACAAGCTGGAAAGCTATGTGCCCAGACTACACCATCAAACTCTGGAATGAAAAATCGTTTGAAGTCACAAGTCACCCATTTACCAAAAAAATGTATAAAGAAAAAAAGTTTGCCTTCGTGGCTGACTACGTTAGACTCCACGCACTTATAGAAGAAGGTGGTGTCTACCTTGATACCGACATGCTCCTTGTTAAGCCTCTTGATAAGCTCCTTGATACAGCGCTACTTTTAGGCAAAGAATCAGATGAGTATATTAGTTGTGGAATGATCGGTGCCGAAAAAAATAACCCCTTCATTATTGCAATGCAAAAAACATACGACACAATAGAAGAGCTTAGACCAAATCCAGTTATCATGACTGAACTTTTTGCAAAATTACAACCAACAGATGCAACAGTTCTTTCTCCTGTTGCGTTTTACCCATTTGATGCTGAACATATCCATCTCTACAAAGGGCAAGATCTTGGGAACAACGTTTATGGTGTGCATCTATGGAATTACTCATGGGGCAAACCACTCAACAAGATATTCAAAAAAATAGGCATCCATAAGCACGGTAAAAAAATTGCTGAGAAGCTTGGTATAAAAAAGTTCTTAAAAAAACTTTTTGGATTTGTGTAAACACCCTACCCTTCCTACTGTATGAAATTTAGCATCATCACTCCAACATTCAAAAGATCTGAGAAGCTTAAACGAGCGGTAGAGTCGTTGCGCATGCAAACCTACAAAAATTGGGAGATGATTATTATAAATGACTCTCCAAAAGATGAGAGCTATCACGAATTCGCTTCTTCCATCAATGACCCTCGAATTCACTACCATATCAATGAACACAATAGCGGAGTGAACGCAACGCGTAACAAAGGTTTAGATAAGATTTCAGCTGATTCAACGTGGATTATTTTTTTAGATGATGATGATTATCTTGCCCCAGACACACTAGCAAATTTTGTACAACTTATTTCAGAAAAAAATACTGTAAAGTGGTTTATGACTAATCGCGCCTACGTAAACGGAAGACCGGTGACATACACCCCCCACAATGAAACCTTCTATACATACGCATGGCATTACCTCATCGCTAAACGAATTAAAGGTGATGCCACACACTGCATCGAAACAAAACTCATCAACCAAATTCATGCGAGATTTTCTCACTACGTAAAACAAGGTGAGGAATGGTTTTTCTTTTATCAGATTGGCCTTCATGCAAAAATCTACTACAGCGACCATAACAGCACGATCACAGATGGTTACGATGCAGCATCAGGACTTAATTTCCGTAAGAGAAGTTTTGCTGAACGCTACGAAACACTTCTTAAACTTATCTACGAAGGTGGTAAGAAAAAAATCCTTAAGCCAATGTTTTTACTTTATTGCACGTTTCGCTTCCTTAGACTCATAATCCCAAAATAAACATAGATACACGGTAATACATTGCTAATTTACTTTACTTGCTTCATAGCTAATTTTCTATATAATGAAAAGACGATCAAAAATTCAATTATTAGTAAGTATTTTTTGAAATCACTATGAAAACAGCACTCGTTTGTGGAGCAGGAGGTTTTATCGGTGGACATCTCGTTAAAAGACTTAAAAATGAAGGATACTGGGTACGCGGAGTTGACTTAAAGAAGAATGAATACTCAGAAACCACTGCAGACGATTTTGTTGTTGGCGATCTCCGTGACCAAACAATGTGTGAAAAAATACTTGATAAGCCATTCGATGAAGTCTACCAACTAGCTGCAGATATGGGAGGTGCTGGTTATATATTCACAGGAGAACATGACGCAGATATCATGCATAATTCAGCAAGTATCAATCTCAACATCTTACACTACGGTCAAAAAATCGGTATCAAGAAAATCTTCTACTCATCTTCTGCGTGTATCTACCCACTTCATAATCAACTAGACCCCAATAATCCAAAGTGTTCTGAAGACTCAGCGTACCCTGCGGCACCAGATAGTGAATATGGTTGGGAAAAGCTTTTCAGTGAACGTCTCTATCTTTCGTATCACAGAAATTATGGCATGAATGTCCGTATTGCACGGTTCCATAACATCTTCGGCCCAGAAGGTGCATGGACAGGAGGTAAAGATAAAGCACCTGCCGCAACATGTCGAAAAGTTGCTGAAGCACAAGATGGAGGTGAAGTAGAGATCTGGGGGGACGGTTACCAAACACGATCATTTTTGTATATCGATGAATGCCTCGAGGGTGTACGCAGACTAATGGAATCTGATTTTACTGGCCCAGTTAATATTGGAAGTGACGAGATGGTGACAATCAATGAACTTACCGAAATGGTTGCCGAAATTGCAGGCAAGAAAATTACTCTCAAGCATATTCCTGGACCACTTGGAGTTCGAGGAAGAAATTCTGACAATGCCCTCATTGAGAAGAAGCTCGGTTGGAAACCTCACTTCTCACTTAAGCAAGGAATGTCACTTACATACACCTGGGTACATGAGCAAGTAGAAAAAGCAAAGGCAGGAAAATAGGAGCTAAAAATAAATAAGTGTTATAAAAAAGAAAAGCCGGAACCTGCAACGTTCAGACTTTTCTTTTCATTTACATTTAAAACCATGTTAGACGCTTTTGTAGTTCGTGTGTAATAATTTCAAGCGATGACATTGTCGGCTTATAACCAAATGCAGCATCTAGATTCTTGTTGAGTGAATAGTAATATTTCTTAGATGGTTTTTGCTTCGTTGTAGATTTTACTGTATGTTCACGATATTCTAGGCCGAACTTTTTTGAAAGCGCCACAAGTAAATCTTTTTTAGATACAGGTTTTGTGCTATAAACATCAAAAGCACCATTGCACGGCCTCTTCATGATCGCCATGATAAGCGCATAGAGCGTAGCACCCGAAGAATAATCTCGCACCATTTCCTGTGAACTGGTTTCAAAAACTTTTTTATGGAGTATTGACGAAACAATCTCTGACATTAAAAATGGAGTCGAAACATCAACCATACTACTAAAGAAAGCATAAACTCGGAGGTCAATAATGTTGAGCTTCGAAAGTGTGCGATGTTTTGCTTCTGTATTGATTTTTGAAATAATATAGCAATATTCCGGATTATCTTTTTGCGGAAGAACTGCTTGAGTTTTCTTAGTCACTGGGCCATCTGTATAAACATCTCCGTAAGCTGCCCCACTACTCATCGTAACGTAGGTAGTCTTTGGATACTTATGAAGATACGGCAAAACAAGCGCATCAATATCTTCTGTTACCTTAAAAATCTCATATGAACCACCTTTTTGGATAGGATCGCGTGCACTTGCGCAGTTGATAACAAGATCATATGTATGCACAGCAAACTCATCTAGTGGAAGCACTTCAAATGATGTTTTCTTTGGGGTGTGTTTGATTGTTGATCTTACCTTTTCATGAGACCTAGAAAAAAGATACAGTGAATGTCCCTTATCTTGTTCAAAAAACTCCTGAAGGAGCGAGCTTCCGATATAACCGGTCACGCCTAGGATTGCAATCTTTTTCATAAGAAACTTAGTCCTCTAAAGGCTTAACGATCATGTTGCTTAGAAATTCCTCTCTACTCAAAAATGGAAACATATCCTCAAGTGGTTTAGAGACCATAGTTCCGTCTTCTCTGCGAACCGATGAGGCTGTTGGAATAACAGCATCACCTGGGAGACACATCACTTCACAAATAAGCGGACCTTTATGATCGAGGGCTTTCTTAAGGTCTTGCTTCAGTGTTGAACTCTTAGCTATTTTCATGTACGGGAGATTGTATGCATAAGCAATCTTTTTTGTATCAGGGAAAGAAACACCTGATGAATCATCGGTACCAATAAGTCTACCTTCAAAAAACTTATTCTGTGTAGCACGAATTGAGAGATATCCGTTATTATTAAGAACAAAAATCTTAACAGGTAATTTATTGTGAGCAATTGTTTGAAGTTCTTGGATGTTCATCTGGAAAGACCCATCTCCTGTTATACCGAGCACCTCTTTGTCATTTCTTGCAACACATGCACCGATACTTGCAGGGATCGTATACCCCATCTCGGCTTGCCCACCTGTTGTTATATATCTTTGCTTACCTTTTATGTTAACTGTTTGAGTTGTCACATAAAATGCTGAACCTGCATCAGATAAAACAACCGCATCATCCTTCATCATTCTTGAAAGCTGATCGACAAAATAATAGAAACTAATGTCTTTTTTGTAATTAGCATATTCTGGAAGACATACAGGATAGTTCTTCTTCCACTTCTGGCACACTTTGAGCCATGTACTGTCTACCTCATATTTCGGCATTGTAAGATCACGCAAAAAGTTTTTGAGATCAGCATTAATAAAATAATCAATAGCAATAGTTTCCTTGGTATGCTCAACAGTATCAATGTCAACAACAATTCTTTTTGCTTCGCGCGCAAACATTTCGTATTCGTAGCCAATTGCAGTAACACTTAGACGACTACCAAGTGAGATAACAAGATCAGCATTTGCAACAGCTAAATTACCTGCACGGCTACCCTTAATACCAATAACACCTATGTATGACGGGTGTGCGGTTGGTAAATTTGAAACACCTAAGTACGGAGCAACCACCGGGATTTTATAGGTATCAATAAACTTCTTAAACTCAGGAAGCGATTTTGCTAAACGAACTCCTTGACCAGCAATAATCACAGGTCTCTTTGCTTGCTTTATATAGTTAACAAAATTATGCAACTCTTCTTTAGTCGCAACTTCTTTATAGTTTTTTGGAGACTCATTAGAATCGAACTTTTTTGCTTTAGTAAAATCAATCTTTGCACCCTGTACATCCATAGGAATATCAAGCCACACCGGACCACGTCTACCTGATTTTGCTAGATAGATAGCTTTTTCGAGATGATATGGTATTTCGTTTGCCTCGTTTACCATTACTGAATACTTACTAATAGACTCAACAATACTGATTATATCAGCCTCTTGTGTGCCAATTTGACGAAGCTTAAGCCCAGAGTTACGAACTGTTTCTTTTCTTTTTACTTGACCAGAAACAAACACCACAGGCACATTATCCTGCCATGCATTAAGAAGTCCCGTTATCGTGTTAGTTGCTCCACACCCAGTACTAATAAAACATGCACCGATATTTTCTGTATATTTAGCATACCCAATAGCTGCCATTGCTGAAGCTTGTTCATGATGGTTACATATAGCGCGGAGATGCTTATGTTGAATTACACCATCAGAAAGAAACATCATCCCTCCTCCTGTAACAAGAAAGACATCTTTAACCCCTTCTTTATGTAAACGCTCAGCAATATAATCAGCGACTCTCATAGTTATATACTACAAGTATTACGCTCTCTTTTCAAGTGCAACTTTCATTCTTCTCAAACCTTCAATGATATCCTTCTTGGCTGTAACACAACACATGCGAATATACCCTTCTCCATAAATACCGAAATTGTTCCCGGGCAATAAAGCAACCCCTGCCTCATTAAGAACAAAGTCAACAAACTCATCACTTGTCATTCCTGTACCTTTAATATTTGCAAAGACATAGATAGCCCCACCTGGTCGCACACATGTGATACCTTTAATTGCGTTAAGTCCGTCAACAATAAGGTCACGTCTTTCCTTGTACTCATCAACCATAACCTTAACTTGATCTTGGTTCCCGGTAATTGCTTCGAGAGCAGCATACTGAATAAACGGAGTAACACATGATGAAGTTGTCTGAAGGAGGAGTGCCATTTTTGCGATCACATCTTCAGGGCCAATTGCGATACCTATTCTCCATCCTGTCATTGCAAACGCCTTACTGAACCCATTTGCAATAATAGTTCTTTTCTTACACTCATCTAGATATCCAGGACTACTGAACTTAGCAGTATCATCAAACATCATTCGAGAATAAATCTCATCACTAAACAAGAACAGATCATACTCTTCTGCTATCTTTGCCATCTCTTCTATTTCTTCCACTGTCATCACAGAACCAGTTGGGTTCTGTGGGGAATTCATAATAATAAGTCTTGTTTTATCAGTTATAAGAGCTCGAACATCGTCTGGGTTCATACGAAATGCATTCTCTTCTTTTAGGGGCACCCGTACTGGTACAGCACCACAACTTTCGATAACAGAATAATATGTTGGAAAACCAGGATCAGGGACAATAACTTCATCCCCAGGATTCACAAGACATCTAACCGCGTAGTAAATTAAAATATTTGCCCCTGGAGCAACAAGTACTTGCTCAAGTGTAGGCAGGTACCCTCTTGAGTTAAGGGTTGCTTGCCTTGCCGCTTCACGTAACCCCTTGATACCAATTGACGGAGCATAATGTGTCTTCCCTTCTTTAAGTGCCTTAATTGCAGCCTCGGTGATATTTGTTGGCGTGCTAAAATCAGGGTCACCAATTTCAAAGTGAATAATATCCTTTCCTTGTCTTTGAAGCTCTTGAACTCTTTCAAGAACCTTAAACATTGGCTGACCTTGTAAGCTTTCTGCGAATTGTGTTAGGCGATATTTCATATGATGATACTACAAAGTATAGCACTAGCCCCAGACTTTCCAAGGCGCACCACCTTTACTCCAAATATCCTCTAATTTATTTTTGTCATTAAGTGTATCCATTGGTTTCCAGAAACCATCATGATGATATGCTTTTAATTTTCCGTCACGAGCAAGTCTCTCGAGCGGGTCTTTTTCAAAAATAGTTTCATCTCCCTCGATATATTTAAAGATCTCTGGTTCAAGAACGAAAAATCCTCCATTAACACGTGCTTTGTTGTCTGTCTTCTCACTAAATGCAGTAACTTTTGATGTCCCGTCAATTGCAAGCGCTCCGAATCTCCCTTCTGGCAAAACAGCAGTTAATGTTGCAACATTTTTATTGTTCTTATGAAAATTAACAAGTGCTGTAATATCAACATCACCTACACCATCCCCGTAAGTAACCATAAATGTCTCATTACCAATATAGTCCTGTATACGCTTAATTCTTCCGCCAGTAAGCGTGTGATATCCAGTCTCAACAAGCGTAACTTTCCATTTCTCGGCATTACTCTTATGAACCTCCATCGCACCTGTCTCAAGATTAAGAGTCACATCACTGTTATGGAGCATATGGTTATAGAACCAATCCTTTATATAGTGACTCTTATAACCAAGACAAATAACAAAATCCGTAAAACCATGATGTGCGTAGATCTTCATGATGTGCCACAGAATTGGCTTACCCCCTATCTCCACCATTGGTTTTGGCTTAATAAGTGTCTCTTCATTTAAACGTGTTCCGAGTCCTCCTGCAAGAATTACAACTTTCATACTGTTTATTCAAAAAAAGATTTAATTTGTTTATTTGTAAAGTCTACTACATCTTCTTGTTTTTCATAGTAATTCTTGTACCAATCAAAAGTTAATGAAATAGTTCTTTCAAAATTAACCTTTGGTTTCCAATTGAGATAATGAGATGCCTTATTGATATCAAGCTTAAGGAGTCCTGCTTCATGCATATGTGTTCCGTCATCTTTAATAATATAGGTAACATGCGGCATAGACTTTTTCGCCTCCATAAGAAGGCTCTCGACGTTCACGAAACTGTCATGATGTGGACCAAAATTCCATGCTTGCGACAGATGCTTCTCACCTTCATACATACGCTTTGCAAGCATAAGATACCCAGAAAGTGGCTCAAGAACGTGTTGCCATGGTCTAATAGAACCTGGGTTACGAATTTCAACCTCCTTCCCTTCATGATATACAGCACGAATAACATCAGGTATAAGTCTATAATCTGCCCAGTCCCCTCCGCCGATAACATTTCCAGCACGCGCTATAGCCACAAGTGTCGTATGGCGCTCACCAAATGTATCTACACTAAAAAATGACTGAATATATGAATTTGCAATAATATCCGCTGCAGCTTTACTTGCACTGTATGGATCGTACCCACCGAGCGGATCATTCTCTCGATATGGATAGTGCCACTCTTTGTTTTCGTACACCTTATCTGTAGTAATAATTACTGCTGACTTTACTGATCCACCGATACGCATTGCTTCCAAAACATGTGCCGTCCCTAAACAATTCGTAGAAAACGTCCCGACCGGATCTAAGTAGCTTGTTTTTACAATTGGTTGTGCAGCCATATGAAAAACAATTTCCGGCTTTTCTTTATCAAAAATCTCTTTCATAAGAGAAAGATCATTGATATCTGCATAATAATTAGTGATCTTGCTCTCAAGATTAAGTGCCTCAAAGATATTTGGTGTAGTAGAGGGAGGCAATGAAACACCTACAACAGAAGACCCCCAATTAAGGAGAATCTGGGTAAGCCAAGACCCTTTGAAACCAGTATGTCCTGTAATAAGGACTTTTTTACCACGGTAAAATAAGGGTAGAGATTGCATAATTCTGTAACAATACCCCCATCATACAAGTTTTTTTACCTATATACAAGGACAGGACATTGTCACGAATTTTGCACAAAAAGATCTTGTTTAGATAGCCTTCTTGCTTATTTTTTCCATAAGCTTTTGAATTCGTAACCCATCAGAAAAAGACGGTGTTATTTCGTGTTTATTTTTACACCCAGCAATGAATCGCTCTCCAATTTTTTTAACCTGAGCCACCCTCTCATCTTCATCTGTTTTTTTATTTTTTTTAACAGGGACGGACAGCTCCTTTCCATCAGTAAATACTTTAATAGTAAAGCTCTTTGTTAACCCTTCTTTACTCGAAAGAACAATTGTAGCCTCATCACAAACAAATGTAAGAACATGACTGTTTACCCCTTTTGAAATACAACTAAAATGCACAAGTCCGTTTACCCCAGAATCACACTTCACTAATACATCAACACATACCTCGCCACCATTTAAACTTTTATTATTTGCATACAAAAAATTAGCAGACACTTTATCAATAGAGCCGGTAAAAAATTCTAGATTATAGAGCGCATGTGACACATAAAATAATAACGCCCCTCCTCCATCTTTGGTTGAGGTTTTCCACGATTTAATGCTGTTTCTGATATCATAACTAATAAAATCCCAAGCAATTGATACATGTTTAAGTTCGCCATAAACCTTTGAGGAGATAAGTTCTTTGACGTTTTCCCACGCTTCTATTTCAGGAAAAATAAAATCAACCGCTGTAATAATCTTGTTGTTCTTTGCCAGGAGATACAATTCTTTTGCTTGCGCATAATTTACCGCAAGAGGTTTTTCTGCAAAAACATGAATCCCGTTTTGCATCGCATATTTAGCAATTTCATATTGCGCAGAAGGAACCACAGCAATTGCTACAGCGTCTATCGTCTCATTCTTGAGCATTAATTTCCAGTCAGTATATATTTTTTCTAAACCAATACTTTCACAGTATTTTGTAAGTCTTTCTGTTTTTTTGCCACATATAGAAACAACTTCACAATCTTTTATTGCGTTAAATGCTGGCAATAGTCCGTATAAACCAAATCCAGATCCAATAATTCCTACTCTCATAGAATGACATCTTTACTCTTAATAATTCTAAAATCAGGAAGTGGGATAATAAAGTCTGATGTTATTCCTTTTGATTTCAGTTGTTTAACAATAATATCTGCATAATTATAGGCCAAGATCAGAATATAATCTGGCTGTTCTTTAAGAAGAATAGTATTTGCAACAATAGGAATAAGACTTCCTGGTACATACATACCTATCTTTGGAGATACAGGATTTTCAGCAACATAAGGTATAAGATCAGTGTCCGCACCAAAATAGTTAAGTGGTATTACTAAGCGTGCAGGGCAAGAGTTTGCAACAACTCGTTTACCTTCACTTATCATATGTGTGACACCAATTACAAAATCTCTCTTAGTTTTTTTTGCTCGTTCAGCAAATTTCAAATATGTTTCAAGCTCAAGGAGACCGCTTTCTTTTTCTATTTTCAAAAAATTTGCAATACTTTGTTCTACTTTTTTATCTTTCCCTTTAGCAACATATATTTTAAGATTATGTCTGCTTCCAAAACCATGCTCCGCTGCAATAATGGTCATATTGTAGTAACCGAAAAGTTTTATCAAAGAATGCAATGAGAATATCTTAAGATGCTCATGATAGATAGCATCAAACTGCCCACCTGTAACAATAGCAAGCAAACTATGGAATTCTAAAATAAAAACACCGTCATCCTTAAGGAGAAGTTCAATACCTGTAATGACGTCCCCTATGTTATCGATACGCTCAAAAACATTTGACGCAAGCACAACATCTACCTGACCATAGGATGAGATGATTTCTTGTGCAACGTCATCATCAAAAAACGTTTGTAGCGTCTTAACATCATTACCATTTGCAATGATTGCTGTATTAGTTGGCTCAACACCAATTACACTAACACCCATTCTTTTAAAATGGCTAAGAAAAGTACCATCATTTGAACCAATATCTACAACAAGACTCTTTGGGTTAAGGTTATACTTAGAAATTATTTCCTCTGAAAATTTTGCAAAGTACTCTACAAGCTCTGTAGTTGCCCCTGTTTTGTAAGGATACCCCTGATGGTAAACAATATTTTTATCAACACAATAATCAGTCTGAGCACTGCAACAATCTTTACACCACACAAGTCGCAGTGGGTAAATTATTGCTTCTTTATTTCTTTCATCTTTTGTAAGAACTGTGTTTGGAAGAGCTTGATGCCCCATATCCAAAATTTGCGCCAACTTCTCTGATCCACAAAACTGACAAAAATTAATGTGTCCAACACGTATGGTGTGATGTTTTGGTGGTACTAGTTCCATAAATTCTTGTTGAAAAACTACACATCTACTTTTTTAAAGGTAGTTTCTCAGAGGGAGATATTTACATAGTATCCAAAACGAAGCGTTCGGTCAAAGTATGCAGCGTACAAAATTTGTAAAAAATTATATGTTTGCTATAGTGATATAAGTCAAGCGCACTACAGTGACATGACATCATTATTTATCTACATTACTTATAGTTACTTAACACTTTACATTATATGGCAAAAGCAAATAAACAAACTGAAAAATTGCGTGTACCTTACGGATTCTCTGTTCATGGACAAGAAGAAATTGATGCTGTTGTCGAAGTGCTTAAAGGTAACACCGCAAGTGGTGATAAGACAATTGAACTCGAAGCAAAAGTAGCTAAGATGTTCGGTAAAAAATATGGTGTTATGGTTAACTCTGGAAGTTCTGCAAACCTCCTTGCTTTTGAACTTCTTAATCTTCCACAAGGATCTGAAGTTATTACTCCAGCGCTCACCTTTGCAACAGTTGTTGCACCAATCGTTCAAAAAGGCCTTGTACCTGTTTTTGTTGACGTGGACCCAACAACGTATCTCGTTAATTTGGATCAAGTTAAGAAAGCAGTCACCAAGAAAACAAAAGCTCTTATGATTCCATCACTTATGGGTAACATCCCTAATATGAAGGAACTCGCAGCGATCGCAAAGAAGCACAAGCTATTCTTCATCGAGGACTCATGTGACACGCTAGGTGGAAAGTTCGAAGGCAAGCCAACAGGACTTCATTCACACATCTCGGTAACTAGTTTCTACGGTTCTCACATCATTAACGGTGCAGGAGGAGGAGGTATGATCATGGTAAATGATGAAAAATGGGCAAACAGACTTAAAGTTCTTCGTGGATGGGGTCGTCAGTCATCACTCTACGGTGAAAAAGGTAACTCAGAACTTCTCAAGAATCGTTTTAACTACAAACTAGGAGGTGTACCTTACGATAACAAGTTTATCTTTAGTGAAGTTGGCTATAACTTTATGCCGCTTGAAATTTCTGCAGCATTTGCACTAACACAAATGAAGCGACTTCCAGGTTTTATCGAGAAGCGCCAAAAGAACTTTGATAACCTTATTAAGTACGTAGGAAGTAAGGACAAATATTTCATCCTTCCTACTCAGACACCTGATACTGAGACAGTATGGCTTGCGTTCCCTATTATCATCAAGAAAAATGCGCCATTTACTCGACTTGATATTGTCACCTACCTTGAAGATGCAAACATCCAGACACGTCCTGTCTTTGCAGGAAACATTCTTAAGCAGCCTGGGTACAAGAAAATTGTAAATCGTAAAATTAGTGACGCATTCCCTAACACAGACTTCATCATGAAGAATGGTTTTGTGCTTGCATGCCACCACGGACTTGATGAGAATCAAATTAAATACGTACAAGACACAATTGATACATTTTTGGCACAGTACGAAAAATAAGACAAATGTTGCAGGAAAGTATATACCATAACCCTGCCAAAGATGATACACAATTAGGAAAATACATTTATCAAGCAGATTGTCCAATTTGTTTTAGCGGTTCAACGAAAGCCTTGACTCGCGTTAAAACAATAAACCCACACGCAGATGAGACAGTCGAACTAAAGGAATGTCTTATGTGTGGTCATTGGTGGCACTCAACTCTTCCAGAGCAAGCAGTTTTATCTTCCATGTATAAAGATGGAAGTGAGTACGTGGTACCAAGAAACTACTCATCTAGTATCAACTCTGACACAAAAGAAGAAGAAATCTTGTGGCAAAAAATATTGGATTCCATAACTAAATATCTCCACAAACATAAAATTAGTGAGAAAGAATACAATTACTTAGAGGTTGGAATTGGTGAGGGTAAGTTATTTAACTTTTTCAAGAAGCATACAAATATTGCTTGTGGTATTGAACCAGGTGTATGGGGTAAACAAGAAAACTGTATTATTTATTCTGACATACAAGATGTGCCCAAGGAGATTAGCTTCGATATCATGGTTGCAAACGATGTTTTAGAGCACCTAACAGAACCAAAAGAAATGCTCTCATTGATGCACCAAAAAGCTAATGATGGGTGTATAGTTCGTTGTACGTTCCCAAACAAGGACTCACTAAAAGCTAAAATGCAGAAAGGAACTTGGCACATGGTGCGACCGTTTGGTCATCTTCATTATTTTTCTAAAAGATCAATCGAGAATTTATTTGAACAAGCCGGATGGACTATTGTAGAATTAGAAGCAACACGAATTGCACAAAATTCTGCACTTGATCTTATCAAAAAATTTGACACAAAAGAGAGAAATATATTATATAGAATAGTGAAGAGTTTGCTTCTTGGGCAAATTTTGCTTGGCAAAGACCAGTGGGTTGTTATAGCTAAGAAATCGAGCCAGTAATCAGTTTATTGTAAGAGTACTAAAATCATGAAAGTTACCCCATCAAAAATTAGTGGAGCGTTCACCGTAACACCAAATTCCTTCAGCGACGATAGAGGTTCCTTTGTTAAAACATTTCATGAAGAAACCTTTAAAGATGCTGGAATCATAGAGAACTTTAAAGAAAGCTTCTATTCTGTTTCTAAAAAAAATGTTATTAGAGGAATGCATTTCCATCTACCGCCAAAAGATCACGCCAAGCTCGTATATGTCACCAAGGGTAGGGTACTAGATGTTACGCTTGATCTAAGAAAAGACTCTCCTACATATGGCCAATATGAGACCTTTGAACTATCTGATAAAAACCACACCATGTTATTTATACCAACCGGCTGTGCTCATGGTTTTTTATCACTTGAAGATGATACATGCATGGTATACCTCCAGACAGGAGTTTACTCAAAGGATCACGATACTGGGATTGCGTATGATTCATTTGGATTCAAATGGGAGGTAGAAGAGCCGATTCTCTCTGAACGAGATAGAAACTTTCAAGCACTCGAAGACTTTGATTCCCCTTTTTAATTTTATCTTTAACCTATGAAAATACTTCTTAGTGGCGCAACTGGTTTTGTCGGAAGACACTTAGTAAAAAAGCTTCAAGAAGATGGTTATGATCTCACGCTACTTGTAAGATCAAAAACAACTACTAGACAAAGTGAAGTAAAAAAAATTCATTATTACACTTATGATAATGATGCTGCACTACTATGTTCATTCATGCAGCAAGAAAAGTTCGATGGGGTTATTCATCTTGCATCACTTTTCCTTGCACAACATAAAGATGAAGATATTAAAAATCTTATTGAATCAAACGTAACTTTAGGAACATCACTTCTTGAGGCTGCAACAAAAAGTAACGTAGCATGGTTCATAAATACAGGGACGTTCTGGCAGCACTATCAAAACAAAAAATACTCCCCTGTTAATCTATACGCAGCCACAAAGCAAGCATTTGAAGATATTGCGCGGTATTATCTTGAGACAACACCAATAAACTTTGTAACCATTAAGCTTTGTGACACTTATGGAAAACATGATACTCGACAAAAAATTTTTAACTTACTTACTAAACTACGCACATCGCAAGAACCGTTAGCCATGTCACCCGGCGAACAAGTACTTGATATAAGCCACATCGAAGATGTTGTATCTGGCTACCTAGTAATGGTAAAACTTCTTGCAAAGAAAAATGGGAGAGATCTACGTGGTAAATCATTTGCAATCTACGCAAAGAAGCGATATACCCTACGTGAACTAGTGAAGGTTTTTGAAAAGACAACAAATTCAAAATTGTTAATCAATTGGGGAGGCAGGCCATACAGAAACCGTGAAGTTATGGTACCCTGGAATAAAGGCGAGCCAATACCTGGATTCAAACCAAAGCATAGTTTAGAGCAAGGAATCCGCTTGACACTCGTATAGACACCACCCATGGAACTCCTACATTCTTTACGAACCTACATAACAACAAAAATACATGATCCGGGAGTGCAAAAACATACGAGAAATCTCGGATGGATGTTCTTTGCAAAAATTGCAAGTATGGTGGTTGCATTCTTTGCAACTGCATACATAGCACGAAACCTTGGCCCAAACAATTATGGGCAACTTAGTTACGCGCTTAGCTTTATTGCACTCTTTTCTTTTCTTTCTACACTTGGTGTAGATCAGATTGTCTACCGCGATGTCATGCTTCATCCAGAAAAGAAGAATACATACATTGGGAGCGCTCTTGTAATACGAATTATTGCATCAACCGTTGCAGGCATCCTTGCGTTTGGCACAGCATTACTATTTTCAACAGAAGATGTTTCTCTTTTTCTTATTGGTATTCTTAGTCTTACTTTTGTCGCTGGATCTTTTAGTCTTTTAAGTACCGAGTTTCAAGTTGAAGCGAAATCAAAGTACCCGTCAATTTTTTCTGTCTTTGTGGTGATTGTTCTTAATTTAGCAAAAATAGCTGTTATATTTTTCAATAAAGGTGTTATTTATCTTGCGGCAGTTACACTCTTAGAGCCGATTCTTTATTCTTGTGTGTATCTCTACTTGCGTACAAAACTATATGGCCATGTTACCAATCTGCGTTTTGATAAACAAATTGCACTTAAAATAATCAAGGATTCTTACCCTCTTATTTTTGCATCCGCTTTTTTTATGGTGTATGCGCGCATAGACCAAGTCATGATTAAGCATATGCTAAATGCAGAATTTGTAGGACTCTATGATGCTGCGGTACGCATGTCTGAAATTTCTTATTTTATTCCAAATATCATAGTGGTTGCATTATTCCCAGCAATAGTTAATGCAAAAAAAACATCCAACGATCTTTATTTTACGAGAATCAAAAAACTTCTTCTGTCACTTATACTGATCTCCACCCTGATTGCAGTCGCAACTACAGTTATATCAAAATATCTAACACTAATTATCTTTGGTGCAGGGTTTTTGGCTTCTATCCCTGTTCTTCAAATATACGTTTGGAGTAATATAGGAACTGCAATTAATGTACTTGTTCAGCAAGTGCTTGTGGCAGAAAACTTAACTAAGATAGTCTCCGTGACAATTTTCTGTGGCATGGTTGTAAATATAGTTCTTAATATTTTCCTTATCCCTCGTCTTGGTATGCAAGGTGCCGCACTTGCAAGTCTTATTGCTTACATGGTACCATTTCTTTCACTCTTTATGTTTAGCAAAACAAGAACTCTCATGCTTGCAATCCTTAAACACTGACCATGCTTAACCTCACTGTTGCAATCCCTTCATATAATAAAGAAAAGTATATTGATAGGTGTATTAAAAGCGCCCTTTCTAACAAGGATGATATTACAAAAATAATTGTAGTAGATAATCAATCAACAGACACCACACTTGCTCTTACAAAAAACTATGCTCCAGATGTGTCCTGGCACCAAAACGAAACAAATCTTGGTATGGCAAGAAACTGGAACAAGTGTATTGAGCTTTGCGACACAGAATGGCTTCTTATTCTTCATGCAGATGACGAGCTAGTGCCGGGTGCAATAAAACTCTATGAGCAGTTTATACAAAAATACCCAACTGTTGGGATTATCCATGCAAATTCATTCTCAATCATTGAAGGAGATGAATCAACAAAAACGTTCACCAAAAAAAATCAAAAAGAATTTTGGCATGCAGGACTAGAAGGAATGAAGTGTCATTACGGAGTATGCTCTTCTGTTATGGTAAAAAAAGTAGTCTATGACAAGCTTGGATATTTTATAGAGTCTCTCTCTTCTGATGCTGAAATGTGGTCAAGAATCGCTAGTAAGTATGATGTAGGTTTTATTGATGAACCAACCGTTATCTATCACATAAGTAAAACTTCAACAGGATATGAATCTTATATCAAAAGATCTATCGCTGCAATTAAAAAAGATTGGGATTTCTTAAATGAAAATATTGCCAAAAATTATCCCACAGAAGAGTCTCGCTGGGCGTTTATCAAAAAATCTAAAAAAGGTTCATCGTATGGCTTTTTCACGGTCGCAAAGGCAAACATTAAAGCAGGTAATTTTCTAAAAGCACTCCACGCTCTTTATTTAATTATTTTTGAATATAACGGATCATTTCTCCTTGTAACAATGATCATGGACATGGTAAAAAGTCAAGCAGCTAAGCTAAAAAAGAAGATCTTTAGATAATGTGCTAGAATGGTTTTTAGTGGAGTAAAATCAAATACCCCCTTTCTACACATGCATAAACCCCTGCTTTCATTATGTATACCGACCTATAATAGAGCCCGCTATTTGGAGGACTGTCTGCGCAGCATTGAGGACCAAATTAAGAAAAACCAAGAGCTTAGCGATCTCATTGAGGTTGTTATCTCAGATAATGGCAGCTCTGACAATACGTATGAGGTTGTAGAGTATTACAGACCCTCTTTTAAGCATTTTAGATACTCGAAAAATGAACGTAACTTAGGTATGGATTTAAACGTGCTTGCTGTTGTAAAAAATGCGACAAGTAAGTACTGCTTCTATGTTGGGGATGATGACATTCTTACAGAAGGAGCACTTAATGTAATCATTAGCAAAATTAAAGATGATGCCTATGATGTCGTTACCATTGATTCAACAAATACTGGTGCAGAAGCAATTTCCAAAGACAATCCTATACCAGAAAAATCTTTTATAGAGATTGATGACTTTAATGATTTTTATTTTAAGGGATACTGTAAGGGAATTTTTTGTGTACTTATTTTTAATCGTGAAATGTGGCTTGATGTTGTGGACACTAAAAATTTTTTGGAATTTTCTATTTACTACGAAACTGTCCTCCATGTCACTGCAAAAACTTCTAAGAAGTTACTCTATATCGATTACCCTCTTATCTATACACGACAGGACTGTAGGTGGGTTGAGAATGGTTACGAGTTAACAACATTTATAAACTTTAACCTTCTTCTTGAAAAGATGATTACGTATGGCTTTGACAGAAAAAGAACTCATGCGCTACTCGTAAAAAATAGTAAAAAAATAATACTCATCCTGCTGAGAGCAAAAGGTCATGGACTTACATGTAATTTTGAAAATTTTAAAAAAATATACACCAATCTTAAAACCTTAAGTATTGTTATGTTGTTGTTGGTTTCTTTTATTTACTTTGTTCCTAATAAACTTATAGTCTTTATTAGAGACACTAAAAAGAAAATATTAAAACAATCCTAGTATGAGCAAACTAACTTTTGTCATGTTTACCTATAATGAAGAAAAGAGGCTACCTTTTGTTTTGGCGAACTTTAAAAACTACGGAGATATTATTATCTTAGACGGTGGTAGCACAGATAACACAGAGAAGATAGCAAAGGATGCAGGTGCAGCCTTTTACCTGCGACCAAAAAGTACTCAGGCAAATGTAGAGACAAAGGAGAACCTAGATTTCATCAAAGAAAGAATTAGTTCGGACTGGATATATTGGGGATATGTTGATAATTTTCTCCCTAAGACTCTTCTTGAAAAAATGCTTCACGTTATCGACGAAGGAAAGGCAAAATACGTCATGATCCCTATGCACACCTACCTTTGGGGGGATGTTAAACATGTAGCACTTAAATCACACGGCCCTTTTCTTTTCCATAAGGACTACCTTGATTTTAGCGAAAACTACATCCATGGTTTTGGAAAGTTTTTAGGTAAACCTGAAGAACTTATCTTCCTAGAAAACAAAAAAGAGTATACCTTAAAACATTTTAGCACCTATAATATTAACAAGTTCGTTACCGGCCACATGCGCTACGGCGACACCGAAGCGATAGAAAAACACAGACGAGGTGAAAAATACAGCACACCTAAGATGCTCGCGGCTATGGTTAGATATTTTTTCATTTACTATCGATCTTCGTACAAAAGTGGAGTACTCGGCTTTCTTATTGCACTTAACTATGCATTCTATAGACTTATGACGTATACAAAACTCTATGAGCTAGAGAGAGGTATATCCCTGGAAGGAATTGAAGAAAATTATAGTCACGAAAAAGAAAAGCTACTAAAAGGATTCAAATAGAAAAACACTGATATGGCAAGTATGATACACACGATAGCGAGGATGTACAAAAAAGATTTTCTTTCTTTGCTCGTGCTTGTTGCTATTGGAATACTTATTATATGGTCAGGAAAAGTCCTTTCAGCAGTTGGTAGTAGAGATATTGTTAAACCGCTTCATGTTACCGTTGAGGACAAACACGGTAACGAACTTCCTTCTGTTGGAGTTTTTGTGCAACTTGCCAGAGTCGGAAATATTGTACAGATCCTAAAAGATAAAGAAGATAAGACTAAGTGGTCAACCGAGAAAGTGTTTATTGAACATGTCATGCTTGGAGGGACCGATCACGATCTCAAATCAATTGCAAAACTTCGTATTACTATCAACACAAAAGAATTTATATTTTCTTATGACAATCTTAAAGATTGGGAACGACCAAATAAGGATATTATAAAACCATACATCCACGAAGGAGATTATGAAAACTACACTCTCCTTAAAGCACCTTATGACGTAAGACTGGAAACATCTCACATTCCTATTAAGCAAAACTTCTTCTCTAGTCTTATCAACTGGGGCGGAGATCGCGAGATGTTTATTTCACCTCTTACAACAAGTTCTAGCCTGATTCTGCTTTATGTTTTTTTGCTTTTTTTTGTAAAAGCACTACATATAGTCTATACCTACAAAAACCAAAATTCTCCGAGTCACTTTGAAACAGAGTATGAGATTAAACAAAAGAGAAATTTTATAATCTACGTAGCAACAATAATTACCAGCATTGTGTCATTAACGGTACTCATTCTTTTGATACATGTTTTTTATAAACCAGATATCGCACTCCTCCTTAAGGATACTCCGACGCTCTATATCAAATTTCAATTACCAGCTTTTCTTCCTGAACCAGCAGAAACATTAGAATTCGTACTGAGTGCTATATTGTCCCCTTTTATTATTGGGCTGTTATACAACATCTTCAAAAAACGCATATATAGCCTAGCTGATACAAAGATCCAAACATGGTACCCAAAAATAGCCACACTCACCACACTTGGACTTATCTCTATTACTTTCACAGCACTTGCCATGAGCGGATTCTTCTATATCTCAATGGGTTACATCATGGATGATGTTGGAAAATACGTATTCACATGTATACTCTTTCCTCTACTTGCGTACGTTTTTATTTTTAAAAATTCATTTCTCCAACTTCAAAAATATAGCATCCAACTTGTCGTTGCTTCACTAACAATAATTACTATCGGAGTCATCTTTTTGATGAATATCCTAAATATTAACTATCTGCATGACTTCCTATTTTCTTTCCATTTTAATCCTGTGTTTTACCCAATGTCACAGGTAATGGCTGGCAAG
>CAZJJX010000009.1:0-36099 GCA_964546555.1 uncultured Candidatus Saccharibacteria bacterium
GCCACACAATGGTCCTAAGCCACGTAAGCCACGTCACATTTAAACAGTATAAGTAGAATCACTTGCAAAACATGTCGCCGTCTCGGAGAGTCACTTTGTGGCCGTGAGAAGTGTGCATACAAAAAGCGTCCATTTGCTCCAGGAAAGCTAGACAGTGAACGAAAGCACCGATCTGGAGTTTCAGAGTATGGAGAACAGCTTCGTGCAAAGCAGAAGATGCGTTTTACCTATGGTCTTATGGAGAAGCAGTTTGCTATGTATGTAAAACGTGCAACTGCATCACATGAAACAGGAGAAGGGTCAGTTGCCCCATCTCTTAAGCTTATTCGTCAACTTGAGTCACGTCTTGATAATGTTGTTTTCCGTGCAGGGTTTGCTGGTAATCGCTCACTTGCACGTCAGATGGTTTCTCATGGCCACATAACAGTTAATGGTCGTCGTATTAATATTGCATCTCATCAAGTAAAAGTTGGAGACGTTGTCGCTATCCGTGAGGGTAGTAAGACTATAAAATTGTTTACAACACTTGAAGCGAAGTTAACTGCTGCACAGCCAAGTTATGTGCTTACTGTTGATCCAAAGAAATTTGTTGCAACGGTAAAAGCGGATGTTCGTGAAGTTGACGGAATGTTTGATATTCAAAAAGTTCTCGAATACTACTCTAGATAAGGATAGAGAACAGGTAGACAGACAGCTTCGTTGACAGACATACTGACACTAAAACTATTGATTGCAGACATGCTCTCATTTTCTCCAGTATCTGATTGTCCGAACTTCTATACCATACACTTGCAATTTTTGCAATTTTAGGTTAGAATATAAAAACTTTACTTATAAAGTGCAAGGTGTGTCACTAATAACCTTCTATTAACCTTAAAGATACCAATATCTTATATGTCTTCACATTCTATCATTTTGCCATCAAAGCCAAGAATTGTTAAAGAGGATAGTGTTTCCGGTGTGTACGAAATAGACGGACTTTATCCAGGGTACGGTCATACACTCGGTAACTCACTCCGTAGAATTATTCTTTCTTCTATTCCTGGTGCGTCTATTACAGCGCTCTCAATTGATGGTGTGAAGCATGAGTTTTCTACAGTTGACGGTATCAAGGAAGACGTTATCGCTATTATCCTTAACCTTAAGAAGACACGATTCAAGCTTCATGGTGATGATGCACAGAAGGCAACACTTCATATTAAGGGAGCAAAGACTATTACCGCAAAGGATATCTCTCTTCCTTCTCAGCTCGAAGTTATGAATGAAGATCAGTACATCTGTGAATCAACTGCAAAGGATGTTGATATTGCAATTGAGATTACTGTAGAAAAGGGGCTTGGCTATATTCCTCGTGAAGTTCTTCAGAAGGAGAAGGCTGACATCGGTACTATCTACCTTGATGCATCATTTACACCAATTCGTCGCGCTAGTTACGAAGTGGAAAACATGCGTGTTGGTGACAGAACTGACCATAACCGTCTACGAGTTTCTATCGAAACTGACGGCACCATCTCTCCACGTGAAGCACTCGAGAATTCTATTCATACAATGATTAGTCAGCTTCAGTCAGTTGTTGGATTTCGTGAGCAGGTGATTGATATGCCAAAAGAGCAATTAGTTACTGTTTCTGAAGACACAGATGCTTCACTTGATATGAACGATGCATCTAAGGTAAAGATTGAAGATCTCGGTCTTTCTACACGTACAGAGAACGCACTTGTTGCTGCGGCTATCCGTACTGCAGGTGGACTTGCTCGTAAGAGTGAGACTGACCTCCTTGCAACAGATGGTCTAGGTGAAAAAGGGATTACAGAAATTAAAAAAGCATTAGCAGATCTTGGACTTGAGCTTAAGGCGTAATCTAAAGAGCTTACAAGAAAGAGACGTAACGATTTAAACGAGTATGAAACATCACAAAGCATTCAGAAAATTCGGAAGAGAGAAAAATCAGCGCAAGGCATTTGTGCGTGGTCTTCTTATTAACCTCATTCGTCATGGACGAATTGAGACTACACTTGCTCGCGCAAAGGAAATCCGTCCTTTCGTTGAGAAACTTGTAACTCTATCAAAAGAAGATACTGTTGCTCGTCGTCGTCTTGTTATGTCTCGTCTCCTTAATCAAGAGAAAGAAGTAGCTATGCTCTTTTCGAACTACGCTCCAAAGTTTAAGGATGTACAAGGTGGTTATACTCGTATTCTTAAGTTGCCTACTCGTCTTTCTGATGGTGCTGAACTCGCTATTATTGAATTTGTATAATTAAACGATTATGTCTACTACTAACCACACCATTGATGCACAAGGAAAGGCTCTCGGACGCGTTGCCTCTGAAGCTGCTGCACTCTTAAACGCAAAAGACAGTGTTCTTTTCGTTAAGAACCGTGTTGCTGATGTTACTGTAACAGTAACTAATGCAAGTAAACTTAAAGTTACAGGCAACAAGATGAACGAAAGTGTACATAAGTCATATTCTGGATACCCAGGAGGTCTCAAGGAGATGCCTCTTAAGTATGTTGTTGAAAAGAAAGGCTATGCTGAACTCATCACTCATGCAGTTATGGGCATGCTTCCAAAGAATCGTCTTCAGGCTATTCGTATTAAAAATCTTATTATTAAAGACTAACCACCTCCATCCTAAAGATTATGTCAGTAGAAACAAAAAATCGTTATATTGAAGCTGTAGGTCGTCGTAAAACCGCTGTTGCTCGTGTTCGTGTTACTCCTGCAACAAAAGGGTCGTTTATCGTTAACGACAAAGATGTAAAAGAGTACTTCTCTACATCAGATCTTCAGTCTCTTGCCCAAGAAGCTCTCACAAAATCAGAAATCGGTGAGAAGTTCACCGTTACAGTACGAGTGTCAGGTGGTGGTATTCATGCACAAGCTGAAGCTATTCGTCACGGACTTGCACGTACTCTTGTTGAGCGTGATGAACAAGTGAAGAACACTCTAAAGAAGCTCGGGTTCCTCAAGCGTGACTCTCGTCAAGTTGAACGTAAGAAGTTCGGACTTAAGAAGGCTCGTAAGGCTCCTACCTGGTCTAAACGTTAATATATTGAGTGACTACTGCGTTGCTTGAAATTTTTACTCCACGCAATGTACCATTTGTACATTTTGGTCATAAAAATTTCTTCGCGCCTTGTATTCATCTCAATATCTTCACGTTTATATTAAAGATAAGAATTAGATCATCTACTTTGTCGAGCGCATGTTTTTGTCAGTCGCCGTAGGTCTACTACGTCTTCTTCCAAAAACATGTGCTCTTCGCGTATCTGGGGCAGTTTGGTATCTCTTACAACCTAAGCGTTAATATTAAAAAAGCAAAACCACTCGGAAACGAGTGGTTTTGCTTTTTTTGTCTACTTACTGTAGTGTTTAAACGTAGCTCTTTTCTTTGTTTGGAGGATTTATGAAAGCACGTGATTTTGCAGCAACGGTACCTAAAAAATCTCAACTTGTGGCCCTTGCAGACGAAAGAAGGCCAACACACTATCGTTTTGGACGCACCGGGGTCATTTGGCAATCGACATTACCTATCCGAGAACTTTTTAAAGATGGTTATCGTGATGATCCACAATCGATTTGGTGTGCGAGGGATTCAGTCACCGAAGATTTGGATGCATCGCATGGTCATTTTTTCGTCCGTACCGCAGTGTTCAGTCAGCGTGAGTTGGAGGAAAACCAGACTGAAGTCGAGGGTAGGTCTTTCCAGACGCTTGCAGGTGTTGTTGATTATGTCCACAGCAACATGCCAGACGTGAATATTTGGTTAATTCTTAATAAGAATGGTCATCCGATTTTCCGGATAGATTCTTTCTAGTCTTCTTTTGTTTCAAAAAAACACTGACAGCATGTCAGTGTTTTTCTTCTTATTAACAGGGCTCTTCTTCTGATTAGTGCTATAGTTACTACATGGAGCCGTTCCTTAAGTCAGAAATTTTTTTCTTCATCTCGTCGATTGGTTTTGTCGTTCTTACAATCCTTGCAAGTGTACTTCTGGTGTACGCAATTCTTATTGCGCAAAGAATTCTTGCTATTTCTGAAGTTGCAAAAAAGAAATCAGAAGAAGTTGGTGTTGCTATTTCTGAGATAGCTAAAATTGCAGTATATAAAACCGAAGAGGTGGGAGAAGCAATAACCGACGCAAAAGATTTTATTGCACGCGGAAGCGTGTTACACTGGATTGCATATCTGTTCGGATCAAGAGAAAAAAAGTCTTCTTCTAAAACGAAGCAGCGCTCACGATCACAAGATACCAACAATTAATTTAAAATAATTTTTTATACTAGTATTATGGCTACACAGAAAAAGGGGGCAGATGTAGGTGTTGTGGTTGGGGTTGCGGCTGGTATTGCAGCTGTAGCTGCAGCAGGCTATTTCCTCTTCGGACCAAATGGCAAGAACAATCGCAAGGTTATCAAGGGGTGGACAGTGAAAATGAAAGGTGAAGTGCTCGAGAAAATTGAAAAGCTGAGAGAAATTACTCCAGAGATGTATGATGCAATTATCGATGAAGTTGCTTCTAAGTATGCAAAGTTAAAGCATGTAAACGAAGAAGAGATTAAGGTGGTTACTGCTGATCTTAAGAAGTACTGGAAAGTTATTTCTCGTGATGTTAAGGCAAAGCAGGGAGGAGCTAAGAAGAAAGTTGTTGCTGCCAAGAAAACAGTTGCCAAGGTGGTAAAAAAAGCTGTCAAAAAGGCCGCAAAGACAGTTGCAAAAGAAGCTACGAAAGTAGCGGAAACCATGTAGCGATTAATCTTTTCTATAAAAACTGGCTCGAAAGTTGAGCCAGTTTTTATTTTCTTGACCATTTATTTAAAATAATGTATATAGATATAGTGTGCGAAAAATAGTATACTGATAAGAGGCAGACATGACAGAAATAGTTGAAATTACCGAAAAAAATAAGATATTGTGAATTATAGAAACGTGATTTAGTAACATTGAACTTTTGAATTATTATGAATAGTGACGCAGAACATATTGAGAACGAAGAAGTAATTAAGACAGAAGAGCAAACATCTGCAGATGATATTTCCTTTGAAGATACAAATGAGGAAGGGGAAATGGACGCTCGTACAACAATTAAAAAACTACGAGACAAAATAAAGAAACTTGAAGCAGAAAAACAAGAGTATCTTGATCTGTCGCAAAGAACACGAGCAGACTATGCGAACTTCAAGAAGGAAGTAGAAGCTAATCGTGTATCTGATAGAAAGTTCGCAACGAAGCGATTTATTGAAGAATTGTTACCTGTGCTTGATGCATATGATATGGCACAAGCAAATAAGGAAACATGGGAGAAGGTGGATGCAAACTGGAGAATGGGTATTGAATATATTTTTAATCAGTTTAAAACTGTGCTTGAAGGTGAAGGTGTGACACAGTTTGGTAAGGTTGGGGATTCATTTGATCCACTTTTACACGAGACAATGCAGTCAGTTACAGTAGAGAATGATAACGAGGACGGTAAAGTGGTGCGTGTTCTCCAAAACGGCTATAAGATGCATGACACAGTTCTTCGTCCAGCACGTGTACATGTGGGGCACAAGATAACAGACTAACTGAAACTCAGACTTTCAAACAAACCTATACTAGATTGAGTTTGAATCAACTAATTACCAATAACTACTAACTAATTACTTTAGAATTAAATATTATGGCAAAAATCATTGGAATTGATTTAGGTACAACTAACTCAGCTGTTGCAATCATCGAAGCGGGACAGCCAAAAATTATCGAGAACCTAGAGGGTAACCGAACAACACCCTCTGTTGTTTCTGTGAATAAAAATGGTGAGCGCTCTGTTGGTCAAATTGCAAAGCGCCAAGCAGTCACTAATCCAGAAAATACCGTCTATGGTGTAAAGCGATTCATGGGGCATTCATTTACTGATAAGGAAGTGCAGGATGATATTCCTCGTGTAGCATATAAGATCAAGAAAAGTGATAACGGAGGAGTGTCTATTACACTAGGCGGTAAGGATTCACGTCCAGAAGAAATCTCTGCAATGATTCTTCAGAAGATTAAGGCAGACGTAGAAGCAAAGCTTGGTGAGACTATCACAGAAGCTGTTATTACCGTTCCTGCATACTTCAATGACACACAGCGACAAGCAACAGTTGATGCAGGTAAGATTGCAGGACTTGATGTAAAGCGTATTATTCCAGAACCAACTGCAGCAGCGCTTGCGTATGGTTTCAACAGTACAAAGAATGAAAAAATTGCGGTCTACGACTTCGGAGGAGGTACATTTGATATTTCTATTCTCGAGGTTGGTGATGGTGTTGTGGAGGTAAAATCTGTTGACGGAGACTCACACCTAGGAGGTCGTGATATTGATCAGAAGTTTGTGCGCTATATTGCAGATGAGTTCAAGAAGGATCAGGGAATTGATATTTCAAAGGATCCTCTTGCGCTTCAGCGACTCGACGAAGCTGCAGAAAAAGCAAAGCACGAACTTTCTACACAAATGGAGACAGAGATTAATCTTCCATTTATCACCTCTGGCGCAGATGGACCAAAGCACTTGGTTGTAAAAGTGACACGTGCAAAACTAGAAGACCTTGCAAAAGAATTCGTTGAGCGATCTGTTGAGATTACTAAGCGAGCACTCGCTGCTTCACCGTTTAAGAAAGAAGAGATCAACGAAGTGATTATGGTTGGTGGTCAGACTCGTATGCCTATGATTGTAGAAGCGGTAAAGGAACTCTTTGGTAAGGAACCTAACCGATCTATTAACCCAGACGAAGTTGTGGCTCTTGGTGCAGCGGTTCAGGCTGGAGTACTTCAGGGTGATGTGAAGGATGTTCTCCTCCTTGATGTCATCCCACTTTCACTTGGTATTGAGACAATGGGTGGTGTAGCTACAAAGCTTGTAGAAAAGAACACAACAATCCCAGCTTCAAAGTCTCAAATTTTCTCTACAGCTGCAGATAATCAGACTTCTGTCGAAATCCACATCACTCAAGGTGAGCGACCACTTGCATCTGACAATAAGTCACTTGGACGCTTTATTTTGGACGGTATTCCACCAGCACCACGTGGTGTACCACAAGTAGAGGTAACCTTTGATGTTGATGCAAACGGTATCTTGAATGTAAAAGCAAAAGACAAGACTTCTGGTAAGGAGCAATCTATCCGTATCGAAGCATCAAGTGGACTTTCTGATGAAGATATTAAGCGTATGCAGCAAGATGCAGAAGCGCATGCTGATGAGGATAAAAAGAAGATGGAACTTATCGAAACCAAGAACCTGGCAGACCAGATGGTACATACTGCAGAAAAAGCACTTAAGGATGCAGGTGATAAAGTAAGTGAAGATCTTAAGAAGGAAGTTAATGATGCAATTGATGAAGTAAAGAAAGCACGTACTGGAGATGATGGTGCGCTTATCAAGCAAACATCAGAAAAACTTTCTGATACGATGATGAAGATTGGGGAGGCTATGAAGACTGCAAATGATAATCAGGCACAAGGTGCACAACCTGGTGATCAAGCAGAGCAAAAAGATCAACCTCAGGCATAAGGTAAAAATGCAATATTCAAAAAAGCACCACTAAGGTGCTTTTTTGGTACATAAAAAATCGCTCACAGACATAGCTGTGAGCGATTAAGCTCCAAAGAGTGAGCCAGGTGGAAGGTTCTCGATAAGGAATTGCTGTCCGTAGACACATGGTTCATCAAGGAGAAAGCTTGCCATATTGGAAGCATTGATATATGCAGTAACATCACGAAGCGTGCGATTAAAAACCGCTTGCTCCCCGTATGTTTTGAAGTATGGTGTATATGGATTTGGGCGCTCCATAAAAAAGAGACACTCTTTTTTTGCTGCATCTCGACATGTATTGTTAAACAGCTGAAGAGCCATATTAATCATGTAGTGTGCTGGACCCCACGATTCATCATAGCTTCTTTGCTGCCAGATTCTGCCGAAGTAGTGCAGGTTAGGCTTGTTCCATAGGACTCGAAGCACGTTATTTATTGTATCCATGCATTCGGCGCTATTACCGTAGTCCTCCATGGTGACCGGTGCTACTGTTATTTCTGAAACAGACAGATCTTCAAGAATAAGCTCATCCCTCCCGTTGATTTCATAGGTAGCAATGAGTGATTTTCTTGGATGTGTAGTGTTGAAAGAATATTTCAGTCTCTCAGACAAATTCAAAAAAGTGACAGGTTTCTTAGAAACCTGAAGGAGCTCGTCGTTAAGAACCTGGATTAACAGCTTTTCGGGAATTTCCCTAGGTGGAATCACTGCTCCAATAGTGATGCGTGTTATGTCTCCTTCTTGTACGATACCTAGCGCATCCTCATGAACAACGGTTCCAAGTTTATCTACACTTAACATGGTGCCCACTGTGGGCGAATTAACCTCACCCATAGTATCTCCTGTAAAAGTTCAACTATAAACACTATAACATAAAAAAACACATAAGTCAAAAAAATACTTGCATAGATTTCTTGTTCTATGGTATAACAGATATACACAAAAACATATGGCAACAAAAGACTTTTACAAATTACTTGGTGTGGAAAAAAACGCATCGAAAGATGAGATTAAAAAGGCTTTTTATAAGCTTGCAGCAAAGTACCATCCTGACAAAAAAGATGGTGATGAGGCAAAATTCAAAGAAATAAACGAGGCCTACCAGGTGCTATCAGACGAGAAGAAGCGAAAGGAATATGATACCTATGGGCAGACATTTAATGGCCAAGGTGGGCCTGGCGGGTTTGGTGGTTTTGGTGGTTTCAATCAAGCTGACTTCCAAGATATGCAGTTTGACTTCGGTGATCTTGGGGATATTTTTGGTGATATGTTTGGAGGGTTTGGAAGTGGGTCACGTCAGAAGCGTGGGCGAGATATCTCCCTTGAGATTGATGTTCCGTTTACAGAAGCGATCTTTGGTACAGAGCGTAATGTTTTGCTCTCTAAGATAAGTACATGTAAGACGTGTTCAGGTAATGGTGCGCGTGTTGGTTCTAAGCTAAAGACATGTACAACCTGTAATGGTCAAGGAAAAGTTCATGATGTAAAGAAGACATTCATGGGTGCGTTCCAAACAGTACGTACGTGTGACGTTTGTCGTGGAACAGGAAAAGTTCCTGAAGAGAAGTGTCATGATTGTAAGGGTCATGGTGTTGTTAATAGTCGTGAAGAAGTAAACATTTCTATTCCTGCAGGTATCGCAAATGGTGAGATGATGCGTATGTCAGGCATGGGGGAGGCGATTGCAGGAGGTGTTACAGGAGATCTTTATGTCAAAGTAAATGTAAGTTCACATAAGATCTGGCGACGTGAGGGGAATGATCTTGTGATTACTCACGAGATTAAGCTTACTGACGCACTCCTTGGTGCTCGTCATACAATAGAAGGACTTGATGGTTCTATTGATATCGAGATTGCTCCAGGTGCTTCAACAGGTGAGGTTCTTCGCGTAAAAGGTCGCGGAGTTCCACATGTTCATGAAAAGAATAGACGAGGTGATGCACTCGTAAAACTTACTATTGCAATGCCAAAAAAGCTTTCCAAAAAAGCAATGGCATTCATTGAGGGGCTGAAGGATGAGGGGTTGTAGAATATAAGGTTTTGGTGTGAAAGAATGCGGGGCAGCCGAAGGCTGCCCCGCATTCTTTCCAAGCCACTTTTAATTGTGTAGTATAGAGAGTGGAATTCTTCTTAGAAAACTAACAAGGATAGGAGGTTTTGTGAGGAAACTTATCGTCACCGTTCCTAAGAGTATGAGGCATCATTTCTTGAAGGACACAATAATTCATGTTGAATTTGTGGCAGATGGAAGTAGCAACACCGATGGGCGTAATCTTGATAGATTCAATTTTTTTTCAACAAGACAAATCAATGAGTATTTTGCGCTTACTGTTCAAGCCATTCAAGAACAGAGTGCAATGTTTAAAAGAGTCAGAGATAATGACTACTATATCTTCCTACCAGAAGGTGGAAGTACAACATTTACGCCAGTTGTTGTCGGTACATACATCAGATCATTTGAGGTACATGTGCCAAGCGTTGAAGAGCTTAAAGAAAAGTCGATTAGAATTGCAGACCCGATGACTTCACCTCGTGTCATTTCGGAGCATGTTGAGCGACTCTTTGATAAGTACATTGCTTGTGCGTATGATGAAATGATGTTCTATCAATATCAACTACAGCACTTGCATGAAGTTTCATCGATCGCTGAAGAGACATTATACAACTGTCTTGTGAGTATTCAACGACAACTGTATCGATTTCAACATAAAATACAGTATGCTATTAGTGGCGGCATATTGCCAGAATTTTCAGAGACCATTGAAAGTCTTCAAAAAATAGAACGATTCTTGGTTCGTCAGTTACGTGTTAGAAAATGTGGTAATTTTTAAAAAAGAGCAACTGCTCTTTTTTTCTTTTCTTTTTTTCTGTACAATACCGGCATCCGAAAGGTTTATTTACTATAATTTTCATATACATGATACTTGCTATATCGGTACTCGTGTACGCGGCGGTGATGATTCTTATTGGAGTATATGCAGCACGTAAGGTAAAGAATACAGAGGACTATGTGCTTGCCGGAAGGTCTCTTCCTTTTTATATGGCGCTTTCGACTGTGTTTGCGACATGGTTTGGGAGTGAAAGTATTTTAGGTGCTGGTAGCCGGTTCGCAGAAGGGGGTTTTAGTAATGTTCTTGAAGACCCTTTTGGTGCAGGGTTGTGCCTTATTATTGCCGGAATCTTTTTCAATCGAAAATTATACCGGCTTAAGTTTTTAACTATCGGTGATTATTTTAAGGATAGGTACAATAACACGATTGCTGTATTTTTATCACTTGTTATTATTGTGAGTTATTTTGGTTGGGTAGCTGCACAATTTTTAGCACTCGGTATTGTGCTTCATACGATTATTCCCGTAATATCGATTTCTGTGTGGACATGTATCTCAGCTGCCGTGGTCGCTCTTTATACTGTTCTTGGAGGTATGATTTCTGTTGCGCTTCATGATACCGTGCAGACAGTTATTATTATTGCTGGTCTTGTTGCTATCTTGGTCTCAGTGTTACCGCTTGTTGGTGGCATGGAAGGGTTCTTTGCTATTATTCCAGACGGACACTTCCAAATAATTCCAAAAGAGCATAGTATGCTTGCTTGGATAGTATTCTTTACAGCACTTATGACACAGGGTTTTGGAAGTATCCCACAACAAGATATTTATCAGCGTGCAATGAGTGCAAAAAATGAAAAAGACAGTATGTGGGCATCGGTTATTGGTGGTTTCATGTATTTCTTAATTGTGCTTATTCCTATGGCAGTTGCTATGATTGCAGCACACATCTATCCAAATCTCCTCAAAGAAGATGCTGAGCTTCTTATTCCTACACTTATCAGTGAACACACAGGAACAGTGTTGCAGATTGTGTTTTTTGGTGCACTCATTTCAGCAATTTTATCAACTGCGTCAGGTGCGCTTTTGGCTCCAGCTACACTTCTTTCCGAAAACATTGTAAAACCTTTTTTTGCTCATATGGGCGACCGTATGAAGATGTTTATCATCCAGGTTGGAGTTTTTGTCGTAGCATGCGCAGGAGTGGTTCTTGCATATAATCCCGACGCTAAGATATATGAGCTTGTAGGTACCGCATATTCGGTGACACTTGTTGCTGGGTTTGCGCCGCTTGCATTTGGTCTTTATACACGTTTTGTGACAAGTTTTGGAGCGCTTATCTCTATTGTGTCTGGTGTTTCTGGTTGGTTAATCGCACAGAGACTTGAAGCTTCTGTGCCTGCAATATTTATTGGTTTTGTCTGTTCTTTGGTGGGGATTATTTTCGGTTCATATCTAGGGACCTTTATTGTGAAGGAAAATAAAATTCTAAATTAAGTGAATTTCTTGCATTTCTTGCTATGATTTTTTAGAATACAGAAAGTTTGCTCCTTTGCTGGTTTAATTTACAACAAGAAAGAGAGATGATTATGTTTATGATTCCGAGTGTGGATGAGTTACATAAATATAAACTGAAAAGACTTCTTGAAGATTATTCACCAGAAGAAATTAATGATTATCTTGAAGTTCTTCATACAGATCTTTTTAGTGAGTATGACTGTAATCTCCTAGAACATGAAGATTGGGTTATGGCCGGGTCGTACATCTACGGAGTTGACACTTTTACCTGTGCTCATGTTCCAAAGGTTATGAGTTCGTGGATTCTTAAAACCGGGACGTCAACAATCCCTTGCGAAGATTCACTTGAAGAGATAATTGATTGGCAATGTCGAGTGCAGTACATGCTGTTTAATCGTGTTGTGCAGTATCCTAGTCCTGAGCATATTCTACTAAAGGCAACAGAGATATCAGTAGCAGAAGTTGAAGTAAAGAAAAAAATCCTGCTTTCATGGGTAAGGCTTGGTAGACCAACGCAGCAAGATGATTGTTTTGCTCTAAAAAAAGATCTTACAGATGCAATTTTTTTTCAACGAGCAACAAAGGAGTTCGCTAAGCAACGCCTTTTGTACGTCACCAACTCACTTGCGCCTGATTTTATTACAGACGCGTATCGAGGGGTACATGCTCTTGAGTCTAGTGTCTTTAAAAAATTACAAGACATAAAGAAAAGGCCGGAACTTATCATCAATTAAATCTATAAAAGTGCAAGAACTGTGCGTAAGCGCAGTTTTTCTTTTTTAAAGAGGTGTCTGCTATACTTTCCATATGCTTACAACAATTTTTATTATTGGACTCTTTTTTATTATCACAGGGCTTCGTGTTATTGATCAATATGAACAAGGTATAGTCCTTACGCTAGGAAAATTTTCTAGTATCAGAACGCCTGGACTAACGTGGATTTTTATTGGAGTACAGGCAATGACACGTGTAGATATGCGTATCGCAACGGTAGACATTCCGCAACAAGAAGTAATCAGTAAAGACAATGTTCCTCTTAATATTAATGCAGTTGTGTACTATCAGATTGAAGATTCAAAAAATGCAGTGCTTAATATCCAGAACTACAAAGTAGCTGTTGCGGACTTCTCACAAGTAGCACTATGTGATGTTGTTGGGGGATTTGAACTAGACCATATTCTTTCGGAACGAGAATTGATAGCAAACAAGATAAAAGAAATAGTGGACACAACTACTGCTGTTTGGGGTATTAATATTACTGCGATAAAGTTACAAGACATTGAGCTACCTGCTGACATGAAGCGAATCATGGCCAAGCAAGCAGAGTCAGAGCGTGAACGTCGTGCTGTGATTATTCGTGCAGAAGGTGAACTTGAAGCGTCTAAGAAGTTAGCAGAAGCTGCAAAGATTCTTGCAGATACAGATGGTGGGCTTGCAATGCGTACACTTCAGACAATCGAGAAGGGTAGTAATAACACTGTATGGGCACTTCCTACAGAAATTTTGCAAGGCTTTGCATCATTTAAGAAATAGCGTAGGATAGAGGATATATGGCAAAAAAAATTCTCGTCTCTGGAATTCAGGCAACTGGTACACTTCACTTCGGTAACTACTTTGGTGCGGTAAAGCAAAATATTGATCTTGCAAATAGTGGTGAGTATGAGAGCTATATTTTTATAGCAGATTACCACGCACTTACTACCGTAAAAGATAAGAGTGCGCTCCGTACAAGTGCTCTTGAGATAGCTGCAATTTATATTGCCTGTGGACTTGATCTTACTAAGGCGACGCTCTTTAGACAATCATCCGTGCCTGAACATACAGAACTTGCACTCATCTTTAACAACGTGGTAACGATGCCGTACCTTATGCGTGCGCACGCTTACAAGGATCATGAAGCAAAAGACAAAGAAGTAAATGTTGGGCTCTTTGATTATCCAGTCCTTATGGCAGCGGATATTCTTATGTACCAGGCAGATGTTGTGCCTGTTGGCGCTGACCAGAAGCAACACATTGAGTATGCGCGTGATATCGCTGGGTTCTATAACCGTGCATGGGGTGTTGAGCAATTTAAACTTCCAAAAGAATATATTATGGATGGTGTCGGTACGGTTCCAGGAACTGATGGAGAGAAGATGAGTAAGAGCAAAGGAAATGTTATTCCACTGTTTGGAAGTGATGAAGAGATCAAGAAAGCGGTGATGGGGATAGTTACCGATAGTGCCAGTCCAGATGATGCAAAGGATCCGGATACAAATAACATTTATAACATCCATAAACTTTTCTTAAACAATGAAGAAGTCACAGAACTTCGTAATAAGTTCCAAAATGGTGGCTATGGATATAAAGTTGCCAAGGAAGATCTTCTTGCAACAATTATGAAATGGCGAGAAGGAAAGAAAGAGGTGTATGATGATCTCGTAGCGCACCCGGAAAAGATCGTCGCAATTTTAGATGAAGGTGGAAAGGTTGCACGCGCTAAAGCACAAGATACAATGAAGCAGGTAAGAGCTCAGATAGGATTATAAAACCACTTTCAGTAGAAAAGAAATCTACTAATCTCTTTCTTTTTTAAATGTTCTTTGGTAGTATGAAATTAGCGTTGATGGAACTGACACCTCCGGAGCAAAAATTATTACCAAGAGAGGCTACAGAAGTAGCAAGGTACGGTGGCACCGCGGTTCCCGTAATCGTCCGTACATTGATATTTAAACATATCTTTGTACGGATTTTACATTTATGACAAGAACATATACTCGAGACATTGCGTCTCAGGTTGGTGAAGAGATTATTTTTAAAGGCTGGGTGGATGTAAGACGTGATCAGGGGAAAATGGTCTTTCTTGACCTGCGTGATGTCTCCGGTAAAGTCCAGGCAGTAGTACTTCCTAATCATACAGAAGCTCTTGAGGTCGCACAAAAAGTACGTCCTGAATGGGTGGTAGAAGTGAGAGGTCTCGTGAACAAGCGTCCAGAGAGAAACGTAAAGCAGGGTGTGGTAAATGGTGATGTGGAGCTTGAGGTGCTTGCTGTCACAGTGCTTAATGAAGCGGAGACACCAGGATTTGATCTCTCAACTGATGGTTATGAAGTAAGTGAAGAGGTGAGACTTGAGAAAAAGTATCTTGACCTTCGACGTGCACGCCTTCAGCGTAATATCAAGCTTCGTCATAATGTAATCAAGCTTATTCGTGATGAACTAAGCAAGCAGAACTTCTTGGAAATCGAAACACCGCTCCTTACTAACCCAACACCTGAAGGGTCACGGTCATATCTCGTCCCATCACGCCTATGGCAAGGAAGTTTTTATGCACTTCCACAATCTCCACAACAGTACAAGCAACTGCTTATGTCTTCAGGATTCGAGCGATACTTTCAGATTGCAAAGTGTATGCGTGATGAAGATACTCGTGGTGACAGACAGCCAGAGTTCACACAGATGGACTTCGAAATGTCTTTTGCAACTCGTGAAGATGTGATGAAGATCAATGAAGCACTTCTTATCAAAATCGTTACAGATCTATTTCCAGAAAAGAGAATTCAGCAAGTTCCATTCCCGGTCTTCACCTACAAGGAAGTAATGGAGAAGTACGGAAGTGATAAGCCAGATATTCGTGAAGATAAAAATGATCCTCACTTGCTTGCCTTCTGTTGGGTGGTAGATTTCCCTGCATTTGAACGTACTGGTGAAGATAACGTAGATGATACTGGAGCATGGACTTTTACGCATAATCCATTCACTGGAGTTAAGGATGAGTATCTTGATGATTTTATGAATGAACGAAATGTCGGAGATATTATTTCTACACAGTATGATGTTGCGCTTAATGGTTACGAGGTAGGAGGGGGAGGTATTAGACTTCATAAAGCTGAACTTCTTAAGAAGACATTTCAGATTATGGGATACTCTGAAGAGCGTATCGAAAAGAACTTCGGTCATATGCTAGAAGCACTCGCATCTGGCACGCCTCCACACGGGGGTATTGCATGGGGGCTTGATCGACTTCTCATGATACTCCTTGGTGAGCCAAATATTCGTGAAGTGATGGCATTTCCAAAGACCGGAGAAGGGAAGGATCTCCTCATGCAAGCACCATCAGTTGCTAATAGTAAAACACTGCGCGAGCTGGGTATTGAGATAAAAAAGAAGGGTATTGACTAAAACTTAAAATAGTTGTATACTAAGAAGATAGGGTCATGTCGACCCTCATTTTCTTTTAGGAGGTTACATGGATTCTGCAAGTCAAAAGGCACTTGAGCTCTTGATCAGTGCCATCCTTGCTTCATATCTTCCGCCGGCTACTTCTGCCGAAACGTCAGAAGTCAAACCCAAGAGCACGATACCGTCAGTGAAGGTGCTTGCGGTTGGTGAGTTCAAGCGCGGAGAAACGTGTATTGATGGCTTCAAACGGATTGGCTACAAGATCACGGTGAAGCAGTGCATCGACGCCTCAAATGAGGCAGGTGTCACACCGCCTTGGTCACGTCCTCAGCTTGGCAAGGAGCCGGTCATCATTGTGCCGGTACAACAAGGTGATCCATTTGCGGTCATCAAAACACCAAATGGAGCAACCAAGTTTGTGCTCTTCAACAAGAAGAAATAAACTTCATGGTATTGGTTTGGTGATAAGCCTAAGAGCATAACGTGCGCTTGGGCTTTTTTATTTCTTGTATGATATAGTGTAGTTATGAATAGAAAAATGATAGGACTTTTGCTTGCGCTTTACATTATCGGAGCTCCTCCTATTTTTGCGTTTGAAAAAGCAATTTGGATTCCTTACTGGAGAAAAACAGACGGGGCAAGCACAACACTTGCTAACATGAATACGTTAACCCAAATTAGTCCATTTGCTTTTGAGCTTCAATCAGATGGCACTATTAAGAATGCGCTTAAGTATGAATCAGAGCCGTGGCCAGCACTTATTGCAGAAGCAAAGAAAAAGAAGGTAAAAGTCTATCCAAGTATTTTGTCATATCCACATAATGAAACAGAAAAATATCAGTTCTATCTATTGATGGCACAAAGAAAGAAGCGCCAAGCTCATGTTAAAGAAATTGTTACTCTCGTTAAGAAATATAACATGGATGGTATTGATATTGATTATGAAGCAAAGACTGCTGAGACGAGACCGTATTTTTCTGCTTTCCTTACTGAGCTTTCTAAGGAACTCAAGAAAACAAATAAGAAACTTATCTGTACTGTTGAGGCGCGCACTCCTCCTGAGAGTAGGTATGCTACTACATCTCGTGAGATATTAGCTAAAGTTGAATATTCAAACGACTACAAGGTGATAGGTAAAGTGTGTGATCAGGTGCGTATTATGGCGTATGATCAGGCAACTGATGATGCACAGTTAAATAATGCAAATGCTGGTCTTATGTATAAGCCTGTTGCAGATATTGATTGGGTAGAGAAAGTGGCAACGCTTGCGCTTCGTGATATCCCAGCAAAGAAAATTATTCTCGGTATTCCTACTTACGGATATAAATACGAAATTATTCAGGTTCCTGGAACTACAACGCCACGATATAGTCGAATAGGGTCTATGAATTATATCTATGCAGATGAGCTTGCAAAGAGTCTTGGGATAACACCAACGCGTAATCAAGCAGGGGAGCTTAGTTTTACATATGGAACAACAACTGATATATACGGCGCATCTTTAGGTGGGTATAAGCAGTATGTGGTGTGGTATTCAGATGCACAAGCAATCGCTGATAAAGTGCGCATCGCAAAGCTTTATAAGCTAGGTGGTGTGGTTATCTTTAAGATAGATGGAGGTAATGACCCAAAAGTGTTTGAAGTGTTAAAGTAACATGATATCAATAAGGCGCGACCGAAGGTCGCGCCCTATTGATATCAACTAGTCCCCAGCCTCTAATCCCTATATACTAGAGTGATGGAATTCACAATAAAGCTAGATCGATTCGAGGGGCCGTACACTAAGTTGCTTGAACTTATTGAATCAAGGAAGCTTTCGATTACAGAAATTTCGCTTGTAACTGTTTCCGATGAATATATTGCCTACATTAAGACACTTGATCAAAAAAACATCGTAGATATTTCACAGTTCATTGTTGTGGCATCTACGCTTATGCTTATGAAGGCGAAGTCACTTTTGCCTGGCGTGGTTTACACAGAAGAAGAAGAGAAGCAGGTGCATGATCTTGAATATAAGCTAGAACTCTATGCGTTACTCGCATCTTCATCGACGCATATTCGCACATACTTCGGTAAGCAGATTTTGTATTCTAGGCCATATTTTAAACCTACAACACAGGTATTTGTACCAGATGAACGTGTTACGCCTGTTTTTTTACAGTCAATTGCTTCGCTTACACTGATGTCTTTTGTTACCCCAAAGGCACTCGTTAAAGTTACGGTAGAACAAGCACTTCGTATTGAGCATGTTATTGAAAGTTTACTTGAGCGTGTAAAAACAGCGCAATCACTGTCTCTTCAAAGTATGATATCAAAAGACGCCCCTCAAGAAGAGCAAAAAAAGTCCCTTATTGTTAATTTTATTGCATTGCTTGAGTTGTTGCGTGCTGGAGCTATTCAGGCAAGTCAGCATGAAGATGGTGGTGATATTGTCATTACAGGAGGCGCTCCTGCTCCACAGAGTATATAGAATCTCTGTGGTACACTAGAATATACTGATACTATGCTTGAGAAATTTGTCACTATCCTTTTTCTTTCTGGAGACCCGCTTCCGCTTGTAAAGCTTTCCACATTTCTTGGTATACAAAAAGAAGAAATTGAACAAAATTTACCGTATGTGCAATCTAAACTAGAAGAAGTTGGACTTACGTTACTGATTGCAAACGATGGTATTTCTATTGTTACAAAGAAAGAACAATCTGCTCTTGTTGAAGCATGGACAAAAGAAGAACTAAAGGGTGAACTTACTCCAGCGGCACTTCAAGTGCTTACACTTGTTGCTTATTTAGGGTATCCGACTCGAGAACAAATTTCTTATATTCGTGGTGTACAGTCAACACAGTCTATTCGAGCTCTCACTGTTCGTGGGCTTATCAATAAGGTAGGGGAAGTGTGTTCTCTTACAAGCGATGCACTCAAATATCTTGGTATTACAAAAGTAGAAGAGTTGCCAGAATATGAAAAAATTCATACTGATTTATTAGAAAAGCTTCAAGCAAGAGAGTTGTAATTACAGAGTATCAGTTATGAAATTAAGTCCAAAAAAAGTACATATTGATATTTTTGTAGTATACGGTCTTGCAGTTTGTGTTATTTTTGCAGTATTTCTGTCAAACACATTTAAAAAAACAGTCAAAGAGAAGAAAGTTCTTCCAAGTGTTGTGGTAACAAAAAAACAACCAGTACCAATGTTCAATAAAAAACTTTTTGAAAATGTAGTCATAGAAGGAAAGGCATATGTGGTTTATGATGCGTTAACACACGAAATCATTGCCTCTAAAAATGAAAAAGAAGTACTTCCACTTGCGAGTATTACAAAAGTTATGACAGCACTCAGCGCTACGCGTCATATGCAAAAAGATGCTCCTATTATTATTAGTGCAAAAAGTATTGAAGGTAACTATGATCTTGGGTTAAAAGAAAAGCAAACCTGGAAGCTTTCTGAACTCCTTAAGTACACTCTTGTCTTTTCTTCAAATGACGGTGCTGAAGCTGTTGCAGATAGTTTTGGTGGGCGAGACATTTTTGTGGCACAAATGAATAGTGATGCTCAATCTCTTGGGCTTAATCTTTCTTTTACTGATCCGGCAGGAAGAGATCTTAATGGCGCAATAGGTGGTAAGGGGACAGTTGTAGATGCAGCAAGGCTTTTTATTGCAGCACGAGCGAGTATCCCAGAAATATTGGACGCAACAACGAAAAAGCGTGAAACTGTATTCGCTTCTTCGGGGAGAATAAGTGGTGTTCCAAACACAAATCAGTCTATTGAATCCCTTTCAGGTGCTGAAGCCTCAAAGACTGGATATACAGATAAAGCAGGCGGAAATCTTGGTGTTGTTGTTGATGTCAGTATTGGCCACCCCGTTGTTATTGTTGTTCTCGGTTCAACGAGAGAAGGAAGGTTTCGAGACATGAGTGTTCTTTATAACGCTCTTAGAAAAAGTATCAATAATGAAGCTCCAGTTATGGGGCAGTAATACCCAAGCACGGGTGTTCTTCGTGTGTTATACTTAGAATATGTTAGCTCTTGATCCGTTTAAAGTGCTGCTTCCAGCGGTTGTTTCCTTTCTTATTGGTATTATTATTGCTCCTACAATTGGGCAATTTTTGGTTAAGCATAAACTTTGGAAAAAGAAGAACGTAAAAACTACCATTGATGGCAAGGAGGCCACCATTACTGCATCACTACATAACGATGAAAAAGCACCTGTTCCTAGAATGGGTGGTCTTGTCGTTGTTTTTTCTATTTTTGCAACGGCACTTTTATTTTGGGCGTTATCAAAAGTATATCCAGTGGCATTTACTGAAAAGCTTGATTTTATTTCGCGCAAACAAACATGGCTTCCGCTTTTTGCAATGCTTGTAGGGGCTCTTGTAGGGGCACTTGATGATCTTTTGGTGGTGGAAGCATTTTCAGGAAAACTCAATTCATATATTGGTGGTGGGCTTTCATTTCCTGTAAGGCTTTCTGCTGTCGCTCTTCTTGGGCTGTTTGCTGGGTGGTGGTTTTATGCAAAGCTAGGTATTGATTATGTCTATCTACCTTTTCACGGTAATTTTCATCTAGGAGGGCTTGCGTTTATTTTATTTTTTATAGTTGTCACGCTCGCTACATTTTCTACAGGAGTTATAGATGGGGTAGATGGTCTCTCAGGTGGGGTGATGTCAGCAGTATTCACAGCATATGGCATGATTGCGTATGTACATGGATTAGTAAATATAGCAGCACTCTGTTTTGTGATTGTGGGAGGTATTATGGCATTTCTTTGGTTTAATATTCCACCAGCTCTATTTTATCTTACAGAAACAGGGATGCTTGCTTTATCGTTAGGTTTATCTGTGATTGCTTTTCTTACAAATGCTGTTATCTACCTTCCTATTATTGCACTCCCGCTTCTTGTTACAACGCTCTCAGTTATTCTCCAGCTAGTTTGGAAAAAATTTTTTAAAAGAAAACTCTTTTTGGTTGCACCTCTTCATCATCACTTTCAAGCAAAAGGTTGGCCTGCGTATAAGGTGACCATGCGATATTGGATTGTGTCATATATGTGTGCAATGCTCGGTGTTGTAATTGCACTTATCAGTTAGTTGTCTATGTTTGAAAAAGTCGACAAACCTCTTCTTATATCAATTATAGTTCTTCTTGTAAGTGGACTTATTGTTTTCGGTTCTGCGGCTCTTGGAGTGCTTGCAAGCAATGAAGTGAAGTTTTTTGCAGTCATAAAAAGTCAGCTCATCTATGCACTCATTGGTGGAGGTGTCGCATTATGTGTGGGTACACTTATTCCGTATCAGCTGTACCGTAAGTACGCGTATGTGCTTTTTGGTCTAGCTTCACTTCTTACGCTATGTGTTTTTGTTCCTGGTCTTTCTAGATACCATGGAGGTGCACATAGATGGATAGATATTGGATCATTTTCGCTTCAGCCAAGTGAAGCGCTTAAGTTTACTTTTGTTGTTGTTGTAGCATATTGGTGCGCTCGTTACCGTAATCATTTTAGTAATTGGAAGTACGGACTTTTGCCGTATATGATTGGGCTTGGATTTGTAACAGCAATCATGCTTGCACAGCCAGATTTTGGTACGTATATGGTAATTGCTGGTGCGTCATTTGTGACCTATTTTGTTGGAGGTGCTCGATTGCAGCATATTAAGTATCTTGCTCTTTGTGGTTTGATTGGTTTTGCTTTATTGGTGATGATACGTCCGTACATGCTTGAGCGTATTAAGACGTTTGTTGATAGTAGTCATGATCCGCGCGGATCTTCATGGCAACTTAATCAGTCTCTCATTGCTCTTGGTGGGGGAGGGCTCACAGGTCGTGGATTAGGTCAGAGTGTGCAAAAGTTTAACTATCTTCCAGAGCCAATTGGAGATTCAATTTTTGCAGTTTTAGGAGAGGAACTTGGTTTTTTTGGTGCACTGTATCTTGTGGTTTTGTATGCTATAGTTGTTACAAGGGGTTATGTTATTGCAAAGGCTTCACAAGATCAGTTTGGTCAACTGCTTGCCTCCGGAATAGCAACGATTATTGTCATACAAGCTATGCTCAATATTAGTTCTATGGTTGGCTTGACTCCACTTACTGGTGTGCCGTTACCGCTTGTATCACACGGCGGAACAGCACTTCTTGCGGCTTTATTTGAGCTTGGTGTACTACTCAATATTTCAAAATCAACAAGTCATTATCTATGAAAATTGTACTAACTGGAGCAGGTGGTGGACACTTTTATCCGCTTATTGCGGTTGCTGAACGTATCAGAAAGGAAGCATTTATTCAGAAGGTTATTCAACCTGAGCTTTATTTTTTTTCTGATAAGCCATACGATGAGGAAGCTCTCTTTAATCTTGATTGTAAATTCGTAGAAACAAAAGCAGGAAAGTTGCGTCTCTATCCTTCGTTTGAAAATATTACAGATATATTTAAGACGATAAGCGGGTGCATAACTACTCTTTTTAGAATGTATTCTCTGTACCCTGATGTTGTGTTTGCAAAAGGTGGATATGCTAGTGTGCCTACACTTCTTGCAGCAAGAATATTGTCCATACCGATAGTTGTTCATGAAAGTGACACTGTACCAGGAAGAACTACTAAATGGGCAGGAAAGTTTGCGACCCGTATCGCACTTTCCTATCCAGAAGCAGCACCATTTTATCCACCAAGTAAAGTTGCTCTCACTGGGCAACCTATTCGGGATCTTCTCTTGCCTCCTGTTGGGTTTGAAAAGAAATACAACCAAAGCAAAGAGCGACCAGTTATTCTTGTGTTCGGTGGATCTCAAGGTTCTCAGGTGATTAATAATGTAGTTCTCGAAGCTCTTCCTGTTCTTCTTAATAAGTACGATGTTGTTCATCAGGCAGGAAAAGACAATGTGACACAAGTAGCAGAAGTCGCAAAGCATTTGCTTGCTCATCATGAATTCAAGGACCGTTATTTTGTTGATGGTTTTTTGGATGTAGGACTATTTTATCCGAAGGTTGATATTACTGTTACTCGTGCAGGATCTGCTATGTTTGAGATGGTTTTATGGAGGTTACCTATGATTGTGATACCGATTCCAGAGACTATTAGTCGTGACCAAAGATCAAATGCTTATGCGATGGCATCTCATGGGGTTGCTACTGTTATTGAGGAAAATAACCTTGGCCCAAACACGCTTGCCTCTGTAGTTGCAAAGATACTTGATGATGAGGTAGAGTATAATTCTATGATAAAAAATGCACATCTTTTTGAGGATTCTCGTGATGCAGCATCAACAATTGCACGTGAAATTTTGCGAATTTGTTTGAGTCACAGTTAATAATTATTTGTATAGATTTATGGAAAAACCAATTGTCACACGCTTTGCCCCAAGTCCTACTGGCTTTATGCATGTAGGTGGTGTTAGGACTGCTTTGTTTGCTTGGGCTTGGGCACGCAAAAATAACGGGAAATTTATTCTTCGAATTGAGGATACCGATAAGGCGCGTGAAGTGGAGGGGTCAATTCCACATATCATAGAGTCACTCAAGTGGCTAGGAATAACCTGGGATGAAGGGGTTGATATTGGTGGACAACATGGACCATATATCCAGTCACAGAGACTTGATTCATATAAAAAATATGCGCAGATTCTTATCGAAAAGGGGTATGCATATCCTGATCCATATTCTGAGGAAGAAATTTCTGCATTACGACTAGAAGCGGAACAGAATAAAAAATTATTTTTATACCGAGATCATCGTCCAGTAAAATTTGATACTTGGGACGGCACAAAACCACTACGTTTTAGAGTTCCTGAAGTAAAAAGTTATACATGGACTGATGCTGTTCGTGGTGAATTAACAGCAGGCGAGGAAGCGCTTGATGATTTTGTTTTGATAAAAAGTGATGGGTACCCAACATATAATTTTGCACACATTATTGATGATTTGGAGATGGGTGTGACTCACATCATGCGTGCTGATGAATTCATCGCCTCAACCCCAAAATTCTTGTCACTATATGAAGCTCTTGATATTGTTCCCCCGGTTTTTGTAACACTTCCGCCAATTCTTGCACCAGATGGTAACAAGAAGCTTGGTAAACGAGATGGCGCTAAGGATATTTTAGACTACAGAAGTGAAGGTTATTTACCAGTGGCTATGGTGAACTTTTTAGCGTTTCTCGGTTGGAACCCAGGAGGGGAGAAGGAAATTATGACACCAGAAGAAATTGTGTCACTCTTTGATATTAATAAAATCCACAAAGCAGGGGCTATGTTTAATGATGAAAAATTACTTTGGATGAACAAAGAACATATGAAGCTGTCTTCACAAGATGAACAGTTCACACAAGTTTCAAAATACTTACCTGAGTATGAGCCTCACCTTCTTCGGAGGTTGCTTCCTTCTATTATCGACCGTATATCACTGTATGCTGAACTTGCTTCGGTCAAAGATATCGAGTTTAAGTTTTTTATTATACGACCTAATGTTACAAAAGAGCTACTTGAGAAAATAATTTGGAAAGATAGAGATTTAGCTGAAGCGAGAATGCATCTTGATGCTCTTAGTAAAATACTTTCAGATTGTAGTTTTTCTTCAGCTGATGAAGTAAAAGGTCTTATTATGCCATACGCTGAAGCTCATGGTAAAGGTAATGTTCTTTGGCCACTGCGTATGTCATTGTCAGGTCAAGAAAAATCTGTAGACCCTTTTACTATTTGTTATGTGCTTGGTAAAGAAGAAGTTCTTATGCGATTAGAAAATGTAGTTAAGGCTATCGATTCATAACATTATTACCACGTATGTCATCTCGCTCTTTTGTCATAACAATACTTTTAGCCTCGCTCGTGCTTACAACTTATATGCTTGAAAAGCCGATAGTGTCTGCGCAAACAGCGGAGCAACTAAAGGGTGATCTTGATACTTTGTCAGCTCAAATTAAGGCACTTGATGCAGAGATAAAAGCATATAATTCAAAGATTAGTACAACACAAGGTGAAGCAAAAACTCTAAAGGCTGCACTTAGTAAACTTGAAGAGCGACGTACGGGTCTAACTAAAGATATTGCCTATACTAAGCTTCGTATTAAGCAAGCAGAGCAGAATATTTCTTTTACACAAGGTAAAATTGCAAACACAGAAACAGAACTAGAAAAGACAAAGCGTGAACTCGCGCAGTCACTTAGGCTTCTTGTTCAAAATGAATCAACTGTACCAGCATTTATAAGTAGCCTTGGTGATGGATCGCATCTTTCTGATACTCTTGATATTGTTAAACGCGGGACTGATTTTACAACTGCAATTAACCAAAAGAGTCAGGCTCTTAGTGACGTAAAGACAACGCTCGCAGTTCAGAAAGCGTCTTATGAACAACATAAGAATGTGCTCTTGACACTTAATGAAACCTTAAACGGCCAAAAGCAAATTGTTGAGCAAACATCTAAAGATAAAAACACATTGCTTCAGGAGACAAAAAATAAAGAATCAACATATCAGCAGCTTCTTGCTGATCGTAAGAAAAAGAAGCAACAACTAGAAACAGAAATGCTCGATGTTGAAGCAAAACTAAAGACTGTCGTAGATGCTAGTAAGATTCCAAAGTACGGTAAAGGTATTCTTAAATTTCCTGTAGATAACGTTATTATTACACAGTATTTTGGCAATACGCCGTTTTCGAGTAAGAACCCACAAGTTTATAATGGTTCAGGACATAATGGAATCGATCTTGGTGTTAAGGTAGGAACTCCGATATACTCAGCTGAATCTGGTGTTGTTCTTGGAACTGGTGATACCGACCAGGCATGTAGTGGTGTATCGTATGGTAGATGGGTTCTTGTAAAGCATAATAATGGACTTACAACGCTCTACGCGCATCTCTCGGTTATTCAGGTGAAAGCTGGTGATGTACTTACCACAAGACAGCAGGTTGGACTCTCTGGGAATACTGGCTACAGTACAGGGCCGCATCTTCACTTTACGGTGTACGCATCTGATGCTGTACAAATTACTAACTATGTAAGTAAAGTATGTGGAACTAACATGCGTATGCCAATTGCTCCTCGTGCCGGATATCTTAACCCGCTTTCATTTTTGTAATATACTTATAGTCATATGGTCACTTTTACGATACCGGCAGTTATAGTTCTCATGTTGATGGCATTTATTATTGGTGCCATGTTTGGGTTTATTTTCATTCTTAATAAAGCAGAAGGAAAATAATTTTTACACTATATCTATGATCACATTTACTATCCCAGCATTTCTCATTCTAATGTTTGTGTGTATGCTTGTTGGAGCAATTATCGGAATATGGTTTGCTCTTAATCAGTGGAAGGGGTAAAGGGAAGGGGAGTCTCCCCTGTTAAAATGACCATAGATAGTACTACGGTCATTGTGCATATTGTAACTAAGTCCTGATTTAGATGCTGACAGCACGGTTGTTGTAATAAGGGGTTAGGATCGTAAGGGGTTGTTCGACTAAGTTTCAAATTTAAGGATTGGCAAATGTGGTCAGACTTTAAGTTAGAAATTAGTAGAACCTAAATGGTCAATATAAGCCTTTGTGCAGACTATAGTGTCGTAAAAGATATATTGTGCGACATTACCATATAATCCATAAATCCGCCTAAACCTATATAATTAAAGCTCATTTAGCTTTTGTCTTTTTGGAGATTTAGCTGTTGATTAAAATTGTAACTTTAGAAAGTTCTACCTTCCCCTTTGAGTTTGCTTATCCTCTTAAGCTGTCATCGCTACATCTCTAATGTCAAAATTTGACCAAGCTTCAAGAAGGTTTAGCTTAGGTATTAAACCAAAATTAAGATATGCTCTAGGTTGGTTGCGAAAGACATACTTATGCCTAAGATTGCCTCGTAACCCTTTACGTAGGTTACAAGCCATAATGTGAGTCAAGTTAGTAGTACTTAGAACCGTCGGCATACCTTAGTGCTTTATGAACGTAATAGCCCCATAGTCGTGTTAGCTTTTCGGTGCTTGCTATCTATCGTTGCTTCTGATAATTTTCTACTTATGTCATGTTCTTATTTGCGTCATACTCTTTCTTCTAACTTATGAATAAAAGATATGCATTAGTTTTTAGCAGAGATTCTTCTTGATCATAGATGTGAGATAGTTAAAGTGTTACATTCATAACTTGATAAGCAGAGAAATGTATATCAAGTATCCTTGTACAATAAGTTCTATTAAACTATTAGGTTATACAGAAAGTATAAAACCGTGGTTATATGACCACGGTTCCTCTACTATATTGGGTATCTTTAGAGACAGACTTTAGTGAACATGTCTATACATTGATTGATAGACACAATTTCAGATATGTCACTTATTCTTTCTTTGACCTCCACTCCACCTTGCTTAAGCGACTTGTCACTTACAACAACTCGCATAGGTATACCAATAAGATCGCTGTCAGCAAACTTTTCCCCTGCCTGAACTTCTCTGTCATCAAAGAGTACTTCAACACCAGATGATGAGAGTGTGGTGTAGAGATTCTCTGCTTCCTTATATGTGTCACTTGCTGTATCTTTGCTAATGACAATAAGGTGTACAGAAAATGGTGCAATACTTGCAGGCCACACCAATCCTTTATCATCAGCAAGCTTCTCAGTGATGACGCCCATAAGTCGACTTGGGCCAATACCATATGAGCCCATATAAATAATCTGCTGTTCGCCGTGCTCGTCGGTGTACGTATAATCAAGTGCCTTACTGAAACGGGTATCAAGTGGAAAAATATTTCCCACTTCACTTGCTTTACATTGCTCAAGTGTGTCAAAAGATATACCGAGCTTTGTTTCATTCTCAGGAGTAGCTACTTCTTTGTTGTATGCAATTTTATTTTTTCGGTCTACATAAATAATATCTTCTCCCGCATCAGTGAGTGTCTGGAACTCATGTGAGAAGTTAGGTGTAAAATCTCCACCTGATGCAACGGTTAGATATGTGTCATTACCGATACCAAGATCAGCATAGACACGAGCATAGACTTCCTTCATCGAATCGTAGAACTTCATAAGATCATCTTGGTCTTTATGGAAGCTGTAAAGATCTTTCATTCTGAATTCTCGTCCACGGAGCATGCCTGACTTTGCTCGTGCTTCGTTTCTGAACTTGGTTTGGATCTGATAGAGAGCTACCGGCAGGTCTCTGTATGATCTTGCATTTTCCTTTACGATTGGAGTAAGCACGTCCTCGTGAGTTGGGTTAAGGATGTAAGAGTTAGAGCTCTTTTCTTCTGATGCTTTATTTGCAGGAATGGTCTTCATGAGGACATCTATCGTATCTAGTCTTCCTGTTGCTTGCCAGCGTTCAATTGGTGAGAGTGACGGGAGAAGTACCTCACTTGCAACGGTATCCATATGGAAGCGTATGATATCTTCAATTTTTCGAAGGACACGAAGCCCAAGTGGAAGTAGCGCATAGACCCCTGCCATTTCTTTGTAGATATACCCTGCACGAGTAAGGAGTATCGCATTTTTTGACACCTCATCACTTGGTGCCTCTTTTCTTGTTTTAATGTGAAGTTTTGATTGTCTCATAGTGAGTAAGTCTAAATATGATTATTTTGTAACATCATTAACAGTAACAACAACAAGTAAAAGCATAAGAAGTAAAAATCCTACGACGTTTACCCATGCATAATACTTGTAAGGAACCTTCCTTCTGATGGTTGTTTCGATAAGCACAACAACAATTCGACCACCATCAAGCGCAGGGAGCGGCAGAATGTTGAAGATTGCAAGGTTGATAGATAGCACTGCAACAAGTGTTAGAACTGCAACATAGCCGTACTCACTAGTTTGTCCAACAATCTTTGCAATTCCTACTGGACCAGATAGTGACGAGAGAACTTCTTTGCCTTTAAAGAGAGATGAAACGACACCTGTGAGCCCCTCAAAGGTCATTTGAGTAAAGTAAATCGTCTTTTGGTAGCCAAGGGTTATTGCTTCAAAGAACGAAGTATTGACAGTGCCTACTTGTTCGAGTGCAACGCCAAGAGCTTTTTTGTCTGGCACTATTCCATACACAGCAGCAACGGTTGTAGACTTTTTAACACCATCTGGTGCAATGTATGTAATTGCAAAAGGAGTATTTTGGTGATCAGCGATAAACTTTACTACTGATGTTGCAGTTGTTAGAGATGCCTCAGTTCCTTGACTAGTTAGCTTAATAAGTACAGAGCCAGGTACAACTCCTGCTTTAAAAGCCGGACTCTCCTGTGAGACTTCTGTTACCATGATATAAGTGTCTTTGATCCGACTACCATAGACTTCGTCATCAGCACTAATAGTTATTTTTCCATAGGAAATACCAATAAAAATAAAAAGTGCCAGAAGCATGTTCATAGTCACTCCAGCAATAAGTACAAGGAGTTGTGCCCACCATGGACGATTGCCGAATGCTCGTGGATGATGTGCTGCACCATTTGCCTTTTTATCCTCTTCGCTGCCATTCTCTCCCCAAATAGAAACATAACCTCCAAGAGGGAGTGCGTTTATTGCGTATGTTGTTTCCCCTATTTTCTTACCATAAATACGCGGAGGAAATCCAAACGCAAATTCGTCGACGCGCATCTTGGTAAGTTTTGCAACAATGAAATGGCCAAATTCATGCACGATAACCAACACTAATAAAATAATAATAAAAAGGAGTATGGAAGATAATGACATAACTATATGCCTAATTATAACATAGCTTACAAGCTATTTAGTAATTTTGATTTACATTGTAAGATACGTTTTAAATACTAAAATTAATGCAATAACTCGACAAAAATTGACACTGTATGTTATTAGTTGTAGTATAAGTATATCTTTAATGTGTTCTTTGTGTAACCATGCGAGAAAGTGAGGAAGGTATGAAATCTGGTTTTGTAGCTATTTTGCTTGCTGTTTGTGGATTGTTTGTGAGTCTATATGCAAACGCCCAAGTAGACCATGGCAAAACATTCCTTTTGGAAGTCAAAAATTATCGTCATGCAGGGGTGATTTGTTATGAAACACAATATTCGAATCAGCCAAATATGGTGACGTTTGTAACCGTGCGTCCTGAGCTTATGAATGAACAGATAATCATTTCTTGTCTTAAGGAAATGAAGAAGACAAAGTGGAAGCTTGTGGAAAGTTCACCTCCTACTGTTGTTGATACTTTCCGAGAAGCTAGGACCAGTAATATGGCGTGCAGCCACATTGGTCAATCGCAGCTACCGATGATTTATCAAGTTATCTTTAGTGACTATGAGCTCACCGGGAAGCAAGCTGAACTTGTGGAATGCATGTCAGAGGCAGCAAATGCTCCAAACAAGGCAAGACAACCTGACGTAAAGGTTAAGTTCATCAAGATGTCCTAGTTTTGGAACACTTATTGTCACTATGACGAAAAAAGAGCGCAACATTTGCGCTCTTTATTATTACTCACCCATGACTTCCTGTTCTTTTTTCTGGAAGGTATCTTCTAGCTCTTGATTGGCAGCATCGACAATCTTTTGCATCTCATCACGATAACGCCGCTTCTCGTCTTCACCGTAGAGTCCATCTTTTGCTTCTTGGTCAATAGTCTTATTGGTTTCTTCGCGGAGTTGGCGTACACGTACACGTGCATCTTCTAATCTATCTTTTAAAAGCTTTACAAGCTTTTGTCTGGTCTCTGTTGTGAGCGCCGGGAAGTGTACACGTAGTCCCTCTGAGTCAGATGATACTGAAACACCTAAATCAGCATCATTAATTGCCTTTTCCATTTGACTAACAATACTCTTATCCCAAGGTGCTACACGAATTGTTCGTGGGTCTTCAATTGTGATACCTGCAGCATGAGCAAGTGGTGTACGTGCCCCATACATGTCTATATGAACAAGATCAAGTACAGACGGTGTTGCTCTTCCTGTTTGAATGGAGCGGAATTCACCACGGAGCCAGTCTGTGATGTTGTTCTTGTTTGCAATTGTTGATGAAAAATCGTAAGCCATAATAATATGTGTTTGACGTTAGATATTAGATAGTTTCTAATAAAAATAAGTAACTAGTAGTGTAGATTGTACATTAGACTTTCAGCTGAGGCAAGAGAAGTCCAAGATATTCTACAAGTGTTTTTCCTGAAGAAGATGGGTCACCTGCAAACGACGCAATTTCAATAGTTTCTAAGATGTGTATCTGTTGATAGTTATGTGTACGCATGATCTCAACGAGCGCAAGGATGAATGCTTTAACTTTTTCTCTGTCTTTTCGCTTTTCCTCATCTGTGCTTGCGAGTAATTTTGTAACCATAGAAAGCTCTGCACGTTCAGTGGGTTTTGTTTGTAAAAATAAAAGTGCTTCTTTTGAATAAGGAATTGTTTCTTCCTTGGAGTGCTTGTGTTCGTGTAAACGAGAAAGTACAGTAGGTAGAAATGTATCTTTGTTACTGGTTACGAGTATAAAACGGACATTTGGGTATGGTTCTTCAAGTGCCTTAAGAAGAGAATTTTGTGCAACTGTGCCTATGCTGTTACATGATATAAGAATAATTTTTGGATCAGTGTATGGACTTTGAGCAAAAGCAATTATCTCATGTGCAAGCTCTGTATCAATAACAGTGTGATCAAAAAACCGGTGTGCCGGAGATTCTGTGCGAAGACTTTCCCAGAGCCTCTTGGCAAGAGTCTTGCGGTCCTCGTTGACTATGAGTACTGCGTGATGGTGTGGAAGTGTCTGATAATGCATATAAGTGGTAATTATTATAGAGTATAGCAAAGCGTAACAGACAAATAAATAAAAAAGCGCCGTGAATACGACGCTATATTAACGATTCTCATTTTTAAGTGTCAATTTAAAAGGAAGATTTCTTTTATCGTAGACTTCAACTTTTTGCTCAACATTATTGTAGACTTTTCGAAGCAAATATCTACCTTCTTTGCTTACAAAAAAACAGCACATTTCTTCAATAACTCTTGAGTCTTCGAGTGTTGGGTATGGCTGGACTTTATATACATATGCTCCAACCGAGTCACGTAACAAGGTGTCTAATGTATTATTACTTATGTCCAAAAGACTATTCTCAGATGCCCAAGAACGAACAGCAACATCTCTTTGGTTGTAATCTAAAGATGAGGCTCCAGAAGATGTGCTAACATACATTTTCTGATCAAGAAAAAGTTTTTTTAGAAATGTTTCACCAATAGGTGTCATAAGCCAAATAGCAAATGTCATTGCAACCCGACTCCCTCGCTCATTCAGTGCTCGTGGGATGTTAAAGAGTTTCCCTACAATTCTCGAAGACCACATACCTATGCTGTCATAATCTTCATAAGTCATGTAGCTAATCCACGCACGAGACATAGCCAACTCGTAAGGTTTGTCTTCTCTTGGAGGGAAATGCGGGGTTAACCATTCCGCAGTAACAGCAACATCACAAGGAAGTGGGTTTTGATGGTTACAATTAAGAGGCATTTGAATCTCCTTTTGTTGAGTTAAGGTTTACAAATAGAAAAGAACCAATTTGAGCAAACTCTAACATGTATAATTAGCAAAATCAAAAAGCTAATAAAAAACTATCTCTTCGCAAAGATTGAGCGCTTGTAGGTATCTAGGTGTTCAAGTGCAATTCCAGTACCTTTTGCAACACAATAGAAAGCATCATCAGCAAGTACTGCCTTCACCCCGGTACGACGCTCTACAAGGTCTGGAAAATGTCGAAGCATTGATGATCCTCCACTCATAATAATACCGTTATCGATAATATCAGATGCAAGCTCAGGTGGTGTTTCTTGAAGAACATCACGAATTGCTTTTATCATTTGCTTTAGCTCTTTATCGATCGCCTTCACTATCTCGTTTGTACGAATCTCAACTGTACGCGGAAGTCCTGCAATAAAATCGCGACCTTTTACCTTTAGTACTAACTCATCTTCAATAGGAAGTGCTGAGCCAATTTTTATTTTTATTTCTTCTGCTGTCTGGTCACCAATTGCAAGATTGTATGTTTTCTTTACATAATCAACAATTGCTTGATCAACCTTGTTCCCTGCACACTTAACTGATGTACTACACACAATGCCACCAAGTGAAATAACAGCTACGTCTGTTGTTCCTCCCCCAATATCAACGATCATTCGTCCTTGAGCTTCGTGAATAGGAATACCGGCACCGATTGCAGCAAGGATAGGCTCCTTCACGACGTAGGCATTACGTGCTCCAGCCTTCAGTGCAGCTTCGATAACTGCACGACGCTCAGTTGATGTAACTCCAGCTGGGACCGAAACCATCACATCTGGTTTGAAGAGATTAAATCCACCAAGAGCTTTATGAATATAGTAACGAAGCATCGCTTCTGTGACTCGATAGTCCGCAATAACACCGTCACGCATTGGACGGTATGCAACAATCGTGTCTGGTGTTTTACCGATCATATCTTTCGCGTCACTTCCTACAGCTAATATCTTGGTGCCAGTTTCAGAGATAGCAACAACAGAGGGCTCAACAAGGACAACACCTTTACCTGGAACATAGACAAGAGTGTTGGCAGTGCCAAGATCGATCCCAAGTTTTTTGAAGAAAAATCCCATAGATAAAGATGAGTATAGCACATCTTTGTACCGTAAATTACTTGCTAATAAATACATTTATTGTATTGTAAAATAAGCAAAATTGATTGCTGTAGCCTTGATCTCATATGCCTTGTATACTACAGAGTATATGTATCTCGTTACCGTCTCGCCTCTTGCAAGCGGAATCCCCTATGAGGAGCTTTCGTATTTTTCAAAAATACCGATTGATCCTGGTGATCTTGTGGAGATAACTATACGTAAACGAGTCTGTCGTGCTCTTGCGCTCACTGTAACATCACTTGAAGAAGAAAAGCAGTCACTAAAGAACGCTTCTTTTGTTACAAAGAAAATTTCTAAAGTGCTCGTGTCACAATTTTTATCACCATACCTTTGGAAGGCGCTTGAGCATGCTTCGTCACTTGTTTTACAAAGTGTTGGCGGAGTGATCTATGATCTTCTTTCTGAAAAATCTTTTGATAAACTTTCCTCGCTTGGTATTCCAGAAGAAGAAATTGGTCATGAGCTTCTCTTGCTTGAGCAAAATTATGCCAACAGAATGTTGCGCTACAAAACAACAATCAGAGAGATGTTCTCTAAAAAGAAATCACTAGTGATATTTTTCCCGACAATAACTGATCTTGAAAATGCACGTGAGATCCTCTCTAAAGGAATCGATGATTACGTTGTGCTGCTTCATAGTGGACTGACAGAAAAGCAGTATGACGCTTCGATGGAGCTTATAACCACAAGTACCCATCCGCTCCTTATCTTGTCTACCCCTTCACTTGTACCATGGATTCGCAAAGATCTTGGTCTTGTTGTGCTTGAACGTGAACATAGTCATTACTACTATACACATGGCGAAACAGGCTATGACATGCGTGGAGTTCTTGCAACACTTGTCAAAGCCTCGCGTGTCCCACTTCTTCTTGGGTCACACATGTTATCACTTTCAGCACATAGGCTATACGCTTCTAAAGATGCTGTTGAGATTATGCCACTTCAGTACCGTAACGACGCTAATGTTACTGTGGTTTCGATGACTGAAGATAACAGAACAAGCAGTCCTTTCCTTTCACGACAATCGCTCATGCTTTTACATAAAGCCAAACAAAAAAAAGAAGGACACTATTTTTTGTACGCACATAGAAAAGGTATGTACCCTACTACTGTTTGTTCTGATTGTGGTGAGTTGTTTGTTTGTACAACATGTCATAGGCCATATGTTCTCCATAAGATAGGTGGCGTGCGTACATATGTGTGTCATAGTTGTGAATCTATTATTCAAGTTACAGAAGAAACATCACTTGCGTGCAGGTATTGTGGAGGCTGGCGCATGGCAACACTTGGTATTGCAACAACGGGTATGGAAGAAGAACTAACTAGACTCGGTATTCCTATTTTTGTTATTGATGGTGAAAGGACCAAGACACGAGCAAAGGCAAAAAAAGTTCACAGAGAGTGGATGGAGGCACCGTATGGGGTTCTCATTGGTACAGAGATGGCACATAACATTGTTGAGACATGTGACGGGATTATTATCCTCTCACTTGATTCACTCTTCTCACTTCCTGAGTACAGGACTGATGAGAAAGTGCTCTCACTTGTCACTGAAATGGCAGAGAAGCTGCCACGAGGGATTTATATCGATGCTCCGCTAATCTTGCAAACAAGATTAAAAAATACCCCTGTCATTAAGCAACTCACATCCCCGTCATTTAGAGAGGTGTACACAACACTTCTCAAGGAGCGAGAGCAGTTTTTGCTACCACCATACTATACGGTAATTAAGGCATCCTATGAGAATCTTCCTGATGATGTACGTAAGCGTTTCGAACAGGAGCTTGAACCATATACAGTGTTTTGGTTTGAGCAAGGTAAAGGCGTTACACTTCTTTTTGTACATATAAAAAAGTCAGAATGGGACCATGATAGAGATGTTAGAGAAAAAGTGAAGCGTGTTGTCTATGATGCTCATCCGGTAGTCGACCCTCTCCACTTCTTTACCTAGTAGAGTAAAAAGTAATATCTTAAAATACTGTATTGTCAAGGCCTATTTATATATGCTAGTATAGAAACCATGAAAGTCAATGATGTAATTCTTCAAGTAAGCGAAGACGCCACAAGCCCCCTTCGTGCTATTTCTAGACCTGTCCTTAAAGAAGAGTTTACCTCAGTGTACTTGCGTGATGTTATCGCTTCTATGAAGCGTTCTCTTGCTAAAGAAGAGGATGGTGTGGCTATTGCTGCACCACAGATTGGTATTCCTCTTAGAATATTTGTTGTTGCAGAGGGTTCATACGATGAAAGCGCAAAACATAAACCCCTTGTCTATATCAACCCAAAAATTATCAAGAGATCTAAGAAGACTGCTATCATGCAAGAAGGGTGTCTATCTGTGAGGTGGATATACGGTAAGACGAAGCGTTCTGTTGCTTGCACAGTAGAGGCATATGATGAAGATGGTAAGAAGTTTACTTATGGTGGGAATGGTTTGCTCGCGCACATTTTCCAGCATGAGACTGACCACTTAGATGG
>CAZJJX010000010.1:0-32997 GCA_964546555.1 uncultured Candidatus Saccharibacteria bacterium
TCTTAACGTAGCACTTCCTCGTACAAAGGACTTCCGTGGTATCAATCGTACATCAGTAGATGATATCGGTAACATGACCTTTGGTATTAAGGAACACACAATCTTCCCAGAAATTAAAGATGAAGAATTGAAGGATATCTTTGGAATGGCGGTAACACTTGTTACTACAGCAAAGACAAAAGAAGAGGCGACTCGATTCTTTGAAATGATTGGCCTACCTTTTAAGAAGGCATAAATTCTAAAGAGTAGATTCTAGACAGCAGAAAACTCAAAAGCACTACCATACAGGCAGTGCTTTTGTGTTTGTGATGATAGAGAAAAAGAAAAAAGCGCGGTCCAAAGGACCGCGCTTTTGCATGCCAGTTAGTAAGCTACAGGCTTATTCACCAAGGTTTGATGCTTTATATACGAGACTCATGAGCTTATTCTTGGCAACAAGAGGGGTACGAAGTTTTGCCAAGCGAAGCACACAAAGACTTCTAATAGTAACGCTTCCAAGATCAAACTCAAACCATCTCCTTGCAAAAAAGGGCGAAACCGGATCTGCGTGGTGGTTGTTATGAAGCTCTTCTCCACCAATAAGAATTCCGATGGGGAAAATATTAGTAGAGAACGCCACATTTGGATGACGTAGCTTGCCGTCTTCATTACGAACTGTTCCATCAAAGTTCTGATACCCAACACCATGTCCAAGTCCATTGATGATCCCTGCAGCAAAGACAGGGATCCACAGAACCTGCGCTGCCCAAACGATAAGTCCAGGAAGCCCAAACAGAGTTAGGTTGATCGCACCAAGCAAGAACCCAACACCAAGGAATGGGTGAGGGGTATAGAGATGCTTTTCAATCCAGTCATTTGGCATTCCGTGACCATACCGTTCCATGGTTTCTTTGTTATGTGACTCTTCTACATATTTTGAAACACCAACAAAAAATACCCATGCGATAATTTTTGTTGTACTCTCAAGACCAAAAAAGATTGGTGTGTGAGGGTCATCTGGTGTATCTACTTTTGCATGATGCTTCCTGTGGATCGACCCCCACTCTCGTGTAGACATTCCCGTTCCTAGCCAGAGCCAAAAACGGAAAAGATGAGATATACCTGGATGGAGGTATATGCCCTGATGGGCAATTGCTCTGTGGAGATAGATAGTTACGGACTGAATAGTGATGTGGGTGGTGCTAAGCGTCCACACCGTAAGACCAAGCATAGAAAAACTAAGAAGACCGGTATATCTGGTCCAAGATGTTGTCTCGCCAAGCAAAAAGCAAAGCAGAATAAGCGTGACAACAATACCAAAACCTTGCCATATTTTTGTACTGTTCATGTCAAAATCCTTTCAAGAAGTTTGTCTTTTGGCATTGTACGTGGGGTTTGATTATTATGCAAGCATCTTTTTATCGATAGGTAGAGATACAAACAGGTATTGACATTATTTTGTAGGTATGGTAGGGTGCGATTATGAAAAAGATTATTGCAATTACAGGGTTTATGTCGATTTTTGCCACTTCATTATTAACTGCTTCAGCAGGGTATTTTAATCCTGCACCAGTATCTGTTTGTTCAGATACAATCACCCGAACACTTCGTGTTGGGTCACGTAACAATGAAGTTGTTGCGCTTCAGAACTTCCTGCACCAAGAGGGGTATCTCTATGCTATTCCAAATGGTTATTTTGGTAACCAGACCATGCAAGCTGTTTCTGCGTTTCAGGCAGAAAATGGTATCCTTGTGACTGGTACAGTAGGTGCTTATACTCGTGAGGCAGTCAATAATGCACTATGTGGAAATGTTGGGACATCATTTGACCCATCACTTTATGCGCAGGGTGTAACCTTTGTACAGGGAAGTGATCCATTTGTAACAGTAATCAACCCACCTGTAACTAATCCTGCGTTATATGCAACTCCAAAGTCATCGTCATACACAGTAACTACAACCGGAGGTGTTATGACTCCATCTATTGCGCACACACTTGATGGACAGGTTGCTTCACACATTGTCTACAATCCTGCAAGTGGATATACCTACGGTGTTGTGCCTAACTCTGGTTCGGTAACAGTATCATCTCCTTCTGCGCAAGCATTTTATTATGAAGGTGATTCTGTATATGTTGCATGGACAACTAATAATCTGAGCCCATCAACATTTTCTGTTATGCTTGAAAGTTCTATATCAGGACAAAGTAAGCTTGTTGGTGTAACACAAGGAAATACATATTCATTTATCCTTACAAAAGAACTTCTTGATTCTGTTTGCTCAGGTACATGTACTAATTTCCAAAAGGGGAGTTTCAAGGTTGTGGTAACAACACCAACAATTGATATTGCTGGTAATGTTTCGACACTTCGTGCAACTGTTGCGCCGATTACTATTAGTCGTCCAATTACGTATACATCATTTGCCCTAACCGGTAGCAAGAACCCAGTTAATTCTGGAGAAGCATTCAAGCTTTACTTTACGATTCCATCTACATCGCCATTTGGTGAAGCTCTTCCTGAGATGTATAAAGTTGCTTCGGTTCGTATCGTAGCACTATGTCCGTCTGGTGTGAGCTCAAGTATTGCAGGAGTAGCCTGTGGTCAGGAATTTATTCTTCCATCAACTGTTTCTACACAAGAGCAGCAGATTCCTGTTGTTATCACTAATACAACATGGTACAAGCAAGATGTTACCTATCGTATTACGGTCACTAACTACGCCAACCAAGTTATTGGTAGTGCAGAGACAAAGGTTACCGTAAACGGACTTCCGTTTAGTTTCTAGTTATTGTAAGAAAACAAAACTAAATAAAAAATAAAAACCAACCGCTTAGGTTGGTTTTTGTTATTAACACAACAATGTACTCGGCCCCATGTCTTCTTGCTATACTTATGGGTATTATGAATACCATAAAAAAGTTTACAACAGCTTTATTACTGATGTTTTCGGTCTTTGGTTTTGCTCATGCACAAATGCTGACAACATCACAAAAAGGGGACGTGGAGGATTCTTCATTCACATGTACAGAATTGACCTATAATCTTAAGTTGCGTTCAAAAGACGCTACGACAAACAATGAAGTAACAGCGCTTCAGAACTTTTTACTCGATGCTGGACTACTCGATGCTGATCCGACTGGATATTTCGGTGTAGCAACTCAAAAGGCAGTAAAACTATTCCAAAAACAAAACGGTTTTGTTACGTCTGGGCTTGTGGGCCCTTACACACGTGCTGCAATTAAAGAAAAGAGCTGCGGTGGTACAACTACTACAAAGCAAGCAGCAACAGTATGTAATTCTGAGCAGTACCTAGATGCAAATGGTGTGTGCAAAAATATAACCCAGACATGTGCTGATGGAAGTGTTGTGTATGGTAATGGTGCGTGTTCTACTAAAGAAAAAGGCACTTATATAGGCTATATTGATGGGCAGAAGTTCATAACCACGAACGATATAACACAAAAAGATGCGTATGATAACTGTAAATTAGACAGCGTCAACAATCCAAAGAGTTCGTTTACATGTACCTGGAATGGTGTAACAATCTATTCTTCTAACACTACTGAAGCAAAAAAAGTCGTGGACACCTTTAATTCAGAGCTTCCTTCAATTGAAGTCTACAAAGTGTCTGTTCCAAATATTTATGTAACATTTGCTAACTTGCCTAAGTCAGAAGTAGACATGGTGAGTGTCGCAACAGGAAAAGTAGTTCATAATCAAGGTCTAACAGAGGGAGGGAAAGGTTCAGCGATAATTACGTATACTAGTAGTACAGGAAACCAGGATTTGCCAAGTGGCTATTATTATCTAAAAGTAATAGCTATGAGTGGTAATGGTGGTGAGATTGCAAAAACTAAGCAGTTCTATATTGGAGGAAAGGAAAGCACATCACAAACAACTCCAGTTGTGTCGGTCTATGAGGATAATACGCCAAGTAAGGTAGAAGCTGTAGGTTTCGGTGTGTATGAAGGTGTTGATGCTTCTATTGCTTATGGAGCCCGCCCAGAATATCAAGGTACAGGTCCTGCTGTTGTAGAAAATGGACATCCGGAAAGAGTGCTCTATCTTGCTGTTCCAAAGACAGCTAATGGTAAAGTTCTTGTGCTTACATCATATGAACCTGCTAACTGGGTGCTTGATAACCTAAAGGCTGTACGTCCTTCAAAAATAATTATTGTCGGATACCATTATCAAAGACTTACCACCGTTGAAAGTGTTGCTCTACCTACAGTAGAAATATACTCATATCAACAGAATAATGTATATAAGAATGCATACTCTGCTAGTGGTAAGAATTTTGAAGATCTCGTAACTTGGCTTGCTTCAAAAGGGGTTTCACTTTCATCTGTAAACTTCACGGGCACCTATAGCGCAAAGGATAGTTCCATGTTTACAATACCATCGAGTTCTACTGCTCCTAGTACAACTCCTTCTTTTGGTGAAACAGGAGGGGCGGCGTATGTTGTTCCTACAAGCTCCCAAGTCCTCGGTGCCTCCACAATGTGTGTTAACCTAACCCGTAACTTCCACAGAGGTGATGAATCACAAGACACAAAAACACTCCAAACATTCTTAATCTCAAACGAATACCTAGACAGTGACGTAAGTGGATTCTATGGAGACAAAACCGTAGAAGCAGTAAAGCGTTACCAGAGAAACAAAGGACTTCCTGAGACGGGGATGGTGTATGAGTTTACACGTGAATCTATCAAGCGTGATTCTTGTAACTAATACAGTTTCTGAGACTAAACAAAAAACAGGCATACGGCCTGTTTTTTGTTAATAACTAAACAGTAACTAACGGAGGGCTTGCTATACTAATTAGCATGATAAAAAAGTACATCGCTTTATTTTTACTAGGGGTTTCTTTGTGCGGACTTGCGTATGCACAGACGGTAGGAGATGTCGATACTTCAGAAATGACGTGTACGAATCTATCCTACGATCTAAAACTTAGATCAAAAGATTCGTATACAAATAGTGAAGTAACAAAATTACAAGAGTTCCTCCTGGATGTGGGTCTACTGGACGCTGACCCAAGTGGATACTTTGGGGCGGCAACACAAAAAGCTGTAAAGAGTTTTCAGAAGCAGAATAACTTACTTGCGTCTGGATTTGTTGGACCAGTAACAAGAAAGGCGATCAAAAATAAGAGCTGTAACCAAACTACGACTCAAACGAAGAATTCCTCAAAAACATCAGATGAAGCAAATACATACAAGTACGATAACTATTATCCAAAGGATAATAGTTATAGCTCCAATCTTCTTAAGGAAATGAAAATCTCTGAGCCAGAATGGAGTATTGCAGAAAACGATAAAGGGACAATTTCGGTCTCGCTAAGTAATATTCCTAATGATTCAACTATCGGCAGTTACTCTATTCGCTTCCAATGTGCAGGAGTTAAGCTTCCAAGAAACGGTGGAGATCTTTGCGGAACAAAGGAGAGTCTAAAAAATCTAAATATCGGTAGTTATTCAGCGAGTTTTCCGTATGAGTTAACGACGTCAGCATCATATTATCGCGGAGTTTCGGTTGAGCTAACTGCCTTATCTTCATCAGGGGTAGTATTAGGCAAGGCAACAAAAACGACATACTATAAAAAAGGTACATATAAAGGGGTGATGAATGACGTTGTGTTTATCGAGTCAAGTACGATGACTATGGAAGAGGCTTACACTGACTGTTCTAAGAAAATTAAAGAAAATACTGATGCAACCATTATGTGTACTTGGAACGGAACCAAATTACTCTCTGCAAAACCTCAACCAAAAGCATCATATGTGTTTACAAAAAATGGTGTAGTAGTACAGCAAGAATCATCTATAATCATGTCAGCAGCATACACCGATTGTATGCAAAGAATTAAGAGTGATTCCAAAGCTGACTACGTATGTACATGGGATGGAAAGACTTTCTATAGTGTTCAAGCACCTGTAGAGAAGGAGCCAGGTCCAAAGACTAACGCAATGAGCTGTAAGACAAGGGGTGTACAGGGGCTTTCAGAGGGCCAGCTTGCTTGTTATGGAGTGTGGGACTATGGGGATGAGTTCGGTAATGATCAGGATATGTGTCAGTCATCAAATTACATAACAGGTATAACAGGATGTATTGTATCTACAAGTATCTGTAGTTCTGGTAAAGCAAAAGCAACCAAGCACGTAAAACCTACATCACTTAGTATGTCATCGTCTGAGATTGCAACGTATGCTTCTAATCTTAATGCTTCAAAAGCTGCCATTAAGACTCAATTGCCTGGACTCTGGGAGTACACTTGTGTTTCTCAGTCATCTATTGATAATGAGAGTGCTGCTAAGCAGACTGAATTTGAAAAAATTTCAAGATTCACCTCAACAGGGGCTGAGCTTCATGTCATCGGGGTTTATGAAGCTGGTTCTGATCATTCGTTTTGCCACAGCACAACAGGAAAAGTGTCTGTAACTGTAAAAAATACAGGTAAGCCAATAATCTTAGCAGTGGGCTCATATGAACCTGTGGTATGGAATATTGTTCTAGAGCAAGGTGCACAACTTGAACGTGTAATTCTTAGTGGATACGGTGTACAAAAGGTTACGGGTATTTCAAGTAGTGTTCCTGTTAGTAGCTATACGTATTATTCTCTTGATAATGTTAAAAAAGGAACTGAGACTGGGGCGGGCTTCTTCTACGATATGCGTGATCCAAACAGTGGGGTCTATTATGATTGGGCAAGTCAACCGGGTACATGCCCAAAGAGTGCGGCGGTTCCAGTTGAATCGCGAGCTCTGCTTCTAGGTTCTTCGAATTATTTCTATGCATATGAAGCAGGAGGTGAAGGGTATAGTAAATTGATTACAAAACTTAAGGACATTACTGGTGTTCGTCCAACATCATTCCAGGGTGCATACCAAAAGACATCATTTACTGTTTCGAGTGACTCTCCAGCACCTGTGCCTGCTAAAGAAAATCAAGATTATTATTCTCAAAACAGTAGTTTCCAAGCGATATCTGTAGCATCAATTGGGTCTAACTCCCAAGTCCTCGGTGCCTCCACAATGTGTGTTAACCTAACCCGTAACTTCCACAGAGGTGATGAATCACAAGACACAAAAACACTCCAAACATTCTTAATCTCAAACGAATACCTAGACAGTGACGTAAGTGGATTCTATGGAGACAAAACCGTAGAAGCAGTAAAGCGTTACCAGAGAAACAAAGGACTTCCTGAGACGGGGATGGTGTATGAGTTTACACGTGAATCTATCAAGCGTGATTCTTGTAACTAAGTAGTAAGGAATGTAAAAAAGGCACATACGTGCCTTTTTTACATGTCCATATCATTTTGTGGGATACCGGAGTATACTTTTAGCTATAAGGAGAATTATTACTAAGCGTAATTTATTATACAAACATGACTGCATTTTTAGCTATCGTTGCAATTGTTTTTAGTGTTATGGCTTTGAAGCGATCTGGTGAGGTGAGTGACAGACTTGATGTCATCGAAAGTAGAAACAGAGAGCTGGCAAAAGCAAGAAAAGAGCACACTGAATCAGTTGGAGAAAGTGTTGTCCATGCCCACACACCTACAACAGAAAGCAAGATACCGGAGTCTCGTGAAACCAAAGCAGAAGTAAAGCAGATAGAAAGTTCTGTTGTGGAAGATACTTTGCCTAGTAAGAAGGTTCTACAAGAGGAGTATAAAGAGTCTGCATTTGTAACATGGCTAAAAGAAGACTGGCTTCTTAAGTTTGGAGGGGTTCTTGTGCTTATGGGGGTGATTTTCTTTCTTTCACTTGCATTTGAATACATTGGGCAGGCTGGTAAAATTGCGGTAGGGTATATATTTGGAATGATGTTTATGGTGTTTGGGTTCTGGTATGCACGTAAGCAAATTATTGCTGGCTCAACGATACATCTTATAGGCGCACTGATTTTAATCATCTCATCATTTGTTGCGTATCAACCTGATTTTAATGTTTTTAGTGCAAAGTATTCTATGGTAATGATGTTTTTGGTTTCAGTATGTGTGGCACTCACTGCATATATTCATAACAGGACGCAGCTCGCACACTTGGCACTTGCTATGGCAGGACTTGTGCCGGTGCTTACCCATGTGCACGGAGTTACATTTTTTGACATCTTGGTCTATTTGGCGATAGTGATAACAGGTGTTGTATGGTTGGCCTTTGTGACACGATGGAGGTCACTTATCTTGATGTCACTTCTTATTGTCATTATGTACTCGGTTTCGTACATCTTGGGAGTGCTTGGGGATGAACCACTTCTTGTTAAAGAAACTGTTCTTGTTTCACTCTTTGGGGCTCTCTTTTATATCACAAGTCTTTTTTCAATCTTACGTACTGAAGGGTATGTTATAAAGGATGATGGAATCGTGGCACTCTTAAACGCTGGGTATGCAATTATGTGGATCACAAGTCAGGCAAACCCTGAATTATCTCCAATACTGATTGCAACTGTTGGGCTTATCTATGCTGTTGGTTTCTTCTTCGTATACAAAGTTACTAATGTATATACGTCGTTTCTGGTGTACGGAGGGGTCGCTCTTGGAATGCTCACAACTGCTATCATGCTTGAGATTTCTGGTAGGGCTCTTGCGGTCACACTTCTTTTGATGGGTGGAGCAGTTTCGTATTTTACTTACTACCTCTCAAAAAATGTTCATATTACAAAGCTTATGTCGTTCTTTAATGTGTTGCCACTTTTGTATGTCCTTGTGAGCATTAGTACTATTGCTAATCTTACGTTCCCTGGGCACACACTTGTTGATGCGTGGAAAGATTTTGCAATTATTGGTGTTGCTATGGTTGTATACTACTCACTTTACAAATACTTTAGTAATAAGAATAAAGATCTTAGTTATGTGGCACTTACGATTGTGGTCTTACTTGTTATGGATGTTGTATGGCAAGTGCTTCATCTTATTACGACTCCGTACTTTGCAACCGAACTCTCATTACTTATTATTGGAATAGGACTTACGATGTTCATCTATAATCTTACTAATAGTAACGAAGCTACTGAGAAGACTGCAATTATTAATTTCTTTGCACTCTTTGCGTTGCTTGAGTCTCTTATGAGATTCAATTCCTCAAAAGATTGGTTTGCGGTTAGTTTTGGAATAGTTATTGCATACTATCTTTACTTCTACTTTAGTAATCGTATCAAAACAATTGCTTACACCGGTCTAGCGTCAGGTTTGTTTTTGGTTGCGGTTTCAATATGGCAGTTGGCACATCTTATTATTCCAAGTACTGGGTTGGCGGCATTTAGTAGTATTTTTATTTACACCATTGTTGGTCTTTACGAACTGCGGAAGGGTGTACGTAATAATAGTGATACGAGAATCAAGATTGCACGAGTTTGGCTTGGCTTTGTGGCAGCAAGAGTTATTTTAATCGATGCCTGGGTTTCTGGAAACGTAGCTGTAGGTGTCCTTATTTGTATTGTTACAGGAGTACTTCTTCTTAGCTCTGCATTTATTATTAAAAAGACATCAGATACAAATAATTAATATGAAGTATTCTTTTTTTGGGTTACTGGTATGTATCGGAGTATGTTCTTTTGTATTTGCTGCAGATCTATCTAACTATCAGAGCATAATTCCGATAAAGCCGATTACAGTGAATCAACCTGCTATTATGGAGCTTTCCAATCTGGACCCTTCATATATTTTTGTCGTGGTAGATAGCAAAGGGAAAGCGATCGAACAGCAGTATGTTACCGAACGGAAGACACGTGTTGAGATGCCGCTTTTGGTTGAGGCATGTATGCCTACTTGTACACAAGCGCAAGCATTAGCTGATGCTAACTATGATACGACTTATGATTTCCCACTTTCTTCATCTGGGGTGCAGAAGGGGTTGATTAAGATTACATATGCAAAACCACTCACAACCGATAGGGTAACCTTTACTACGACCAGAGACTCGTATATGCCTACTTCATTTCAGTTAACGGTAGATGGTAAACGTGTACTAAATACAATACAAGGGAGTCAGGCAGTGTTTCCAAAGATGTCAGCACAAAATGTAGAAATTGCTTTTGAGTATACGCAACCAATTCGGTTCAAAGAGGTCGGTGTAGGTACTGTTACTCGTGAGGAGGTTAAGAATATGATACGTTTTGTATATCTTCCGCAAGGTGTCTATACGCTTTATGTGGGTAAAGGTTTTGGAAGAGAGAGCGTGCCAACACCACCTATAAATCTGTTTGCAAAGCAAAAAGAGTTCGATGGGGAACTTGGAAATAAAGAAATAAACCCGCTTTTTAAGGAGCGACCAACACCAAAAGATACTGACACAGATAATGATGGGGTTTTTGATATTATGGATAATTGTGTTGCACAAGCAAACCAAGATCAAAAAGATGGTAACGGTAATGGTATAGGGGATATATGTGATGACTATGATTATGATGGGGTGGCAACGTACCTCGATAATTGTCCATTTGATTCTAATTACAACCAGACAGACACTGATCGGGACGGCAACGGGGACGTATGTGACACTGAGGAAAGTCGTTTTACTGAAAAGTATGCTTATGTTCCGTGGGTTGCTTTTGGAGTTGTTTTTATTGCGTTACTTGCAATGGGGTATGAAGTAACGAGAAAATTAAAGTCCGCACAATAACTTACAAGATTGTATGCTCTGTATCATGTGAAGAAAAAAGTGGACAGGGTTTTGGACGGGGTGGAGTAAAGAGAAAATGAGGGGGCGGCCGTAGGCTGCCCCCTTATTTTCTCTACCTCTAAACATTAAGCAAAAAAGTTTTTCACAAAAAACATAACCGCAGTTACTGTTCCTACAAGGAGAGTCCCCCATACTATGTCGACCAATGTAAGCGACCAAGGGTAGTTCTTAAGTGTTGCGAGATTAGTAAAATCATAAAAAGCATACATAATAAATCCCATAAGAGCTCCGTAGCTAAATGCCTGAGAAAGAGTTGTTGCTTTTGAAAGTACAAATACCCATATACCAATAACTGCAACAATATAGACAAGTGGAACAGCAGGAAGATAAGGGACCAGAGATCCGTCTTTTACAACAATGTGTTCTGAGAGCTTTGTAAGATAAAAATTCTTGGCAAGCTTTGCTAAAAAAATATAATCAAGTACACCAAAACTTATAAAACCTGCGATGGATGCAATAATTGTAGAAGTCATGATGATAAGTGTACACTATATTTTGACTAATATGCACCCTCTTGATAGAGTACAAGAGGTATCGATCTTTTTTGTTTTTACAGTACGAGGTGTAGAATGCCACACGTCGATTGTGCATTTTTGGAAGTACTAAACTGTGTCTCATACTGCGCGCGACATACTATTGATGTACCTGGTTTTGTATACGAGGATCTGTATGCATTTGAGCTAAAGGGCTATAACTTGCGTGAGTATCTAAGGGGTATGCGAAACGGTCAAGAATATTCTTTGTATATTCAGGCAACCATATATATACGAAATGGTGTTGTTAATCTTGCTCATGTAAGGGAGCGCAAAGCATACGCACTCAAAGCTTTCTTAGAAAAACAAAGAGAACACCTCGTCCCTTGTAGTGCGTTGGCGTACTTTAGGGCACGATATTATCGGCAGGCGCTTAACAGTGAACAAGGTCCGCCAACATGATGAAAAACCGCCAGAGAATGGTGGTTTTCTTTTTTTGGTTTGAACGTTAATTCCATAGTTACTAATCATGAAACCTTAGTTTATAAGGGGGTACTTGTGTGTACAAGCAATTGTTGCTGTGATACATTACAAAAAGAGGTATATTGCTTTGTCCTTTGAAAAAGGAGAACATGATGAATGATTTTAATGAGTTCATTAGATTGCGGGATAGATTAATGAGTGTAGTCCTTGCACTTTCGTGTATGTTTGGTGGGCTTGTGGTGACATTTATTTTTCATTCAAACATCTGGATTATCCCATTGTGTGTACTGTGCGGGTGTCTTATTTTGTATTTTTTGTACCATGTGCACACTATGTCTGATCGTTGGAATAAGAGAAATATCATTAAAAACTTGATCATCGAGAACTCTTATTCAGTACTTAAGATTTTACTTCAATTTGAGATTGATGGATATCCGGTATATGAGGTGATAAAAAAACACGCCTCATACGCTATGAGAGATTCGTATGAGGAGTTTGTGCTTCGTAGATATTTCGCATTTTGTAAAATGGTAGAGCTTCCCGATATTTCTTCTGATGATAAAAAGAAATTTATGGACAGAATTGCTCTTGTAAAAGTTTTGCCAAGTTTTAAGCAGTTGGATAAGGAGAGAACAAGGGGAGATATCTGGCCTGTACCGCTAAAGCCTTCAAATAGGACTCTGATCAGTTCTTCTGAAGTATTTTTGTAAGTAATAAAACCTGGTTCTGTATGGGGCCAGGTTTTTGTATTCTTTGACTACTAGCTAATTGCTGTAATGTGTGGTAGTATTACAAAACTCTCTGTAATCCGCCTTTCTCCGTAAGTTTTGCCTTATAAAGCAAGGTTTACGTAAAAATGGCGAGATATTCAGTGGGGTTAGCAGTTACGTGCGTATTTTTGTATTCACTGACTACTAATAACTAACAACTAACAACTATCTAAAGGAATGGCAAAAACATCAACTATTGCGAGAAGCAATAAAAAGCCAAAATTCTCATCACGATTAGTGAGCCGATGCTTCAAATGTGGTCGAAAGCGAGGTTTTATGAGAGATTTTGGTCTATGCCGAACATGCTTCCGTGAGCTTGCTAACGAAGGTATGATTCCAGGCATTAAAAAAGCTTCCTGGTAGCTATTGTCTATTTTTTAACGAACTACTTCGTTAGTAAGAGTTTTTGCTCCCGCAATGTACTAGATGTACATCTTGGTCGCAAAAACTCTTACTGTCTCGTATTTCATGTAAAAAATAAACAATATCAGAAACCGATACTGGAAACTGAAATAAAATACACACACCTATGGATCAAATAGCAAACATGCTTATTGCAATCAAAAACGGTGGTCTTGTTAACAAGGCAACAGTTACTATACCTTCATCTAAGATGAAAGTAGCGATTCTTGAGCTTCTTAAAAAAGAAGGATATATCAAAACATACCACGTCAATGGAGATGTTAAGAAAACAATCGAAATTGTTCTTGAGTATGTAAAGGGTTCACCACGTATCAACGGAGTAACTCGTGTTTCTAAAATGTCTAAGCGTGTCTATACAGGTGTAAAAGATATTACATCATATAAGTATGGGCATGGTATGACAGTTCTCTCAACTCCAAAAGGCATTTTGTCTGACAAGCAGGCTCGTAAAGAGCTTGTGGGAGGTGAGCTATTATTCACAATCTGGTAAAAACGTATGAGCAGAATAGGAAAACAACAAATACAAATTCCAGCAGGTGTCGAAGTACATTTCGATGCCCATGCTGTACGTGTCAAAGGACCACAGGGCGAAATCGTTCGAGAGCTTCGTGATGAAATTACCTTCAAAAATGAAGGCGGTATCATTACTACAGAGCCACGTCGAAATGATAAGTTCTCTCGGTCACTTTGGGGAACATACGTCTCTCATATTAAGAATATGATTGCAGGCGTGGTTACTCCGTTTAGTAAGAAACTTATTGTTGAAGGAGTTGGATTCAAGTGGGAGGTAAAGGGTAAAGAACTTCACCTTGCGCTTGGTTTTTCACATCCTGTAGTAAAGCCGATTCCGGAAGGACTAACTGTTGTTGCGGAAAAGGGTACACTTACAATAACAAGTATCGATAAGGAGGCGGTCGGACTCTTTGCAAATAAGATTCGTTCACTTAAGAAGCCTGAACCGTTTAAGGGTAAAGGTATTCGTTATAGTGATGAAGTTATCCGTCGTAAGCAAGGTAAGAAGTCAGCCTAAACATCCGTAGGATGTCGGCCGATAAATCTTACAAGATTTATTTAGGCATAGTCCTCAAATAACGTCTATGAAAACAAATATTAAAACAGAAAAAAGAGCACGTCTTCACAAGAAGATCCGCTCTCGTGTATCAGGAACAGGTGAACGTCCAAGACTTGCTGTATTTCGTTCTAACCGCTACATGTATGCTCAACTTATTGATGATGTGCAAGGGGTAACCGTTGCATCAGCATCTGATATTTCAGTTAGCGATAAGATGACTAAGGTAGAGCGTGCAAAGTCAGTAGGACAGAAGCTTGCAGCAGAAGCAAAAAAGAAAAATATTACCACGGTTGTTTTTGATCGTGGCGGGTTCTCGTACCGAGGTCGAGTACAGGCGCTTGCAGATGGTGCACGCGAAGCTGGTCTAATCTTCTAAATCTATGTCAGACATAAAAACAACACCTAATGCACAAGAGGTAACACCCGCAACTGTAGAAGTTGGTAATGTTGCTGTTGCACAAGAAAAAGGGGAAGGAAATCGTGGAAATTTCCGCGGAGGAAAAGGTGGTAAATCACAAGGTGGTCGTGGGGCTCGTCCTCCACGTGCACCAAAGGAAAAGCCAGAGTTTGATAGCAAGACTATCAGTATTCGCCGTGTGACTCGTGTGGTTTCAGGAGGACGTCGTTTTGCACTCTCTGTAGCTATTGTTGCAGGAGATCGTAATGGTCGTATTGGTCTTGGAACTGGTAAAGCTCTTGATACTCAAGTTGCGATTGAAAAAGCTCTGAAAGCTGCAAAGCGTAACATGATTACTATTAAGCTCTCTAAAGCAAAGTCACTTTCACATGATATTTCTGCAAAGTTCAAGACATCAGAAATCATGATCATGCCTAACAAGGGACGTGGACTTATCGCAGGATCTTCTGCGCGTACAATTCTCTCACTTGCTGGTCTTAGTAACGTTACTGCTAAGTTTTATTCTGGAACAAAGAACAAGCTTAACAATGCACGTGCTACGATGAAGGCGCTTGAACAAGTGGCGTATGCTCACGGTGAAGCACCTGTTGCAGCAACAAAAATGGAAGAAGTCGTAACTCCAATTATTAGCAAATAACCACAGAACTATGCAAATACATGAAATAAGACGCGATCACGCGCACAGGAAAAGTAAGTTGGTAGCTCGTGGTGGAAAGCGAGGAAAGACTGCAGGTAAGGGGGGTAAAGGTCAGACTGCTCGTGCTGGACATCGTGTTCGCCCTGCAATGCGTGACATCATTAAGAAACTTCCTAAGTTGCGAGGTCACGGTAAGAACCGATCAGAATCTGTGTTTTACAGAGGTCCTGAAGCAGTTGTTAACCTTTCTGCACTTAACGTTTTTGCAAAAGGTGACGCTGTTAACCCAACAACGCTAATTGCAAAGGGTCTTATTAAAGAAGTCTTTGGTAAGGTGCCTTCAGTTAAGCTTCTTGGAACAGGAGAGATAACTGTTGCTATCACGGTAACAGGATGTACAGTTTCAAAAACTGCACAAGCTTCCATCGAGAAAGCTGGCGGAAGTGTTACTGTTACACAGAAAGCTAAACCGCAAACAGAAGAACAGCTTAAGAAAATTGCTGACAAAAAAGCAAAGAAACTTGCCGCAAAGAAAGGTGGTAAGGGTGGAAAGAAGAAGTAGTAGTACAGACTGTAGACGTTGGTCTGTAGATCAAAGAAAATACAAAGAAGCGGCGCCTACGGCGCCGCTTTCAGTATTTTTAAAAAACAATCTTAGTATTTATTCCTGTACTGCAGTGGTCAAATAATTCAACTGTCACAGGGTCCCGCCTGCAGGCTTCTATCCGTTTTCTGTACATTTCTTTAATTTTGTTGTATAATATACAGTGGTAGTTCGTACGTAATAACCTTTGAATTTGGAAGGATTTTGCCCATGGTTTCAAAAAACATTACGCGTATCATTACGGGTACGCTCATTACCTTTCTCTTGATGGGATGTAAATTCCCTTCAGATACGGAAGGGCAACTGAGGCAGTTGCTTACTTCTGCACAAAGTCTCGTTGAGTCTGCGCAGACACAAACTATACAGACAAATGTTTCACCTGTGTTGACGACTGATTCAGCTGCGCAATCGACTGCGGACGTTACTTTTCTTGACGGTGATTCACGTAAGATACTGAATGTTGCACCGGGAGAAATCGATGTAGTGATCCTTAGTATGCATCGAACTGATGATCTTATTAAGAAGGTAGGGGTAATGGAGCTGCTGATTGAGAGTACTAAAGAAGTGCCACTTGAGAAGCTGTTCAAGCCAGGTTCGATCCGTTTAGTAAAGAATGGTTATGAAATTGGCGCTGTGGCACCGTACACTGTGACGGTGAAAGGTTCCAAGATCTATATTACCTTCTATTACAGATGGTTCGGAGAAACATATTCTCCGTATTCGACAACTGACTCGAAGCCGATTATGGTGGTGGCAACTATGTCACCTTCTGCGACACCACAGTTGAATACTAAGTTTGTGATGTCAAAGGTGCAAGTGGGCGAGATTGACTCAACAAGTGAGATCAAGGAAGTGAAAGGTCCTGATCTTCAAGTTAGTCCAAATCCTTCACCTGCTGTTGCATCTGTGAGCCCTCTATACATACCTACTTACGAGTCCTGGGACTCTTCACAGAAGGAAATTGGACGTTTCCAGGTGTCATGTCCACTTACAGAAAAGGAGTCGCCGTGCCATATGCAAACAATCAGATTGAGCACTGTAGGTTCCGGGTTGGTCTTTATCAACTCTTCATCTGAGTCGACTCAGGCGGAACTGTATGGTCAAGCAAATTTTCAGTATGCTCCGTTTGTTATTCCTGCAGGGATGATGTACGAGTACACGATTTATTCCACAGGTCAAGGTGGGTATCTCAATATCAACACGCTGGAATTTGTTGTTGATGGAAAGCGTTTGATACCTAATATCATTGGTGGTCAAAACTGTTCAAATATTTTGGCAGATTTGAGCATTTGTCCAAAAGGTTAGTAATTTATAGTTTTTCACAAGTGAAAGTATAATCCGGAACGTCGTACGTTCCGGATTTCTTATGTATGGATTATAGTATTGTAGAAGGGTGGTTACAGATAAAGAAGGTTTAATTTGAAGTATTATCTGTGCCTGTGTCTGGCTTTAGGAGTCATGGCTAAAACCTATGATTTATGGTATAATAGACCTATTATGAAAACATTAAAGGCTATTTTTTCTGACCGAGGACTACGTAATCGTATCCTCTTTGTTGTTGGTATTCTTGTTATTACCCGTATTTTGGCTATTATCCCTATTCCTGAAATTCAGACTAACGAGCTCAAGAATCTTCTTGCTTCAAATAGCTTCTTTGGACTCCTTAATATCCTTTCAGGAGGAGGTATAGCATCGTTCTCGATTGTGATGCTTGGTGTTGGTCCATATATTACTGCATCGATTATCATGCAGCTCTCAACAGTACTTTCTCCTCGCCTTAAGGAAATGTATCAAGAGGAGGGTGATGCTGGGAGACGAAAATTTGTGCAGTATGGGCGAATTATTTCGCTCCCACTTGCGCTCATGCAGGGGTATGCACTTCTCACGCTTCTTGCTCGTAAAGATGTTCTTCCTGCAATGACCCATGTTGAGATGGCAAGTAACCTTATTATTATTACCGCAGGTACGATGCTTATGATGTGGCTTGGTGAGCAGATCAATGAACGTGGTATCGGTAATGGTGTGTCACTTATTATTTTTGCAGGTATTGTAGCTGCACTTCCAACTAGTCTTGGTCAGTACTTCCTTACTTTTGATGTTTCACAAATTCCAATGTTTGTAGGACTTATTGTTCTTGTTCTTGCGGTTATTGCAGGGATTGTATTTATTACTGAAGCAGAGCGACCTGTGCCAGTTACGTATGCACGACAGACTCGTGTCGGACAATCAAATGGTTTAGGAGCTGCGACATACCTCCCGCTTCGTCTTAATCAAGCAGGGGTTGTTCCTATTATCTTCGCTATTTCAATCCTCATCTTCCCGCAACTTCTTGCGCAACTTTTTGCAACTTCATCAAACAGCTCTCTTCAATCACTTGCAAGAACACTTAACGAGCTTACTGCTAATCAGTGGATCTATGGAATCGTGTACTTTATTCTTGTTGTATCATTCACCTATTTCTACACAGCGGTAACCTTTGATCCAGAAAAGACCGCAGAGAATCTTCAGAAAAATGGTGCTTTTATTCCAGGGTTTAGACCGGGAGTGGCTACTGCAGAGCATATTGGTTACGTTCTAGCAAGAGTTACATTCTTTGGAGCACTCTTTCTTGGGGTTGTTGCTGTGCTTCCTGTTGTTGTGCAGGCGGTTACAGGACTTACTGCGGTACAAGTGGGCGGAACATCGCTCCTTATTGCTGTATCAGTTATTCTTGATGTTATTAAGAAGATCGATGCTCAGCTTTCAATGAAGGAGTATTAGTTTCTCCAATTTTGACGAACTACTTCGTTACAAAAATTTTTTGTGCCTTGTATTTCATTCAAAATTTGAAAAACTAGGAATACGAATAATACAAAAAGAACCCGAAAGGGTTCTTTTTGTATTTGGGGATAAGAAACATTATTAAGAATAAAGATGAGATACACTTAATATGTTATATATACAACAATTATGAAAAGTACAATACTAAAATCAGTAACGTTCGCAGTTGGGTTATGTGTTTTTGGGGTAATGTCAGCTTCAGCTGCGTTTACACCAGCTATTTCTCTTAGTAAGACTGAGGTAAATGCAGGGGAGAAGGTAAAAGTGACAATTAGTCCATTTGGTAAGCGTTTTTGTTCACTTATCCTTAATCCTCTTGGTAAGGTATATGACTGGAATCCAAATGTGAATCCTGGGTCATATGAGATTAACACTGCTAAGTTAAATGGTGGTTACTCAATGATGATTTTGTGTGCTGAGCCAACTTCACCTACTAACCCAAGATTGATGTATACATGGTCAGAAGCAACAAAGTTCTATGTATATGCTTCAACAACAAGTAAAGCAGGCCCTGGACTCATGGTTCTTAATACTAGTGAAACTGTTAAGAAAGGTGAACTTGTAAAAGTTAAGTGGTCTGCAAATGGGGGTACGGAATGTACCTACAGTGTTCCTTCAATTAACATGTCGAGTGTGAAACTAGCCGACAACTCAACTAATTTTACGATTGATACAAGAAATGTAAAAGGGTATGCAAATCAAATTATTATACAATGTAAGTATAACGGTGAAGTAAGAAAGAGTGCACCTTCGATGTTTTATGTTCCAAATGCTTCAGCTAAAATAAGTATGATAAGTGACGAGCCTACTGTTTTGGGTGAACAAACAGAATGTTTCGATTTGTCACGAAATATAAGTAAAGGAGATTCTTCAGATGACACACTACAGCTTCAAAGATTTTTGAAGAACCAGGGGCTCCTTACTGCTGAGCCAACAGGATTTTATGGAGATATGACAGTGGGGGCGGTAAAAGCCTACCAGGCAACAAGAAATCTTCCACAAACAGGTAAAGTGTTCGAAGTCACACGATTCTTGATAAAGTCTGAATCTTGTGGGGAATAAGATTCTTTAGACATAAAAAACAAACTAGGATAAAGTATCCTTGATTATCAAAAAGAGCCCATGAGGGCTCTTTTTGATAATTGTCATATTGGTGTGACTGTGGTAGTGTGGTGTTGGGTATAACAAAAAGAAAGGAAGTACTTGTGTTTGATACAACTAAACCTATCCTAGGTATTGATATTGGAAAAGTCATCACCGGAGATACGGACAAATCAGTTCTTTTTACCGATGCTTATCTGGGTGTACCTGAAATTCCAGGGGCGTTTCGAACAATTGCAGAACTATATCATATTTTTTCTGGGCAAGTGTGTCTTGTTTCAAAGTGCAGAGGTGTTGTACAAGTAAAGACTCGGCACTGGCTCCTACATCATAATTTCTTCAAAATTACAGGAGTTGACCCAAATCATGTCTTCTTCTGCGAAGAGCGAAAAGGCAAATCTCCGATCTGTAAATTCCTCGGTGTTACTCACTTTGTGGATGGTCGACTTGAGGTGCTAGAGTACCTGGAAAATGTAAGACATCAATTTCTTTTCTGTCCGAACGAAAAGGAAATAATTAGACACTATAAGCATTTTCATAATGTTGTGCGGGTTGAGAACTGGAATGATCTATACAATCTCATACAAATGACATTCTAAAAAGCGCTCCGGCGCTTTTTGTTTTTTTATGGTAGTATTATCTGATGGAAAAGAAATTCTATATTATCATTGGTCGCTCAGGATGCGGCAAGGGGACACAGGCTAAACTTCTCAAGGAAGTTCTCGAAAATCGTGGCGCAGAAAAAGTACTTCATGTCACAACTGGTGGCGGATTCAGAGCGTTTGGTGAAAGTGGCTCATATTCAGCAAATCTTTCTAAGGAAATTACACAGACAGGGGGACTTTCGCCAGAGTTTTTGGCGGTATGGAATTGGTCTAATATTTTTATTGAAAACTTAACTGGAGGAGAGTCTATTATCTTAGACGGCGCTCCGCGCAGAGTGATGGAGATAGAGCCACTCCATAGTGCTATACATTTTTATGGTTTTTCTGGTCATGCAACAGTGATTTATTTAGATGTTACTGAGAACTTTTCACTCGCAAGAATTGCAGAGCGTAATCGAGAAGATGACAATACTACCGAGAACGCAAAGAGAAAGATGGAGTGGTTCGAGAAAGATATTCTTCCAATCATTGATGTGTATTCACGCGATCCTCGCTACACCTTTGTTCATATAAAAGGTGAGCAAACAGTAGAAGAGGTGCATAAGGAGATTCTCAATAAACTTCAGCTTTCAAATTAGTATTGTAATGTACTAATCCCTAGACACTAATTACTATTCTCATGAAATACGATATAAAAATTAAAAATGATCATGATATAAAACTTCTACGCGAAAGTGGTAGACGGCTTGCAATGGTGCTCGATGCTGTTACTAAAGAAGTAAAACCTGGCGTGACCACAGGATATTTGAATGATTTTGTTTACAAGATGATTACCGATATGGGGGATACTCCTGCATTTCTAAATTACAAACCATTTGGGGCAGCATATCCATATCCCGGAAGTATTTGTATATCAGTAAACGATGAAGTTGTGCATGGTATAGGTGGCGACAGAGTCCTTAAAGAGGGTGATATTGTTGGCCTTGATGGAGGAGTGAAGCACAAAGGAATGATTTCTGACTCTGCGCGTACCGTACCTGTTGGAAAGATAAGCAAAGAAGATGAGGAATTACTTCGTGTTACCAAAGAAGCCCTTATGGCAGGCATAAAAGCTGCTAAGTGTGGCAGATATGTAAACGACATCTCAAAAGCAATAGAAAAAGCTATCCCAAAGAAGTACGGCGTTGTAAAAATATTATCAGGACATGGGGTAGGGTACAAAGTACATGAGGAACCATATGTGCCGAACTTTGATGATGGGGTAAAGGGTCCAAAACTTGTTCCAGGTCTTGTGCTTGCTATTGAGCCTATGGTTAACATGGGAACCGATGAAGTGTATTTAGCAGATGATGGGTATACATTTATCACAAAAGATCATAAACGCTCTGCTCATTTTGAGCATACAATTCTCATCACAGAAGGTGATGCAGAAATTTTGACCAAGGTATAGAAGTCTATCCTCTTTACGTAACAAAGAGATAAGGTACACTTAGGAGTATATCTACTTAATGTTCTATTAATTATTTCTTATGGATCTTACTTCAATCTTTTCAGTGTTTCAGGGTCAGGTGCCAGCGTATATGGTACTTGTGCCGCTTGTGATTCTCATGATTGCGCTTGTTGTTGCTGCAGCTAGAAAAGCTGCACCTGCTATACCTCTTGCACCAGTGGTGTCTACACAACCTGCGCAAGCTCAACCTGTTGCAACTCAAGTACAAGTGCAAGCATTTTCGCAGAACGGTCAGACAGCAGCAACAATCCCTGTACAACCTGTTGCACAGGAAGCTCAAGTGACTACACCTCAACCGGTACCTGAAGTAAAAAAAGAACCACAGCCAACACCTGTTCCAGCACCTGTCCCAAATCCTAATCTTCCACCTGAGCCAGTCCAGGTTCCTACCCCTGTAGTTGAACAATCTATGCCTGCACCAGAAGCTCCTGCTGTCCAAGAAACTGTTGCACAAACAACGCAAGCAGCACCTGAAGTGGCACAAGTAGCTACTGCACCACAAAGTACCCTCAAGCAGGCCACTACCCCATCTACACCTCCACCTTCGACTGAGGTTGCTCAGGTGCCAGTAGCTGATCCTGTTTCGGTACAAGAAGTTGATAAACAGGTTGCAGCTCCAGTAAGTACTACAGAAGTACAACCTCTTGCAACAGTAAAGCAGGTAGAAAGTGTGCCTGTTTTAGTCGAAGCTGCACAAGGCGAGCAAGTAGAATCATCTGCCCCACAAGTAACCTCCACAGTAGACACGACCACTTCATCAAGTGTTTCTTCTACTTCTCCGTTAGCTGATATTGGCGGTATTCAAATTTCAGCTGGTGTACATGTAGTAGAAGGTGCTCCAGAAGCTCCTCATGAAGGTCAAGATATTGCATCAGCGGTACCACCTACACAATCTGCTGTCCCTCCGATTAGTTCATGGAAGCCACAAGAAGCTCCTGCACCAGTTGGAACATCAACACCTGAAGCAGTTATACAACAGGAAGCTCAGGTACAACAAAGTGCTTAGTAAAATTCTATGTAACAAAAGCAAAACCGCAGATATGTGCGGTTTTTTGTTATCCAGGGGAGAATTAGATTTTTTTTAGTATACTCATTGATATGAACCCACAATTTTCATCCCCAGAAGAAGAGATTGCATACTTAAGACAGCAGATTCAAGATAAGATGGAGCGCGCGAAAGGTTTTGAGAATCGCTTTACAGAAAAAGATCGTGCACATGAGGTTGTGCAAGATTATAAAGCAGCTCCTATCGAGCGAGTTGTTGCACCTGTTGCACAGATTACAGGAGGAGAAAAACACCGTCTTCTTGAATGGTTAGCACCCCGTGAGACTGATGAACAAGTTACGATGCTTTCTCAAGTGATGGCAGAAAAGGGTATTCGTAATGCTCTTCACATGGCAGAAGAGCTTGGGAATCCAGAAGTCGAAGATGATTTTGAGCGCTTTTTGGTCCAGTATTTGATTTCCGGGCATGAGGTAAAGAATGATCTTTCAAAAGATGAATGGAAAGCACTCCACATGAAGTTGTTTGAGGTTCTCCTTCCAGAAGCTTTGGAGGGGCAAGCAAAACCACTAAAGGAAATGATGGGTCTTATGGAACAATGGTATGCATCAATGCAGGCTCTTGCAAGTGATGCAACTAATAAAGAAAAAAATTACTATTCTCTTGAGATAGGTGTTGCTAATCGATCTACAACTGCTGCATTTTATTGTGCTGTACATGTGGACTATGCGCCATTTTTTGAAAAAGTTGTTCTTGGAGTTTTTCCGACTGCAAAAGTAAAGGAATGCAAAGAAGACTATAATATCTTCCATCCACATGCTGTAACGGCGGTTTCGTATGCAACACACAGTACACATCCAGTGCTACCTATCAAAACATATGAGACTCTTGATGCTGACCCAATGTCCCTTTTGCTTGCCGCTTTTACAAGAATAGCAAAGGATGACGAAGGTCTTTCTTTACAACTTCTTATTAGGCCTGCGGGGGATGTGTTTGCAAAGCGCTATGGGACAATGCTAGAGGATCTTCGAAAAGGAGAGAGTCTTAAACGTGTTATAGATAAGCAAAGTATTCTTAAAGAGTCACTTTATATCTTTGGATCAATGTTTTCAAATAAAACACCTGAAGAAATACAAAAAGAAAAAGAAGAAAATAAGACACAAGCTCACGATGAGTCGACAAAGCTTGTACAAGCAAAGCTCTCTAAGACTATTGTTGAGACTAATATTCGCATCATTTCTTCAGCTGGAAGTCTTGCGCGCGCTCAGGCTATTCGTGGTGAGCTTGAAGCATCTTTTTCACAATTTACAGAAATACATGGTAATCGTATTGTTTGGGAAGAGCTCGAAGGAAGAAAACAAAAGGCACTCCTGCATCGCTATTCATATCGTTTATGGAGTGAAGACGAGAGTTACCCACTTAACTTAAGCGAGCTTGCATCTATCTTCCATTTTCCTGTGCAAACAAAAGATACCGCAAATGTGCGCGAGCAAGGGTATACGCAAGCAGCAGCTCCGGCAGACCTCGCAACATCAGGGGTTGTTCTTGGAACAAATGTATTTAGGGGTGTAGAGACACCAATTTATTATGGTCGAGAGGATAGAGTACGACATATGTATGTTATTGGTCAGACCGGAACCGGTAAGACAACAATACTTAAGAACTTGATTATTCAAGATATTCATAATGGTGATGGATGTTGTTTTATCGACCCTCACGGTAGTGATGTTGAGGATATTTTGGCAAATATTCCACCTGAACGAGCAAAAGATGTTGTTTATTTTGACCCAAGCTATACCCCACGTCCAATGGGACTTAATATGCTTGAATATGACAGGAATCGCCCCGAAACAAAAACATTCGTGGTTAATGAACTTCTTAGTATTTTTAATCAACTCTTTGACATGAAGACTTCCGGTGGGCCAGGATTTGAATCATATTTCCGTAATGCAACACTTCTTGTTATGGAACATCCAGAATCTGGCAATACGCTTCTTGATATATCACGAGTTTTTTCTGATAAGGATTATCGTGATTACAAGCTTTCAAAATCAAAGAACCCACTCCTTAATCAATTCTGGGCAAATGCTGAGAAGACAACAGGGGATCAAGGGCTTCAGAACTGGGTGCCTTATGTAAATAGTAAGTTTGATGTCTTTATGTCAAATGATATCATGCGCCCAATTGTCTCACAAGAGACAAGTGCCTTTAATTTCAGAGAGATTATGGATAGTAAAAAGATTTTTTTGGTAAATTTGGCAAAAGGGCGTCTAGGAGATATTAACTCTAGTTTGCTTGGTCTTATCATCGTGGGTAAGTTCTCTCAGGCTGCACTATCGCGTGTTGATCAGCCAGATATTTCTAAGCGTCCTGACTTTTACCTCTATATTGATGAATTCCAAAATGTGACTACCCCAGCAATCGCATCTATCTTATCTGAAGCTCGTAAGTACAGGCTTTCGCTTAATGTTGCGCATCAATTCATTGCTCAGCTTGATGAAGAAATTAAAAATGCAGTATTTGGTAACGTCGGTTCTATGGCTGTGTACCGTATTTCTGCAGACGATGCAAAATATCTAGAGTCTAAGTTTGCTCCAACGTTTACTGCGTCAGACATTATGAAAATAGATAATTACCATGCATATGTAAGTATGCTTGCAAATGGTACACCAAAAAAACCTTTTGACATTAAAGTTGCTCCTCCTCCAAAGGGTGATCACTCTATTATTCCGGCGCTTAAGGAGCTAAGTTATGTTACCTACGGAAGACCTCTTGAAGAAATTACAGAAGAGATAAATAGAAAGTTTTCTCTGTAGTCTACTGGGTTCTTTATTTTCTAATGATATACTATCTCTATGCTATATGATGACATGCCAAAAGAAGGGGAGCTTCTTGATATAAGTAAAAATAAAAGCAACCAAGGAGGGCAGCGAGAAACCTTTAAGGACAGTTCATCGCAAACAAAGATGCCAATTGGTCTTATTGTAGGTCTCGTTGGTCTTGCTGTTGTCGCTTTTTTGGCTAAGGGGTTGCTTGGTGGGCCTAGTGAAGATAAGATTGCGCTCTATCAGCAAGATATTGAGCAAGTGTTCTCCTCAATGAAAACACAATACCCAAACTTGGTGAGCATTACTTGTGAAGGGGCTAAGCCAAATAAGCTTGATTGTGTTAATTTTGTAGGTACGTTTAGACCAGATAAAGATAGTCCTGCATACCAGATGACTATGGATACGGCAGACAAAGTTTCAGGTGTTACCCCAGCTGACATAGAGTCAATTCGAGGTAGTGTAAAGGTTCTCGCAAACTCTAAGCGTACAATACTTCAATCAAGTGGTCTCTTTTCTTTCCGTATTGATTCAGTGACGATACCAAAGGTTGGTGAAGAATATACTGTGAAAACAAAGTGTATAGAAAGTGGCGCAGATGATGTTGTCTGTAGTCCTGTTCGTTAACCAGTTGTATTATCTAACTCCTTTGCTGGTAGACGGTTTCTTTCTTCTCTGTTTGCTTTTTACTTGTTTATAAAAAGAAAAACACCCTTGATATAAATGGGGTGTCTTTCTGCACTATGAGTTCTTTGGTGCACGTTCTACGTATTCGCCAGTTTCTGTGTTTATGATAATTTTTTCACCAGCTTCAATGAAAAGTGGAGTCGTTATCTGTGCACCTGTTTCGATGATAACCATTTTTCCTCCACCGGATGCTGTATTACCTTTAATTGCAGGAGGGGCTTCTTTTACTTCAAAGGTCATTTTTACTGGAAGAGTAACTCCAATAACTTGCTCTTCTTCATCTTCGTTAACGAAAATTTTAGTATCTACAACTGTGTTATCTTTTAAGAATTTTGCTTGATCTCCAATTACATCGCTATTAATCTGGAACCGCTTTGCGCGATCTGTTGGGTCACAAAACCAAAACTCACCTTTGTTTACGAAAAGGAAAAGGGCTTCACGCTTTGAAATCTCTGCTTCTTCTGCAGTGTCTGACGCATGGAAAGTGCCAGGTACAACTTTACCATTTAACATGTTACGCATACGAACTTGATTTTGTGGCTTGCGCTTTTGGGTACGTGCTACATGTGAATCAAGGATTTCGTAAGGCACACCGTCTACAAGGATGTGCTTTCTTGGTTTAATTTCATCGTAATCGAGAGTTGCCATAAGGATAGATTTAGTTGTTAGTAAATAGTTATTAGTAAATACAATAAAATAACAATATAGGTAGTATTCTAACAAAAAAACGCTATATTTTCAATCTTGGAAATTGTAAAATATCTACCTAGAAAAGCTCTAATTGTACACCTTCTTCACTTTCCTTAAAGGCTATGTAGGCCTGGTAGTCGACTTCTGTTATGCCAAAAACCTTCATGCTATCACGTAGACGGGCAACTTCAACAAGTGTTTCTGCTCTATCCTCGTCAGAAAGGGTGCTTTCTTTAAGGTGGTCTTCTAGTTTTTTTCTCTTTTCGCAAAGTTTTGAAGCTACCGCGTCATACTTTGCTGCGTCGACATCCTTTTGAATAATTGGATTTGGGTCTGCTTTTTTTATTGCTGGAATAAAGTCATTGATATCCATATGGTTAAACTCTTAATAACTTTATTCAGTCGGAGCACTTTCTTCGTCTGGGTCAGACGATCCTGCGTAAGAGAGGGCTCCACTTTCTAGTTGCTTACGAATTTCTTTTTCGAGCGCGTTCGCAATTTTTTCATTTTCACGGAGGAATGTGCGTGCGGCATCGTACCCGCGACCAAGTTTTTCTTCACCGAAAGCATAACTTGAGCCGCTCTTTGTGACAAGTTTAAACTTTTCACCAAGTGCGAGGAGTTCACCTTGTTTTGAAATACCTTCATTATACATAATATCGAATTCAGTTGTTTTAAAAGGGGCCGCAACTTTATTCTTAACAATCTTTACTTTTGTACGAGCGCCAACAACATCCTCACCTTTTTTTATTTGTGCAATTTTACGAATGTCTATACGAACTGAGGAGTAGAATTTAAGCGCTTTTCCTCCTGGGGTTGTTTCTGGATTACCGAACATAACACCAATCTGCATACGGATCTGGTTAATAAAGACAATTACTGTATTACTCTTGTGTGCGATTGCTGTTAGTTTGCGAAGTGCTTGTGACATGAGACGAGCTTGCTTGCCGACGTGTTGCGCCCCCATATCTCCTTCTATTTCGTCTTTTGGAGTAAGTGCCGCTACTGAGTCGATAATAAGAACATCTACTTTTCCGCTACGGACGATTGATTCTGCGATTTCGAGGGCTTGTTCGCCATTATCTGGCTGTGAGATCAGAAGTTCGTTAATATTTACACCAAGCTTCTTGGCATATTCTGGGTCCATAGCATGTTCAGCATCAATGAATGCACAAATACCGCCAAGCTTTTGTGCTTCTGCAATAACGTGGAGTGTAAGAGTGGTCTTTCCAGATGACTCCGGGCCAAATATTTCAATGATACGACCACGTGGTAATCCTCCGACTCCAAGTGCAGCATCTAGCCCGAGTGAGCCAGTAGGGACGATACCAACATCAACTTTCGGTGTATCTCCAAGCTTCATGATTGCGCCTTCGCCGAACTTTCCCTGGATTTCACGTAAGAGAGCATCCGAATTGCCTTTGACGTCATCTTTGGTTTTTGCTTCTTTTGTTCCAATGGTTTTTGGTGGTTTAGCTACTTTTTTCTTGAGCATGGTGGGGTATATATTATGGTAGTAAGTATAGAAATAGTGTACACCATTTCCGCACGAGACTCTATAGAACAAGAAAGGGGAAAAACGTACCCTTCACACAAAGGACTACTGCTCTACTTCTGGGAGGACTCGTATCGTTTTTGTAACATGTTTTCCATAAAAATCTGTTGCAGTAAGGACAATGAGTGTATACGGTTTCTGTGCAGTAATAAGCTCTGTAAAATGCCCATCGGTTCCAATTGGGATAGGTCGTCCCTGGAGTGTAATCTCTTTGACTCGCGATACATGTCCAGAGATTTCAAATGTTGTATTTTTTACATAATCACCGTCGTGTGGATTGTAGATTGTAATTGTTGGACCAGTAATCAGTGGATATGCACGAAATAGTCCATAAGAAATGGCGATAACAATCAAAAAACCAAGAGCATAAAGCTCTAGTTTTTTACGGACATCATGATTGGCATAAAGAGGGGTCATGGCAATTATTTACCAAAGAGATCGTCTGTCGTTGTGTCGGTACCATCGTCATGAGATGAGGTGTCACCTGCGCCACCTGTTAGTATTTCTCGGTAGCGTTCGCCTTGGCGAGCAGGGCCAATGACACCAAAGTGTTCAAGATCATTGATAATACGTGCTGCTTTGTTGTAACCCCATCTAAATGCTGTCTGAAGTGATGATGTAGATGCTTTTCCTGTAGAGATAACAAAATCCTTTGCGCTTCGGTAATCCTCGTCATCTTCTGGTTCTTCTCCTCCATTTGATCCACTTTCCTGAGCAGAAGATCCGCCGCTTGCAGACACTTTTACTTTAGAGAAATCAATATGATCGGGTACAAAATCAAGGTGAGCCTGTTTAATGTGTGTTACTACTGCTTTTATTTCTTCCACAGAAATAAAAGGCGCTTGGATACGGACAAGTCGTGGGTTATCAGATGCCATGTAGAGCATGTCACCGTTACCAAGAAGGTCTTCTGCACCAGATGCGTCCAAAATCGTACGAGAGTCTATCTGCGATGTTGTTTTAAGGGCGATACGAGCAGGGATGTTTGCCTTAATCGTACCTGTAATTACTTTTACATCAGGGCGCTGTGTCGCAAGAATAAGATGTATGCCTGCAGCACGACCTTTTTGGGTAAGTGAAGTAATCAGTGGACTAATTTCTTTTGGATATGAGAGCATGAAGTCATTGTATTCATCAAAAACTATTACAACGTAAGGCATTTTTGGAGGTACACCAGTTACCGCATCTCCAACAGAGCCCTTTTTACGTGCTTTTTCTAGAGCAGGGGCAAGGACTTTTTTATTGTAATCACTTACGTTTACCTGTCCATGCTCAGCGAGAGTCTCGTAACGTCGCTCCATTTCTTGGATAGCCCAATTAAGTGCTTTTATTGCACCTTTTGGTTCCTTGATAACGGGAGTATAGAGATGAGGGAGGTTTTGGTATGCAGTAAATTCTACACGCTTAGGATCAAGGATGATCAACTTGAGGTCATATGGTGAGTTTTTGTAGAGAAGGGACATGAGAAGGTTCTGTAGGGTTACAGATTTACCAGTACGAGTTGCTCCTGCAACAAGAAGATGAGGCATCTTTTCAAGGTCTCCAAATAGTGGTTTACCTACGATGCTTTTACCGATAGCAAGAGTAAGCGGTCCGCTATTTCGGAAATCATCGAGCTCAAGCATGCTTCGTAGGCCAAGTGTTGCTTTGCGCTCGTTAGGGATTTCTATACCAACAAGTGTCTTGCCAGGGATAGGGGCTTCGATACGAAGGAACTCGCTACCAAGTTCCATGGCGAGATTATCATGAAGTGCGACAACTTTAGAGAGGTTAACTCCTTGTGCAGGCTTAAGGGTAAATTGGGTAACCGTTGGCCCAACTGTTACTTCTCCCATTTCTACATGTATCTTGAAATGCTCAAGAGTTTTTTGAATAGTGAGCATTTTACTTTTACTGTCACCCGCGCCCGACTTACCGCTATCTATGTTAAGGAGTTCAAGAGGAGGGGGTACGAACTCAGGAGTAAGAATGATCGGTTTTGCTTTGACCTCCTTCTTCACTTTTTGGGCAACAGGAATAGGGGTTTCGTCAACTGTGGATAACTCACCAAAGAGCTCTTTGCGTAAGTCGTCATCAGAGGTTGAGGTTTCTTCGATCATTTCCACAACTTCCTCGGGCATTTCTTCCTCAAGAACCTCTGCTTCCTCTAAGTGTTCATCGAGAGTATCTTTATCATCAAATGATTTGTTTTTTCTAAAACTAAAAAGGTTTGCAATATTTTGACCGACAAATGTTGCCGCAAGTTGAAACGGAAGAAGAGAAGGCTTTCGTTCTAAGAAAATAATTGAACCAATAATAGATACCCCTGCTAACATAAAGACACTTGGCAGGTAATCAAAATTGCGCACAAGTGGGCTGGCAATTGACTTACCAAGGAGCCCACCGAACCCCTCTCCAAAGAGTGTCGTACCTAACCCCCCTACCCCGAGCATCAATAGGAAACCTCCAAAGAGTGTCAGAGGACGTAATTCAGGTACTTCTTCTTTCCAGAGGTAGTAAGCGATATATAAAAAGAGGATAGGTGTTAAGTATGTATAGACGCCAATAATAGAGTAGATCCCTGTGAAGAGAACCTCCCCACCTGACCCGCCTGCGTGCACCATAGAGAATACAAGAAGAACAGCAAGCATGACACAAACAACAGCCAAAACGCCCAAGACTGTCTCGGCCATAACAGGTTCCTTAGCTCGACGCTGCTTACGGTTCCTTGTCGGTACTTCTACTGGTCCTTCTTTTGCCATAGATGAATATAGGTGCTTAGCTTTTGTGTACTAAGAGATGAAACAAGTATAGCAAGAATGTGCGCCATAAATAAGGGATAAGTATCACATAAAGACGTCAGAATTTCAGATAAAGAGATAGTCGAAAAGAAAGTCAACATAGTATAAGTTAGCAGAGAATATAAAATAGCATGACGATCAGCTTATTCCAGTATAGCGCCTATTACACTACAGAGACTCATATGCCTAAAGAGACAAGACTTTACAGGAATTCTAAAAGGCATAGAATAGACATCATAGATGACATGTTGTTGCAATATTTAGACAAACATGTCAGGATAGAGACAAACAACACTAAAGACATATTTAGTAAAGGTCAAAAGAGACAAAAGTAAGAAATATAAGGACAAAATAGAGATTATTATAAAAGACATTTAAAAGACATATGAACGATGAATCTAAAAAGGACTACGGAGTTCTTATAGCAAAGAAATCAGAAAAACTTGTAACAGCACTCTATCTAGTGACTGATCTTATGACTGACAGTGAACCTATCAAGCATGGTTTGCGAAAGAACGCTGTTGCCCTTTTGTCGTCCATGAACTCACTAGCCCAGCTTGATGTAAAAGACAGAGTTATTGAACTAAAAATGTCCCTTAAGTGCGTAACTGAGATAACTTCGATGCTTCACGTTGCAGTAACAACAGGAATTGTCTCAAAGATGAATGGAGAGCTTCTCATGGAAGGATTTCGTTCACTGCAACTTGTCCTTGAAAAGAAGCAGCCAATTTTTACTAAGGAGATGCTTCATGTAGAGCACGAGGAAGATCTGGAGAAAGATGGAGGGTTCTCAAATGCTGTTAATTCTACATCCTATGATGCGCTTACCCCTCTTACGATTGCTCGTCTCCACGAGTCACGTGAGGATCTTCGTAAGACACAGGATTCTCTACGCCAAGCGCAGATACTTTCAAAATTGTCTCAGAATGCATCAGCTAAAAGTCAGACACGTCCCGAAGTAGAAAGGTTAAATGAGCAGCAGGATGCACCTAAAGTAAAAGACATTACCCCGGTAACGCCACTCAGAGATCTTTCTACACACGATGTCCTTTTGGAACATGCATCTCGATCTACAACAGGAATCGCTTCTTCTTTCCAGTTGAAAAAAATGTCTAGACGTGAGCAAATACTTGGCCTTTTTGTACGTGGTGTTGATGTAAGTATAAAGGACATAGCAACCAGAATTAAGGGTTGTAGTGAAAAGACAATTCAACGTGAGCTCAATGCGCTTCTTTATGACAATATTATTGAACGTATTGGAGAGAAGCGTTGGAGTCGGTATATTTTGAAGTAGTAAGCTCGTTTAGTTATGGCTTATTTAGTAGATAGATTCTTTCCTACAGATTCCCGCCTAGTTTACCTATAGAATTATTAACAGTAACTATATGATGTGTAGCCTCGGGTACCTGTCTTTCTGTTGGATTTCAGTAGTTTTTAATAAAGTATACTTACCCTTTGTGCTTATGTTGTCGAATCTAAGCGGTACATATAACCGCAACTTTTTATTGATGACGTAGGTGTTATTGTGTGGTTCAGGTGACTAGTAATGTAGATACGATTGGAGGGGGTGAGTTAGGGGAGGTATTTTAATTCACCAATATAATTAGCCTGAATTTGCCATGAAAATGGCTTTTTATTGCCTAATTCTGCACCTCTTGGTATTTAACAGTCGCAGGAGTTGTACCCACCCCTTTCTTTGACTTTCCTTGCCAAAAATGCGATACTTGTTCTACAGTACAGTAATGTACTTCAAGTAGTATTGTCCACATAAAAAAGCAGTAGCTTATATTGCTTTTGTATGTAGAAAAACTATACTACTTGTAGACGTCTCTGTTTGAGAGCGTCCTCTGGTATTTGAGATACATTTATAAG
>CAZJJX010000011.1:0-25449 GCA_964546555.1 uncultured Candidatus Saccharibacteria bacterium
GATGTGTCCTGGGGTATCGATGATATTGAAACGATGCTTCTTAGAAACATCCTTCTGATCCATGTATGTAGGATTCCAAAAAGCAGTTGTCGCAGCAGAGGTGATGGTAATACCGCGCTCACGTTCCTGTTCCATCCAGTCCATCACGGTTGCTCCATCGTGAACTTCACCAATCTTGTGTGAAACTCCAGTATAAAAAAGAATACGCTCAGTTGTTGTTGTTTTACCAGCGTCGATGTGAGCAATAACTCCGAAGTTACGTGTTTTATTAAGTGGATAATCGCGTGCCATAGGGATAGTTGTTAGTTTTTAGTTAATAGTTGTTAGTTTTGAGCGAATTTGCTTTGCAAATTCGCTTCTCTCCCCATCTAGTATATGTATTTAGGGAAAAGAAAAACCGCTTGTGCAGTAGCTAGTATGCTACCACAAAAGCGGCGTTTGGGCAATTATTCTTCTTGAATTTTAGACTACTTAGTACCAATCTTTTCGTTTGAGATACTGCAGTTCCTCAAGCGCCAAAAGAAGTTTCGCTTGGTCGATTGCGTCTTGGGTCGCGTTATGGGTGAGTTTACCTGTGTAGTATTTCTCATAAATCTTACGATCAATATGACTGATATGAAACCAGGCTTTTTTGGCACTCATGTCCCCAATCGGAAGACCAAGCACTCCAGAGGCGTACGATGTAATGTCGTACCCCTTGTGCCCGATGACTTCGTAGCGATCGGGGCAAAATTTATAAAGGAATTCACGAATGAAAGCAAAATCAAACGCGATATTAACCCCTACTAGTTCAACTTTCCCTCCTTCACCACGTGCCTGATCGCAAAAATCAACAAACTCGTAGGCAACATCTTGCGGAGGACGCCCTTGTTGTAAATACTCTTCGAAACTGCGACGAAGAACATTTCTTGCTCCATGCTCGTAAGCAGGTGCAATATGAGTAGGTGGCGCAATAATTTGTCCAAAAGTCTTCATTTCATGTACCAAATCACCAGACACAGGCAGGACACATGCTCCAAGCTCAACCATCGAAAAGCAACCAACAACCCCGCCAAGCATCTCTCCATCAATGCTAATACGGCATATTTTCATCGTTTACTCCTTATTGTCTATTGTTTATAAAGTGCTTGTATGACTCTAACGTATCTAGTATTATTTTGCAATATAATTTCATCAATAATCATAATGCACAAGGTAACACGATACTGATTAACAAAAAAGACAGCTAACTTTACAAAGAAAAACCCCGTGTAGTAAGTATTGGCTACTACAGGGGTGGTATTTAAGAAACGACATATTTATTTAATGCCTTATTTTTTCAATTAGGTTCCTTGTATACTCCGCAACCTCAGGTGACACTGGATTATTTGGATGATTATTTCCACTATCGCCACTATCGCCACCATTTTCATTATCGTTTACACACTCACAAACATGACACCATTGCACAGGGTCACCTGTAGAAAGATTAATCCCCACTCTCACACGTGATCTGCACAATGTATGAAGTAGAACCATTTTTCTTATTATTCCATCATCATCTTTTTTGAAGTAACTTCTTACAAACCCTTTATCTTTAAGCCCTAACTTTTTAGCAACTCTCTGTATCCGTAAGTCAGACAGACTAGCAATATAAATACCCAAACCAACTGCCAAAACAAAAAGACAAACTCCAATTACTGCACCTATTTCACTTGCACTAATGTTCATGTTTTCTCCTTAAAGCAGAACATTCACACTCTACAATAAAATACATTGTATGTCTATAGTACCTTGTCAACCGCCTGACTATTAAGAAAAAACAGCATATTGTTACTATGCTGTATGGCAAACTATTGTAGGATGATATTTTTGCAAATCGATATTAAACCTGACCCACATTAGACATGTTGAGGTCTAGGGGCATTATGTGTGGAACGAGGCTCTTCTTCGTGATCTTTGTTTTTTGACTGGGAACCCCTTTTCCCTGTCTTTCTGTATTCGTCACCACCAGTAATGTCCATATTTATTCCTGTGACGTTTCCATATTCATCTCTCGTGTAGTTATCAGCAAGTTCTGGTAATTCATTGCCACTCTTACCATAGTACATGACACGAGTTTCAATGAAACCTTCTTTCAAAAGCCATTCGAAGTCATCATATATTTCAGGACAAATTGATGAACTGAAAAAATCTGTACCAAATTTCGCATCCAAGTATCCTCGAATCTTATTTCTGGAATCCCATCTCTCTAAACTCATAACCGACAATACATCTGTTGGATTTCTTATGTAAGATCGATACTGTTTTCTTTGTGATAAAGTAAAATATGCACCCAAAATAAGAAAGACACCCAAGGTCAAGAGACTGACTCGCCAAGCAAAATACCAAAGCCAAGAAAGGAACACCAAGAATGTGTCCATCATTTTTCTCCTTTTGAGGTTACTGACAGTACGTTCTACCGCGCCCAATTCTACACAGGAATAGAAATTTTGCAATCATGTTGATAAGAAAAGCCAAAAGCGCGAGCCTTTGGCTCGCGCTTTTTTATCTTCATACCCCTAATCTCTAAAAATGTTTCAGATTTGGCAAAACGAAATTAACATCACTGTCTTTTTCAATAAATTCATCTGCACGATTATAAACAACATTATTAACTACCGTCTTTTTAATCGCTCCAAGTAATCTATAATAATCAAATAATTCTTGCTTCTCTTCTTGGGAAAATTCTTGTGCTTGACCATCATCAAAAGAAGCAAGATCTGCATCATGTATGTACCTCACAACTTTATTTATAAAATATGTATTATTATATTTTACACCATCTATTGTGAATGTACTTGAGCGACTAAGAAGATTCTCTGAGTATTTCTTAAATGCCTCTAGTACAGCATTTTTATCAAAGGCATTTAGAAATTCGAGAAAATTCTTAGGATCAATGTTGTTATGAAGAGAGTTTTCAACCGCACCGAGAAAAGAAACCAAAAAAGAAATCTGCTCTGGTGTTTGTAACTTTCTGTAAGAAGCGAGCATACTATCTCTCTCTTCTTGCTTGCCTTTTAGTGCGTCCACTTCCTCCTGTAGACGCTGCTTTTTAGTACTAATATGATTCTCATATGTATTTCCGTCTTGTTCCATTGAGCTGTCCCAATCACTTCCAAGATCTTCTTCTGAGAACTCCTTGTTTCTTAATTCCTGATCAAAACTAAACAACGCCAACTCAACATCCTTACTAACAGCTACTGAAGGATGTACTTCATTTTTAACCCCTAAAGACTCATTATTACTTGCAGGACTCTGATTAAATGGTGGCATAATTTTGTATATTACTTCTAATACCTTTAAGTATCTCTCTCTCTTGAATTTTGCAAGTGTTTGGTAAGTTTTATGACTATAAAACAAAATACAACATACCTATGCTGTGTTTTTAAGATTGTGTAGTTCCATGTGAGAGAGAAGACGTACTTGGTGGTACGGCGACCGACAAAACATGGCGCTCGACAAAGTAGTTGGCAGAAATTTTTGAAAAGATTACCAAGCGAAGTTGTTGCTTACGAAAAAAACACCCCAAAATGGGGTATTTTTTCTCAAAACACATTTTATAGAGGAGTGTACTTCGCTTTACAAAACTCAAGCTTTCAGTTTTTGGATGAAATTCAAGGCAAAAGCCGTTTTTGCGACCAAAATGTACGAGTAGTACATTGCGGAAGCAAAAACGGCTTTTAACGCAGAAGTTCGCCAAAAATGGAAGCGGACTACCAAGCGAAATGTGCAAAAGCCTTGTTCGACTCCGCCATTCTGTGTGTATCTTCCTTCTTCTTCACTGCTGTTCCTTCATTGTTTGCAGCAGCCATAAGCTCATCAGCAAGCTTGAACTTCATAGCTTTACCTTTCTTATTGTTAGCAGCTTCGAGAATCCAGCGTAATGCAAGCATAAAGCGACGCTCCTCACGAACTTCACGTGGCACCTGATAGTTAGCTCCACCGATACGACGTGAACGAACTTCAGTTACTGGTCCTGCATTGTTAAGTGCAGCATTGAAGGTCTCAAGAGGATCTTCTACCTTAAGCTTTTCCTTGATAACATCAAATGCTCCATACACAATTTCTTGTGCAGTAGATTTCTTACCACCGATCATTACATAGTTGATAAACTTAGATACTTTTACAGAATTGTACTTAGTATCTGGCTGAGCGATATTTCGATTTTTTACTTTACGACGCATACATTTTGGACAGGTTGTAGGTTACAAGGTTATAGGTGATAGAAATACAGAATTGCATCCGTATAACCATAAATAACCTACTCCCTACCACCTATAACCTGTATTGATTTTCTCGTGTTTTTGTTCCCCGAAGCAGAGGGTACTCCACAAGATATTTAATTCAGTAAGTGCTTCATTACTCTTAAACGAGTGTTTACTATACTACAATAGAATAATAATAATAGCAAGAAATACCTCAGGGTGTTTTTTCTTTAGTTGTAGTGCCGTCATCAAAAGGAAGGGCTTCCTTGGTGTCTTCACCACCAGGCGACTGCGTAACCTTGCTAAAAGCTAGTATCAAAAATGGCAAATAACTAAGATAGCAAGGAAATAAGATAAGTATCGCAGAGTAAAGCGGCGAATCGTGTAAAAATGAACCGCCAGAAGATTTTTCAGGTAGATGTAAAAAGGTATCAAACAAATCTTTAAAGGCTATTGGCCAAAGTAACACCATACCTAAAAATGAGATAAAGACTGGCGCCCAGGTAATTAGGCTTGCAGCTCTTTTACTGTAACCAAATGATAATGACAATGGTTCGTACAATGAGAAAAATGGTGCAAAATATGAAGCGATATTTATATTTAGATGTGTTATTTCACACAATATTTTATTACGACGAAAAAATATAAACGCAGGCCACCAAGGATAGCCTTTTTTATTAAAAACGACAGCAAGAGGTAAACCAATCAATAGCAAATCTAATACCAGACCAACCATGAGTAGAAAAATTGGGAATACTATAATTAATAAAAATAGATTAGCTAACATTATTGTAGTACATTATGGTATAAGCCATATCAGTATTCTTAGTATATCTTTCACTTTTCAGATTTACAATCACTGTACTACTGCTGTAACTTAGAATACTTTGGTCTATCCTTAGTTTCGATAAACACCTGAGCAGTTGATGGAAATGCGCGTTTTGTATCTTCACGAGCATCCAAAAAATAGACAAACGTAAGCTCAGCGTTAGGTTGCGAATATTCCTTTGCAAATTTTTCAACAATTGCATTTGGGGCAACAACATTTCGACCACTTATAAGTACTAGTGGAAGCGTGATGCCTTTATTGGTGCTGTTAGCTGAGTACGCATCATAAATAAGCTCTGAACAATAAATTTCCTGCTTTGTATCTAGATCAAAAGCATAATCATATGGTTGTTCGTAATGACTAAGCGCAAGCAAGATTCCATCAAGAACTTCTTTCTTTGTAAGTTTTGTACGCACTGCAGCTACATAGTCAACCGCAGCCGATGCTTCGAGTGATTGAATAATTGTGCCATGAGTCTGACTCTCTACAACTGAAGGTACAAAGCCTTTCTTGTCTTCTTTACGATAGGTTTCGTACGCTTTTGGATTCGTTGCTTTAAGAAGACCACTCACTGACGTATGCCCTTTATATGGGAAAACATCCTTAAAGTATACATCCATATCATCAAGTGTCCCCGTATAGAGACCGACATGTGTCCAGAATCCTGGAATACCTAAGTTACTTGCATACCAGTTCTTTCGATAGACCAGTATATCCCCTGGAGCCATTGCTTGCTTCATGGTTATAATCTGATCTGTTGTAATGAACTTTTCTGTTCTATCTCCAACATGAATGTTTCCTATCTTGTCAGTAACAACAGTTTTTTGAATTGGAAGCCAAGTTTCAAAAGCTTTTCTATCAAATGACTCCTTGTATACAGAACCGCGTAGCGTTACATGAGAGAGCGCGTTTCTAAAAACATAGTGATAACTTGTTTTTGATACATTAAGGAGCGATGCATAGTTAGGAGAAACTGTACTCGTATCTTCTGGAGCTGACATAAGATAGTACAGATATCCGAGGTTACGTCTTAGTAATGAATTAGATGCGAAGTAACGACTAGATACATCATCATAGAGATTAGACGCTCCAATTACCTGACTATATTCATTAAATATTTTAACTGCAGGCGGATGATTACTTGCCATAGTGAGTACCTTGTGGAAGATTTCGAATTTCTTCATATACAATGAATACGCGATAATAAATGACTTTATGTGTGTATTACGATTTGTAAAAACATCAATTTGTGGAAAGTATCGATGTCTTTCTGTCATTTGTTCTGTTTCAAGTGTTGCAAGATAGAACTGCTCCCAGTCATGCTTAAGTGATAGAACATCTTCTGAGGATAGCTGATCTTTTGCAAGAGCCTTATTTGCCATAAGTGTATCCCCGGTAAGTACTAGCTTATCCAAGAGTACTGCTGCAACTTCTACATCTTCATCGACAATCTCAGTCTGCTTAGCTTCTGGAAGAAGAGAAAATACTTGTTTGTCGCTTGGGACAACACTTGTTACGGTATACCAAAGGGTAAATCCAATAACGACAAAGGTAAGTGAAACTTTGTGCGCAAAGGTAAAACGCCGCACCTGTTGCGTAGCAGAAGAGACTTTCTTTGAAGAAAAATATGCCCCAAAAAGCTTTCGCACGATACGATATACACAGTACAGCAAAAAAAGTGCGATTACTGGATGAAGCGGTGACATCACCTGGAGAACATAGACAGCAAGTGCTACGATACTTATAAAAATACTACTAAGACTATTCCAAAAGATAGAAGGTTTCTTTGTTTCTTTACCAAAAGATTTTTTAGGATGCATATGTGCTATAGTATGCCACCATTTTTATAAAGAATATGTAAGCTATGCACAGGAAACGGGCGTGATGGCCTACGACCATCACGCCCGTTTCCTACACTACTCCATCCTCTTACTTCGCTAGTTCTTTATAGCTCCACATACACAAGCGCATGATCACTCTCTATTTCATGCTCGACCTCTCCCCATGGAAGCAGACTATAATCACGTAGTGTTTTGTTATCAACAGACACACTCTTAATGCGCTCATGGAGCTTAGACGAGACTAGAATTGTGTCAAACGTAAGCTTATTTCCGCGGTGAATGTGTGTTGTCTTGTCACCGCCGTAGGTGACCATGCAATCTGTTAACCTAAGTGCATCACTAAGTGATGATTTTAAAATATCAATACCAGAACTGTTACTATGCTCATTAAAATCGCCTAGAAAAACAACCTCTTTACCTTCTTGGAGCGAAGTATTTGCATAGATACGAAGTGCGCGAAGTTCCATCATTTTGTACAATACTGACCTAAACTTCGCATCAGTATAGGCTTCCACATCACCCTCCATATCATCACCTTCAAGAAACGAAGGAATAAGACTCTTTAGATGGAATGTTACGATCCTTGTAGGAGGAAAGTCTGGGATAGCAAGATCTACCACCAAGACATCGCGCCTCTGTGCAAGCTTTGGTAAGACATCTGTATCACCTTTGGTTATGATTGCAGGTAAAGCAAGTTCACCAAAAGATACACTTTGCGCCACAATGTATGGCGACAATGCTTTTTTGTAGAGAACCGCCATACGGATACCGCGACTATTTGGTTTTGCAAAAAAATAATCATACCCAAGTGTATCTCCTAGCATTTTCACACCTCTTTCGCCACCAATTTCTTGCAAACATATAATATCAAGATCAAGTGCCCCTAGTTGCTTTGTGAAATATGCAATTCTTTCGTTAAAAAAGCCTTCTTGTACAGGCTCACTCTTTTGATCATCGATATAGGTTCCCGGATCAAATAAATTTCTCACATTATACGTAGCGATTTTCATACATATGATTGTAACACATATTACTTACCGTATATTACTTAAAAAGAGCGGTCGCTTCGCGACCGCTCTTAGCACTATCACCTTCCGCCATCATTCCAGTTTCCTCCAAGCATAACGGCAGTTAGTTTTCTTGAAACCGACCCAACAACTGTTTCATGATCAGGCTTTCTTGCAAGAAGTTTTATATGTGGGTTCTTTGGTGGACGACTTATTTCTTTAGCCATTTTTGTTCGAGGAATACTTTTGCTTCCACTCTTACTTCTTTGTGCAACTTTTTCTTTAGCCATACAACTTCTCCTTATCTACAGAACAAGAACATGACCCACTAACCCTACTTATACTAACACCAAGAAATCTAAAAAACAAAAGCGCGAGCCGAAGGCTCGCGCTTTTGTATGCTGTTTTAGTCTGTTGTCGGACAATCTGACTGTCTGACGTCCATTCACTACTTCTTCTTTGCTGGTGCAGCAGCAGCTCCTGCCTTTGGACGCTTTGCTCCGTAGAGTGAACGACCTTGGCGACGCTTATCTACTGATGTAGCATCGAGGCGTCCACGAACGATGTGGTAACGTACACCGGCAAGGTCCTTTACACGTCCACCACGAAGAACTACCACTGAGTGTTCCTGGAGCTTGTGTCCTTCACCTGGAATATATGCAGTAACTTCCATTCCGTTTGTAAGGCGAACACGAGCAATCTTACGAAGCGCAGAGTTAGGCTTCTTAGGAGTTGTAGTTGTAACCTTGATACAAACACCGCGCTTAAATGGTGAATTATAAAAATTTGGTCGGTTAAGGATAGCATTGAAACCACGAGTCATAGCAATAGAACGTGACTTACGAACTACTTTTCCGCGTGACTTCTTTACGAGTTGATTAATTGTTGGCATAGAATATAAACGTGTGGTTGCAATTCTACCAGAGAAGCCCATTTTTTGCAACTATTTTTTGAGCGTTTTTAGATTTTAATGCTAAAAATTCTCAAAAAGCAGACTAATCACGCTTAACCCCTACAACAATGTTATTTCTTAGATCGTAAATAATAGCAAGGTTTTTATAGATAAGAATGTATTCACCTTCACGTACATCCTTATAAAAAGTGTTTTGCTTTCTAAGAGTTTCTTCATCCTGAACACGAACAATGTCATAAGGCTCCTCCTTAGGTAAGGGCATAAGCCTACCTACGCGTGCAACAATCTCTGACTGTGAAACAATAACCTCGTTAGCAAATGTTTTATTAATATAAAGATAAGAACTATAGAGTAGCCCGATGACAAAACATGTAGTTACGACACCTTTAAACGTTCGATGAAACAAAGGTGAGAGAAGCATGGATTTTACACCTTGTTTTGTGGAACGTTTCAGTTTTCGAAGGACGGAAGATTTTGATGAAGAAGATTGTTTAGCTACCACAGATGAAGCACTTGTACGTTTCACTCCCTGCGCAGATTTTTTATGCGTGTGTGTGTTATGTGATTTTGTGTGTACAGTATGAGAAGATGATCGCATCGTACATTCTAGTGTAAAGCATAACAGACAAAAATAAAAGACACTTTTCCACCGTTACACGTAAGATCTACAAAAGGCTTACTACAAAAGATAATATTGATGGCCTGAACAAACTATAAAGGACAGATGCTACGAGGATTGCTCCGATCATAAACATAGGATTATACGAGTAACTACGTGTAATACGTAACCGAGGAAACAGTCCTTCTAGAATCGCCATTCCATCAAACGGTGGAATAGGGATAAGGTTGAAGAATGCAAGCGAAAGATTAACCACAATAATCGTAAAGAGCGCACTTCCAAATGACGCTGTTATAAGAGCACCCCCAAGAAGAAACTTAAGTGCCGCAAAGGAAATTAAGGCAATCGTAAGGTTGGTAAGTATTCCCGCTGAAGCTACAAAAGCATCTCCATACTTATGTTGTATGTTATGAGGGTTATATGGAACGGGTTTTGCCCAGCCAAAAAATGACCCGATTCCAAGGAACGCAAAGAACGGTACGATCACAGAACCAAGAATATCGATATGAGGGAGAGGGTTGAGGGTAAGTCTGCCTGCCCGAAGCGCTGTTTTATCCCCTAAAATATAGGCTGCGTAGCCATGCGCTATCTCATGTAAGATAATAGAATAGATAATAACGAGAAACGGGAACAAACCGTGTGAAATAATAGTGATTTCATTCATATGAAACATCATACCATGAACTATAGCTCTTAGCCTTTTGCTTTTTAGAAAGTAGCAAGAATAATAAGGGAAGAATTACCTTATTATGTATGTTTGCACTAATTAAATGCACAGAGTCGATGACTAAAAGCCTAAAACCTGTAAAACAGTTGCAAAAAGGCGAATTATGTAGTAAGATATGACGACTAACTAGAAATCTATGGCAAACATCTGTCCACTCTGCGAAAAAGGCTCAAAAGTAGTTGGAAAATATTCTAACTCTGTTCGTGCTACCAAGTATAACCCATGCGGATCACGTCGTGTATACCCTAACCTTCAGTGGGCACGTATCCCTAATGGTCCTCGTGTAAAGATCTGTACCAGCTGCATGAAGAAAGGGATCCATCTTCAAATTAAGCTCTAAATACTGTTTCAGATCTTAGTTGTCAGTTTTAGAAAACACAAAAAAGCGCAACCAATGGTTGCGCTTTTGACATTGCTCTATTAATTCAGTAGGATTCACACCAGACCTGACATTTTGTATCAGGAAAGGGGGACTTTTCAAATGTCGTACTTTATCAACGGACAATTCTGGCAAAGTGACAGCGTGCCGGCCGAGCACCATGGGAGGCTAGTACTTAAATCAAGAGAAATAGATGCCCTCTTTTTTGGTTTTATTGGTAGAGAGCAGATGGCATTAGTTAATGGAGCTGAAGTTGACGGATTCATGAATGACCTTTTCGGCAGATCTGCAATTACTAATTTCATACTAAAAGGTAACACTCTCACATTTATGAAAACGTATGATCGCGAGGGGTCAGTTCCGGCCTCCTATAAACTTCAGCGATCCGTTAGTAACGAAATCGGCAACGAGTTCTTTGCCGGGGACTGGAAAACAGAAGCAAGTGGGATTGTCACTGCGCAAGGTAAAGCAAGGTGTGTACTTACGCCAATCCCGGAACACTTCTATGTAAAGCCAGCATAAGTGCTCCTAGAAATTTACCGGTTTCGAACTAGACACAGAGAACAATTTGCTGATTGTTCTAATCGTAAAAAACTAAGCTTTAAATGCACATATGTTAACTACCGTGCCATCAAGGTACGGTAGTTTTATTTTGCAAACTATTTGCATTTACCTTTCAGTCCTTACCTCAGCATTGTTTCCATTCAAGAGAAAAGTAATTGTACCTTTATCAATTGTCGAGAGAATCTCTTTACTATAGATAGCGAGTCGCTCTAGTGTCTCCTTGTTTGGATGGCCGTAGGTGTTATCTTTGCCAGCACTTATAACTGCATACTCCGGCTTGATATACGAGAGCAACTGTTCACCACTTGATGACCTGCTACCGTGATGTCCCGCTTTATAGATAGTAATGTTACGTGGGAGCTTGTCAGTTAACAACTCATCTTCATGAGTCGTAGGCAAGTCACCCGTTAAAAGAAACGACTCATCACCGTACGTAATAACAACAGAAACTGACGCATCATTAGTGTCACCCTTTTTCGCATCATAACTTTTCGAAGGGTAGAGAACACGGAGTATCACTCCATCACCGAAATCTATCTGATCACCTCTTCTTGCTATATGCACATTTGCACCTTCTTGTGCGATGCGTTCGTGAAGAATGTTTGCAAGTTCAGTATCACCGTTTACCGGTGAAGTGATAATGGTGTGCACTTTATAATCCTCTAGCACTCCGATCAGTCCTGTGATGTGGTCAGCGTCAGGATGCGTTACTACCATCACATCGATATCTCTATCGAAGTACTCCATTGATGAAGCGAGTGCACTAAGTACCTTCTCATTCCTCCCTCCATCGATAAGCAGATCATGGCCACTTGGTGTCTGTACAAAAATTGCATCACCTTGTCCGACATCAAAAAATGTCACACGAAGTTTTTTTGGAGACACTAGGTCAGCAAGGACGGCAACCCCAATCACAAGTGACACCGTAAGAACTGCTACAGTGAGAATCTTGCCGTAGTCATGGAAAAAAGTTTTGAACTTTTTTGTGTATTCTTTCACGAGCTCGTTCATATACTAAAGTGTACCACTGACAGGCGACCTCTTCGAGGTCGCCTGTCTGCATGCATCATTCGATTATCTGACCATTCAATGCTCTACAACCTAACAATATTGTTTAATCCGCTAAACGTCTGGCATCTGTCCGTCCTCCCTTGTATACTATCCCCATGGATCTTCACTCACTCATCTCATCATTTTCATACGTAGCAATTTTTGTGCTCATGCTTACTAACGGTGTCGCTAACTTTCCCTCATCACAGTTCCTCTATGTGATATGTGGTTACTTCATATCCACCGGCTCATTACTTTTTATTCCAACAGTCATCGCAGGAGCACTAGGTAATACTCTTGGTAACATCATCACTTATTTCCTTGTAAAAAAATATGATAAACCTTTCGCACAAAAATTACTCATGGTTGATGCTCCTACCTTTTCAAAAATTCACAGCGCACTTCACGCAGTTTTTGCAAAGCGTGGCATGTGGTACATCTTCTTTGGTAAGCTTATCCCATCAGTAAAAGCATTCATTCCAATTGTTGCAGGACTAGCAAATACACCACCTAGACTCACCGCACTTCTCTTTCTTATTGCATCAACACTATGGGCAATCATGATTACATCACTTGGATATTTCTTCGGTGAGCACGCATCCCTTTCATCAATCACAGGCGTTTCACTTACTGTCGGAGCGATAGTCATCTACACCCTCTATACAAAGTACAAAAAACAAATTTCTAAAAGTGCTTAATTAATAAGACATTGTACCAGATACAATTTCGTCATGTTTTGTTTCGCACGTTTCATTGCGATGTTTTCTTCTTGTACTAATCGTCCTATATACAAATAGAGTAATCAGAGAAACATACATACCTACCATTACAGAAAGTGGCACAGTAACCTCAAACGAAGCATAAGGAAATGATGCCGTATATGATGAGATCAAAATAATGTAACCACAGAGTAATGATAATAAAAAGCCGATAAGTACTGCCACCAGAGGGAGGAAGTAACTAAAGAAAAGAACAAGACCACCTAAAGACATAATGATTGGAACAAGTGGCACTACAAAAATATTTGCAACAAGTGCATATGTTGTCACGGTGCCAAATGTAAACATGACGTATGGAAGTGTTGCAAGATATGCACTAAGAGATGTTGCACATAGTGTCTTTAAAAACGAAAACCTAAGAAAAGAAAAAAATTTTTCCATCTCCTTATTGAGATAAATGATGCCAGCTGTTGCAAGAAACGAAAGATGAAGTGACACGTCATAAAGAACGTAACGTGGCTCATAGAGAATAATCCCAATCAGTGAAAGAATGAGCGCCTGACGAGCAACATACAAGCGACCAAAAAGAAGTGCCAGGAGTGCGAAAGCTGACATAGTTGTTGCTCGGAGTACACTTGGTGTTGCTCCAACCATCATAACAAAAAGAACAACACAAATACCTGCGATTGCTACACGCAGATAAAGTGGCACCACCACCAACACAAAAAGAATAAAACTTATAATCACTGCGATATTAAAACCAGACAAAACTATAATATGAGATATACCAGAATTTCTGAACAGCTGCACAAGATCGCTATTTACCTGATCGCTTCCAAAAAGCATGCCGAGTGTAAGTGACCGTGCAGGCTCTTTACTGTGGTTGCCAATTCGCTCTGTCATGTTCTCCCTTAGTGATGTAAGTAAAAAAAGAAGAGTAGAGGTGGATTGTTTGACATCATCACTTTGTACGATGCGCGGATAGTACATCTGACTCCCCATAGATTGCATGTGAAGGAAGCGAGTATAGTCAAAAAATTTTTTAGTATCATGCGGCATTAGATTAGGAGGAGCAAGCACGGTGCCGGTCACCTCAATTACATCATATGCACGATATCTCGGGTATAGTGATGTCGTCACTTCGACAGATAAGAGATCTTCAGCATAGAGAGGTTTCACAGTGAGCACCTGTACGTCACGACGAATCTTTGGAGACTCTGAAACATATCCAGAAAAAGTACACACCTTAGGGCAGAGGAGCGTAGACTTCTCTTCAGCCATCTGTAATCGTACTATCGTTATAAAAAAAGCAAACAAAACTATTCCACACACAAGAGGTATTTCCTTGTGAGGATAGTACACTCCTGTTCGTTTTTGTCTGAAGTAAAGCACGCCGTATATCGCGCAGTAGATGCTAGACATAAGAAGTGCAAGTACCGATAGCTCTGTAACATAGGCAGCTTCATTACCAACAACCACACCCAAGAATACGCCTCCAAGAATAAGGAGCGCAATTGTGTGGTGTGATATCTTCATACACGTACCTAGAATCCGTATTCAGATCTCTCTCCTCTGTATAGTTGCAAATGACTTGCATTATCAGCACACGCTGTAGCTATCTCATCTGCTCGCTCATTACCCTTAACTCCTGCATGCCCCGGAACATATTTCCACATCACATGGATACCACCTTTCTTTAGCCTGTCCTCTTCTTTCTTTAAAGCCTCCCAGAGATCTTGGTTGAGCACTGGCTTTTTGGTAGAAGTTTTCCACCCTTTCTTTATCCATCCATCAATCCATTCAGTAATCCCCTTCTTTACATATTCGCTATCAGTACAGACTTCGACAGATTCTAGATGTCTTACTGTCTGACTATCTGATTGTCTGTTGTCTCCTATCTCCCGAAGTCCAGCTATTGCCCCCATTAGTTCCATTCTGTTATTCGTCGTCATATCCTCCCTCCCCCCAAGTTCTATTACCTGATCTTCTGCATCGTATTGTCTGCTATCTGACTGTCTGCCTGTCCGACTGTCTGTAATTAAAATCGCAGCCCAACCACCTGGACCAGGATTTCCTCTTGAACTTCCGTCTGTATATATCGTAATTTTCATACAGATGAGTATACCATCTTTAGTTTTTTACTTTCGACTAATTGCAATAATTGCTTTTGCTAGAAGTGCTGAACTATGCCGAATAAAACTTCGAAGAGAACTCCCTTTGTCATGAGCATTTTTCTTTATAATTTCATGTGAAAGTAGGGCAGTGCGGATTGCATTCTTACCTTTGTAATTATCAATAACCATTACACCATCACCCTCCTGTAATTGATATTCTTTGATTTGCCTCTTTGATGGTGCCTCATTATTTATAAGCACTACATCGATTTTTCTCTTAAGCACATTTTCTATATATTCTACATACTCAGCAACTCCAAAACCCATAGTATGTCCATGTTTATTAGTGAGATTAACAGGAAAAATAAGCTTCGCTTTTGTATCACGTAACGCTTTTGTCATTCCACTTACATAAAGGCACGGAAGTACGGAACAGAAATAGTTCCCAGGACCAAGCACAATGGTATCCGCCTCACTAATAGCTTTCTTTGCCTGCTTACTTAATACCACTTTATTTTTATATCCATATGTAAATTTCTTAAGTGAAAGATCTTTGTTTTGCAATACTCCGTGGTTAATAGAGTTCTCACCATGTAGCACTTCCTTATTTTCAAAGGTAATAACTAGTTCTGCCTTTGCTTGAGTTACCGGAATAACTCTTCCTTTTACTTTTAAAATTTCAGATGCAATTTCTACACCACTTGCAAAAGTATCCGAGACTTTCTCAAGCGCTGCAAGAAATATATTTCCAAATGAGTGGCCTCGCAGTTTCCCCTCTTCGAATCGATAACTCATGAGCTGTCGCACAACATCTGTGTGCTCAGATAAAGCAACAAGACATTGACGCACGTCTCCGGGAGGTAGCACGCCAAGCTCATCACGTAAAATACCTGTTGAACCACCATCATCTGCCATAGACACAAGTGCTGTAATTTCAATATCAGGAATATCCTTTAACCCAGAGAGCACTGTGTAACTTCCTGTTCCTCCTCCTATAGTTACGATTTTGAGCATCTTCTTACTGTACCATAAAAAAATACTTCTTAATAAAAACAACAACTAAAGATAATCAAATAGAAGATATAGGGTAATGATCTTAATTATGATAGGATACAGAAACATCTTTATAAAAGAGAGGTTAAAATGGCAATAGCATCATTTTTTGTTCCTCGTATAGGGCAACGTGGATACATTCTATATAACGATGGTTTTATTTCAGATTTTCTAACAACAAAAGAAGAGGCTCTCAGAGAAATAGAAAAAGAACTTTACTTTGATGGAATCACAGATCAGGAATATAACAATCTTAAAGAAGCTATTCAGGCAAGCACATTACCCTCTGATGGCACAACCACCACAGAACCTATTGCCGAATCATAAAACTAGTAACTACGGTCACACAGGTGGCCAGCGCTTCGCGCTGGCCACTTTTTTCAAGATTACACTATACAAAAAGCAGACTCCTTTCCTCACTGTCCTCATCAATATCTTCAGTCATAGCAGAGAGTGCACGATGACTCGTTCCTAGATGGACAACGTGTTTACCAAGCTTGTGTTCAAGTCGATCTAGTTCTTTATGAATAGCTTCGAACTTGTCTGCTTTTGTTGTTGTGTCAAAGAGCGTTGCTTGATAGCTATCACTTTTAGTGAGATCACAGAGCGTGACTCCAGTTGCACGATACAACACTTCTTTGTTGTAAATGTGATGAAAGTTCTCGTGGACATACTTGATGAGTATTTCTGGCGCTGACGTAGGCTTTGGAAGTGTACACGTATAGACTGAATACTTAAGATGCCTATCACGAAGGTAGAGTGATAACTTCTTTGGTGAAAGATTATACTTACGAGCTTTTGCACACGCTTCTTCTACATGTTTAGATAATTGTGCAAGCAGAAACGATGTATCACTTGTAGACGGACGGAATGTCCGACTCCGCTGCATTGATGCATACTTACTTTTGAGAACTGGATTGATCTGCATAACACTCACGCCCTGCAGCTCATTCCAAATTACATCATAGTTGCTCGAATAGGATTGCCTGACCCAAAGGCGTGACTTATTGATGAAATCCTGTGCAGTCTCTACACTCTGTTGCTTTAGTGAGTATGCGGTACGTGTCCCGATACCCCAAACTTTTTCTATAGGAAATGTTGTAAGGTACTCACCCAGGGTACCGCGCGTAATCACCGTAAGTCCGCGTGGCTTTATCCACTTCGACGCAACTTTTGCAAGCACTTTCGTAGGAGCAAGGCCAATCGTTACTGAGACAGCAAGCTCTTCCATGATTTCTTGTTGGATTCTTTCTGCAATCTCTTGGTAACTCATCTTAAGCGGCTTATCTAAGCCCGTTAGTTCAGCAAAACATTCATCGATACTGTATTCCTCAACATCATCAGCGTAACGTCTCACGATGTCAAACATTGCTTTTGAATATCTCATATATGATATATAGTCTCCTGACATCACAATCACCTGCGGAAACTTTTTCTTTAGCGTATAGATAGGCATACCTCGAGTAACACCAAGAGCTTTTGCTTCATACGAAAGCGCAGATACTATACCACGTTCTTGTCCTGTCACAACAGGGAGCCCTTTAAGCTTAGGGTTCTTCGCTACCTCTACCGCCACAAAAAATGCATCCCCGTCCATATGCAAAATCACTCTCTCTCGTTTCTGGAACCCTTTTTGCTCTATAGCACTAAGACTAATGTTATTCATCACTTCATTGTATTCTTTCTATAACAACAATTCTATAGAACAAAACTGGATAGGCCTACGATAACGCCCTCTACGTGGAATTTGACTTTCAACCATAGTCATGTTATTATGAACATACAAGTTAGCCTGTCCGCTTGAGTAAGGTGAGACGTACCTTACAAAATAAGTGACAGGCCAGTGGTAAACCTCGTTTAGAACTAGTTTCTGAATTTGAGAATGAGATCGACGTCGGGGTATCAGGGAAACCGAGCCATGCCTAGACCGAAACACCACTGTGAGGTGTACAGCTTACCTTTAATTTTGCTTTTTTTGCAAATAGGAAGTTACCATGTACACTAAAGAGGTCAATAGACTTCAAGCCCCCCTATCGCAAGACTGGGGGGCTTTTTATCTCAAAAATATATTACCTAATATCTACAATTCGAAGTCGTAACTCAACTCTTCCACCAAAGTAACTTCGTTCGATGTGCACAAGTGCGGTATGAGACTTGCTTACTTTTTCTTCTATGTTTTTATCAGAGAAAAATTGAATGGCTTTTATTTTGCCGCCCCGAGAGGTTGGGTACATAATTTCGAAGTGTTCATTTTTCTTGCCGAACCATTTTGTAGCAAGTGGTGTTACGTCCTTTAATTCAAAAACAGGTTTTGGATTTCCTACACCAAATGGCGCAAGAGGAATAATGGCGTTATACGTTACATCATTGATGTCATCAATAGTAAGCGACACATCAGCTACAACATCTTGTGTACTGATCTCCATTTTGGTTACATGATTAATTGCATTATGTAATGCATCTGATAATTCTCCAACATGTTCTTCGCTAATTGAAAACCCTCCCGCTTGTTCATGGCCACCATAACCTTCGAGGATTCCGCCATCTGCCACCTTTTTAACATGAGCCATAAGATCAACAACCGAAACATCTCCGCGTGACCTACATGATCCTTTCAAAATTACCATGTCATCTGATATCTGTTCTCTGGCAGCTTCGTGATCTAGTGTCTTATCATCCTCTACCCCATAACCCCACACAAAGACAGGTTTACCTGTCTCATCAATGATCTTCTGCGCAATGAGCCCAAGTATCCCCGGACCCCAACTCTTGTCCCCCACTACAATTACATCGTTCTTATAGACATCATGATCAAAAGAAATTGTAGATACAATATCCTTCACTTCACTTTTACGCTGAGTATTTAAATCTTCCAGATCTCGTGCATACCCTTCTGCAGCTTCTTTATCTTTCTCATAGAGCATCATGTGTGCCTGTATCGGATCCCCCATTCTGCTTGCAGCGTTTACACGTGGTGCAATAGTAAAAGCAATGTCTTCTTCAGTCAAAAACTCTTTCTTCATCCGCTGTTCATTAAAAATATGGAGGAGTCCTGGTCGCTTGGTCTTCTGCAAAACACGCAGTCCAAAATGCGCAAGTGCGCGATTCTCCTTAACAAGTGGCACCATATCTGCAATAGTTGATATACCAACTAGATCAAGCATCCATTTTTCCCATCCAGTCGGTAGCTTTGCAACTGCTTCTAATACTATATTGTATTTGTCTCCTGTCTGTTGTCTGCCTGTCTCCTTATCCAAGGAATTATCGTGCGCATTTTTTTCAGCGCGCAGCCCAGACAAAACTGCGCACGACAATTTCCATGCCACCGCGCACCCACACAGCATGTCATCATGATAGGTACAAACATCCTGTTTAGAATTAATAACGGCCACCGCATCCGGCACAAGTTGAACAGTTTTAAATTTTAAGTTTTCAGCTTTTTTCTTACGTTTATCTCCTGTTGTCTGTTGTCTGTCATCTTGCATCTCTTGTGTTACAGGTAAATGGTGATCTGTCACAATAAAATCCACGCCGACAGCCTTTGCATATGCAACTTCTTCGATATTAGCAATCCCTGAATCAACCGTAATGATAAGCGTAACCCCTTTTTCTTTAAGAATATCTACCGCATGAACATGTACACCGTATCCTTCATTATGTCTGTGGGGGATATACATTTCCACAGGGTAACCGATTGTGTCGAAAAACTCTCGTAAAAGTACTCCTCCTGGTACACCGTCGCAATCATAATCACTATACACGCATATTTTTTCACCATTTCGTATTGCATTAGTTATTCTATCTACCGCTTGTGACATGCCATAGATACCAAACGGGTCTCCAATATGCTTCTCATACGAAGGAAAAAGAAAGTCTTTCGTAGCTTCTTCTCCCACAACCCCCCTTTTCTCAAGAAGTGTCCGTGTAAGTGGATGGAGTTTTGCGTAATCAAAATGCATGCAAGTAAGTACAAAGAGTATACATCATCTGTGTAATAAATATCGTACCGCCAAAATAACCAAGACATTAAACACTCACATAATAAGAATGTGCCGAAAAATATATAAAACAGCCCGATTCGGGCTGTTTTTCTAACAAGTTTTATATTTACTCTCGATTTAGAAATGGGAGAATTACCTCTCTCCAATGTTTCCAAGACGTAATCCGCTTTCTTGCTAGGTTCTCACGATTATACGGCTGATCAAAGTACACATGCTTCCAACTTGGCACCATAGCACCCGTTACCTCTGGCTTATCATCGATAAGAACATCTCCATGTACAAGTGTCTTATCACGGGTAAGGATAATCTTTTCCGTCCACTTCTTACCAAAATGTCGCATAATCCAGCCATGCTTCTCACCTGCACAGTGCGGATTGCTGTAATACTTCTTTGGCGATGTGCAAATAAAGACACAAATCCCTGCTTCTTCCATTTCTTTAAGTGCCGTAACAGCACCATCAATCAAAGGCAATGAAGCAAAGAACCCCTCATCCTCTGACAGAAACTCTACCCGATCCTTCCATTCATCTGGATACGCTTCATTTGCATGGAATGTCGTAAAATCATCCGCAGAAAGTAGCGGGGCACCGAGTTTGGTATGTGCGTACTCTACAAGATGTTCATTAAATCTTGCAATGACACCATCCATATCAACAAGGACGATTGGTTTCTGTTCGTTTGATGTCTGAGTGGTTTGTGTTTGATTGATATGTTTCATATGATTCCTTTCGTTTACGCACTAAAGATCTTCTGTATCTATAGTCTCAAATATATACAAACACGTCTTACAATCCACACGCTTTTGTTCAAAAAAATGAACACTATGCTAGAATATATTTATAAAATAATGAAAAAATCAATCAAAAAAAATGACAACTGCATAAGTATCCCCCTACTTATGCTCCTTGGTATCGATGAAGAAAGTGCTACCACGCTCTTTACACTCATCACCCAAAAGCCGGATTCTGTAAAAGAGCTTTCACATATGCGTAACCTTTCACGTACAACCATCTACACACACCTAGGCACGCTTACAGAATCAGGCCTTATCGCAGAAAATCAACTCATACTCTCTTCGATTGACCTCCAGCACATCCTCGCTCGTATCGAGACAGCACTCTACCCAGCCCAAGAAGAGTTGCGGCAGACCATTATCCAATCAAGCATGGAATCAAAACCAGAAACACATGTTCGTAACGACTCACAGGCAATTGCTTCTGTCTTTGATGATATTGCAACCACCCTTCCCAAAAATGGCACATACTTTCGTTACACTTCCAGACAAACCGATGAAAAACCTGGCCACCTCTATACAGAGTTACGAAAGAAAAAAGAGTTTGAACGTCTTGTTATCACCAGCGCCGAAAAAGCAAGCACCAAAAAAGCAGATCCTAATCGTTTTATAAAAACCGTACCAAAAGAGTTTTGTTTTGACGACAACGTTAGTCTTGTTATTTATGGCGACAAGATCGCGCACCTCGACCACACAACCGGCACTACAATTACTATTACCTCAAAGTCCCTTGCACGCTTCCAAGAAAAAATATTCAAAATTTTGTGGAGAAAGCTATAAAAAATCCATAAAAGGATACACAGTCAATACACACACTGCAAAAGAAAAAGCCCCGCGTGGAGTGCCGCGCGGGGCAAGGATTAGGAATCTAAAAGAACCAAGTAGCTAAGTCCGAAGTACTAGCTTGCGACAACGGCAGACAAGCAATAGGCATCCCACTCGTTGTGGAGTAAATCACAGTTCCAGCACCAGCCACCCTGCCAAAACATACACAGGACGCAACGGCCACCACCCACGCACCGAAGGACATCACCGTCGAAAGTAATCACACCCATGACCTTCTTCCATTCCTCAGGAATCTTTTCTTTGTTATTCCAGAGGTCGAGGAAGTGTTCGGCATTAAGCGGGATATGCTTGTCGTTCGCCAGAATGTGCTTGCGACGGGTTTCACCGTCAATTGTCTGCCGGCCTTGCAGCCAGTCCGTCGATAAGTTCACCTTGCTGTAATCCTCCAACAAGTCTAGTATGAACGAACGCTTGTTGCGCGGTTCGGCATACGACCAACCTTCGCCGACGAAGGTAGCGGGATCGAATACAGGCTTGGTCGAAGATTGGCTGATGAGACCCTGAAGCACACCAGCAACGCTTGTCGCGTCACGCTTACCATCAACGATCATCATCGATATTTTCGCCCACAGTTCGAAGCATCGAACGATCGCCAATTGTTGGGCGACTACATTGTCATTACTCATGACGTTTTCTCCGAAATAATCTATGTTACTCACAAAGATCCTCTGCAATCCGAGGAGGAACTATGGCCGTATGGTCACAGCGACAAATATTCAACTAGCATCCTTGTCTCGCCTAAATATTTCAGTACTTATCGCTATGACCACTCTATGCCTACTCATCACTATATGTAAAAGATCTTATATATCTGTATAATAAAACATATTTATTTACAAGTCAATTAAATTCTAGGCAAGTTCAGTTTCAGTTATCTCCTTTATTTATAAAAGACAAAAGTACAAATCCTTATTCTATAATGTCTTTTATAAGACAAGAACAAGTTATGGTGCTTTTACCTTAAACTGTTTTCTTATTTCTTTCACCATTTCTTCATTCTTTTCTACCATCTCCTCTTTCCCTGCTTGCCCCAACACCCTTAACTCTTCAACAGACATCACAATAAGCTCCTTTGCGCGTCGGTCGAGATAACTTTCTTCATTTTTCTCAGGATTTTCAAGCACTTCATCAAAAAGTGCATGTAACGCATACCCAATCTTTGGCCCAGGCGTTTCGTGTGTAACGTCCATGATACGTTTCCCGTCGGTTTTAAGCATCTTTAGACTTATTGGGTCCTTAAGTGCCTGTTCTACCATAGATTCATACATTCTTAGGCGATATGGCTCCTCTTTTGGTCTTCCTGTCCCTACTCTATCGCAAATTCGCAGATCTATAAGATCCCAGATATTATCCTTACCGACATTTGTAATAAGTCTTCGTACTGCAGAAAGAGTTATTTGCTCAGTGTCTGAAAAAAACATATGCCATCTCACAAACATTGCCACTTGTTCTGTAAGGTCCTTTGGGAACTTCAGGCGCTCCATTATTTCACGTGTAACGCGAGCCCCAACCACATCATGCCCATAAAAAGTAATAATTCTCTTCTCTTTTGAGAAACGTTTAGTTTCTGGCTTAGAGATATCATGGAAAATAGCAGAGAGTCTGACGTGTATTGGCCACTTCTTATCTGCTGCATGCTGAAGTGTGCGTAGATTATGCTCCCAAACATCAAACATATGCGCTTGATTCTGTGTAACACCTACTCCACGCAGAAGTTCTGGTATAAGATACTCGAGTAATCCTGTTTCTTTCATAAGCACAAGACCTCGCATTGGGTAATCCGTCATAATAAGCTTCACAAACTCATCCTTCACTCTTTCACGTGAAACTTTATTAAGAAGTTCAGCATTTTTTGTAATACTTTCACGTGTAACGCTTTCTATGTCAAAATCAAGCTGACTCATAAAGCGAATAGCGCGCATAAGGCGTAGTGCGTCTTCATGGAATCGCTTATCTGGATCACCAACTGCACGAATTATTTTTGATTCTAGATCTTCTTGTCCTTTAAATGGATCAACTATTTCACGTGTAACGGGATTATATGCCATTGCATTCACTGTAAAATCCCTTCTTCCAAGATCATCTAGAATATTTTTACTCCATGTAACGTTATCTGGGTGACGATTATCTGAGTATGTAGACTCAAGGCGATATGGGGTAACCTCCACAATCTTTACACTTTCATCACTGCAAACTGTACCAAGATCCTCTCCGCATGTAACGACCCCAACCGTTCCGTAGGTATTTTCATAAAAAGTCTTCGGAAAGAGTGCAATAATCTCTTCAGGAATCGCATTGGTGGTAATATCGTAGTCCTTTGGGACTTTCCCCATAAAAATGTCTCTGACGCAACCACCGACCAAATATGCCTCATGGGAGGCATTCTGAAGTACAGCTAGTACCATCATTACTTCTTTTGGAATCGCTGTTTGAAATACCCCCTCTTCTTGTGTGTGTAATTCTTGCATAAATGTGTTAGTATAAAGTTTATCACATGCTTCCGTGGTGAAATGGATATCACAGCGGTCTTCGGAACCGTTATTCTGGGTTCGAATCCTGGCGGGAGCACAAAATTAGGAACGAAGTGAAGAGTTTTTCTGCTCCCGCAGAAAGCCACCTGCGTGGCTTTCGTCAGGATTCGAAAGCCGCAGTCATGTTTTTAAAAAGCTGTATTCCTGGCTTTTTCAAAACGGACGAGGCGGGGTCGCGAGTACTTATGAGCAACCCATGCATAGCATGGTTAGCGCAATTAGTAACTCGTGACCGAACATCCTGGCATAATACTCTTAATTTTATAGGTTTTCCCGGGGTCGCGAAACAATCTTTTTATTGAGTCTATAAGATAAAAAGAAAAAGATATGTTTGGTGACCGAACATCCTGGCGGGATATTTTATACCAAAAGCTCAACGCTTTGCCAAAATAAATCTCTTGTCGGAGAAATTCCTGGAGGGAAACGTTACACATGTAACAATCTACAACCTATTTCCCCTTTCTTTTTCGAATAATTTTGCCGATGTACTTAATAAATACAAGTAAACCAACGAGAAGCAATAAACGAGGCACCATTTCCGACAAAGTCATGCTAGTTTTTAAATAATAAACACCGCCACCAATTTTGAACAATTTACTATATTCATTTATATTTGCAGGTCTATTAAAAACATTGTTAGCTGGCTCAACTATTATCAACGATGACTCAATGCGATGGCGGTCAGACTGTTCAGTAAAAGGCCTGGAGTTTGGATTTATCATTCCGAACGCTATATTTTGTAAAAGAAAGAGAAAACAAGATATCAAAAATACAGATCTAGTTACATTTTTTCTTAACATTTTTCTAGTATACCGTTACACGTGACACGAATTGTAATATTATCCCCTGTTTTACATAAGCGGCGTAGGAGAATCGGTCACAAATCTGCCTCGTTCCTTCAATCCTCGAAGCAGGTTCGCGACCCCTATTCGATTCTCCCGCAAATAAAGCAGTTTACTTGCTATACGTCGCAAATAAAATGCGCTTCGCTTATTTCTGTGCGGCGTAGGAGACGCTTCACTATCGAACACAAAATGATTACATTTCGTTTTAGAAACCCACGGTTTCTAACGTTCGTGAATACACTCACTGTTTTCCTCCACGGGAAACTACCGTTTTCCTCACGGCTCGATTTACTAATCGCCCGACCCCTTCCCAGTTCTACTCTCCTACGCCGCTAGAGAAAAAGCTTTCGCATTTTCTTTTTCTGTGCGGCGTAGGAGAATCGAACTCCTGT
>CAZJJX010000011.1:25459-32692 GCA_964546555.1 uncultured Candidatus Saccharibacteria bacterium
TGTCTCAACCTTGGCAAGGTCGTGTTCTACCACTAAACCAACACCGCATCTATAAATCTATATAATTTTGAAACATAGCACGCAAACGATATATTCAAACGTATGCACCTGACGACTTGGTCGGGCAAGGCCACTAAACCAACACCGCATTAGTAACAATACTAACACAAACAAAGATCATTGAAAAGACGAACACTGTGGGCACCATATCCTTAAAATGTACGTCTATCAACTAATTTCCAAAGGCAAGTAGTATACTTATACTGTTTCATACGAAACGGTTTCTAATCCCCGACCCCTTGTCCACAAAAGTACAAAAATGTGGATAAGTCTGTGAGTATCGGGGATAACGGACATCAAAGTCAGAAGAAATAGACATTTGTATCTTACTTGTTTATTTCATAATATCCTTATTTTATAACGCTATTTTAAAAATCTTGTCTTTTTATTAAGTACATACCAGACAATCGTTTCACGTGAAACAAATTAATTGTCTTTACAAATATCTATGGCAGAGCATAACGAAATTGGCAAAATTGGTGAAAATCTCGCACATGCGTTTCTTATGAAACTAGGGTTTTCAATTAAAGAACGAAACTACAGGACAAAGACTGGTGAAATCGACATTATTGCTGAAAGGGACAATGTCTTACATATTGTTGAGGTAAAAAGCATTAAAGTCAGAGATCTTACTGAAATCAAGAGGGGATCAATACAACCAGAGGATAACCTAACTCACGCAAAGTGGGATAAGATTCTTAAAACTATACAAGTTTACCTTTCACATAGAAACGTTTTACATGACATGCCAATACAAATAGACCTTGCGTGTGTATATATAAACACAGAGAAGAGGGAGGGAAGGGTGAAGCTTCTTCAAAATGTACACAAAGAATAAAACATGCATTTTTCTAAAAATGTGGTAGTATAAAGGAACAATTTTACTAAAAGTAAGTTGTAATCACACATCGCGGTGTGGTGTAACGGCTAACATAGACTGGTTTTGCAAGTATTATCAGTCAGCGACGAACTGAGTCGCAAGCTGTAGCACTACACTTCGATAACACACATCGGGGTGTGCATAGTAAACCGCACAGCTAACATTAGCCAAAGCTCCAATGTGAATCGTTTGTTTTAAGAGAGGTTTGTAAAATTAAATATTCGGAGTGTGGTGTAACGGCTAACATTCTGGTTTTGGGTACCAGCGACTCAGGGTTCGAATCCCTGCACTCCGACAAACTTGTAAAATGTCACTTGTAATCAAGTGACATTTTACTTTGTCGGGTGCAGCACATGAACTGCTTCATGTGCGTAGGCGATTAGTAAATCGAACCGAGAGGTCAAAGCAAAAAAGTTTTTTTGACGAAAAAACTTTATTTGTAGCCGAATCCCTACACTCCGACAAACTATAAAAGCATGAGAAAATTCTCGTGCTTTTATAGTTTGCAGGAATGAACAAGTGACCTGCGTCACTTGTTTCAGGAAATGAGTAGGCGACACTTCGTTCACACATTCATTAAATATAGTGAAACAGTGCTTTAAATATTGCAATCTGAAAGTCAGTTATCGCTTTATTTTCAATAATTGTTACGACCTGGTTAGGGTAGTCGATGATTGCTGTTTTGTTTCCATACATAAATTGTGCAACCCCATGATTAAACACACCTAATGAGTCTGGTATTGATTTTACATACCGTGTAGGGAATGCGTTTATTTTGTGTTTGCTATCTTTACTGGTGATAACATACCGCTCTAGTTGCTTTGCATTTCGGAGCGACCTTGCCTTACTGCTCATCACTTTTTTACTAATCTTCTCTGTATCGATTGATTGATAACGATAATAGACATCCCCACGTCGTAATTCCTCAGTAATTTCATCATACACTGAAGTGATACCTTTTTCTCCGCTTAAAACTCGAACATAGGGAGTAGAGACTTTTGTTATTGTTTCTAAGCGTATCACTTCTTCAAGCACACTCTCTTCTTGTTCCTTTAATAATTCTTTTAGATGCCGAGGCGGTTGAGCCTGATAATGACTACGCTTACCGTGTGGAACAACAATAATAAGATTCTTGGCACGCAGTGACTCAAGTGAGCTGTAGACTGTAGTGCGAAAGAATTTTGTCTTTTGCGATAACGCAGTAGGGGATAACGGCCCACACTTAAGTAGTTGTTCGTAGATAGTACAATCCTCTTGTGAGAGCCCGAGTGAGACCAGTGGTACGTGTTTTTTCATAATTTGTAGTAAATACTATACAGTTTTTATATCACAAAATCATTATAAAATAAATGTAATATAGAATTTACTAAAAATTAGTACAAATTAGTGTATGTTTTATTCACAAATTCTATGATTTTCAATAAAGTGTATATGAAAGTTCTTTAACAACAAAGTAACAAGGAGTAGTCATGAACCTAGTTCTCATACGCCACGCAGAGTCAGCTCGAAATGTGCTCTTCAAGGGAAACCATTTCTACCTTGATCATCAAAAGAAAATCGGTATGCCAAATCATTTGATACCGATCACCGAGGAAGGGGAGAGGCAAGCAAAGCATGTAGCAGAGAAACTCTTGGCTAACTTTGGACCACCTGCGGTGATCCTTCATTCTGGATTTGCAAGAACAAAGCAAACAGCAGGCATCATAAAGAATGAGATCATCAAGCAATTTGCAAGATCTAACATAGATTTTGATGTAGAAATGGAACAAAATCATCTACTTCGCGAGAGAGATGCAGGGTACGCCTTTGAAATGAGCCAGAGTGAATCACAGACCCATTTCCCGTACTTGCAAGACTACTGGAAATTCGAGGGGAACTGGTTCGCGGTACCGCCTGGGGGTGAAAGTTTCATTCAGGTGATGGATCGAGTGAGTACCTTTCTTCATATGATCTCTCTTGCTGAAAAGTACAGTAGCAAAACCATCTACGCTATCACTCACGGTGGGACAATGAGAGCATTTCAGATGCTGGTTGAGAAGGTGCCATTTGATAAAGCAGATGAACTGATTATCAATGCAAAAAACTGTGAAATACATACTTATCAGTTCAAGTGTGGCGTCTGGGAGAAAGGGACGGCTTAAAAAACTACAGCCACCACAATACATTGTGGTGGTTTTTTATTATCAATAGTGTACTACAAAATAAAACCCCCAAGGGGAGATTGTCCTCTTGGGGAGTAACTAGCCTACATTGGCTAGTCAAAGATTGAAAATGCAACATCTCCAACGGCTTCAAGCGCACCACCTGCAATTTCAACAACCGTTTCAACAACATTACCAGCTGCATCAGCCGTGTTTAACTTTTCCTTTTGCAACTTCAACAAGCGCTTTAAACATTTGATGCCAGCAAGGTGGAATACTAGCATCTATGTTTACGGGAAGAGCGTCCACTGGTATTTCAGTTATCTTGCCAACGCTTTTATTTAGATTTTCTATTGTCAAACCTTCGCCATCCTCATGAAAAAGAAATGCTAGGCATAACATATCGTCAGGGGAAAGAGGGGATTACTACTCATTTACAACAAAGACAGATGACATCGATTTAGGAAAGTATTCTTTAGAAGTCTTCAGAAAAAATAGAGATAGTAAAGATTTGTGGAGCCATGTACTTACCGACAAACCGATAGACCAGAAAAAAGGGGGTTAGATTTAATCTTGAAATTAAACATGTTAAGGATACACACTTAGAGCAAAACTGTCTTTGGATTATCTATGGAAATAAATATGCTTTTGTAGATTATAAGAGTGAGACAGGGTATATAGTCAAGAATCATAAGCTTGCTAAATTTCAGAGAGATATATTTAAGTTCTTCTATAATAAAGTCTAAATCTTTGAAAAGAGATCTAGCTCTGGAATTATTTTGCAAAATATAGTAGTATAGTCTCATACGCGTTGTTGGTTTAGTGGCCTTGCCCGACCAAGTCGTCAGGTGCACACGTTTGAATATATCGTTTGCGTGCAATGCTTCAAAATTATATAGATTTATAGATGCGGTGTTGGTTTAGTGGTAGAATGCCTGCCTTCCAAGCAGGGGACAAAAGGTCGATTCTCTTACGCCGCACAAAATAATAAAAGCCTGGACTATGCCAGGCTTTTATTATTTTAAGAAGTAAAATGATGTGACCAAAGTCACATCATGTGAGAATCAAACGAAAAACCGGTACACAAGAATTACATTCTAAAAACTGAATTCCTGGTTTTTAGAATGTAATTACTTGTCGGTTTTTCCCGGGGCTGAGGCTTGGAGACTTTGTTTAGTCCAGAGGATGAAAAAGAAAGACCCAAGTGGTGGCCGATTCGACATTTAACGATAAATGTAATGACCGATTCTCTCACTTAACTGATTCCCTCACTTAGCAAATTCTCTTCTCTTTAAATCTCCTATATACTCTCTATATGACACCCGACGGAAACAATGATACAAGCCGTGACCTCATCGAGGACCTTATTCTCCAAAACAAAACCCTCGATGCACTTATAAAAGGTCTTGAAGGGGATATCGAAATCTTCAAGAACGACAAAGAAGGGAAGTGGACACCTGCTGATATTGTACGATTCACTGTACAGCTCAATGTTATGCGAGATAAGAAAACCAGAAACTTACAAGCGATTAATGAAATCATAAAGCGAAACAAACTGCACTCATAGGAAACCACAGAGTGACCCTATTCTAAGTAGTCACAACAGATGACAAGACTTGTAAGCATTGATTGACAAAAACATCCTCTATGTCACACTACAGACATGGAAGAAACATCAGGAACTTCGTGGGTTGGCGGTGTGTGCGTAAAAAATGACCAAGTGCTCCTTGTTCATCGTATTAATCATGAAAACCTTTTTAATAAAGAGTACTTTGTATTTCCTGGCAAGCAAGTGAGCCAAGATGAAGCAATTGAAGACGCACTTCGAAAAGCGTTTGAGGATTTTTCAATGACCGTAGAGCTCAACGAACTCCTTTACGCAAACGACGATAGTGACGACAAAGAATATTACTATCTTTGTCATCACCTCCTTGGTCAGCCCCATCTTGCAAAAGAAAGCAACGAATCAAAAGAAATGGAGGAGGGAAGGCAGGTATTTATTCCAATGTGGGTACCACTTCGAGAACTTGATGACCTTATTGTATATCCAGAATCAGTAAAAGAAGCACTCTTGGCACAACAAGACGAACTTCTTTCATAAACCTTAGGCGAGAATGTAAAAAGTGATACACTAAAACCACATGCGTATTCCTCAATTTTCACCAGAACAAAATAGAGATACTAGCCCGAATAGTAAAAATAATGCCGAAAAAACATATCCAACAGATGAGCAGCTGAAGGACTTTATGCTCTACAATGAAAGTGGAAAAAGGAACGAATTAGACTTTCTACGTAGAATAAGGAAGGTACGTGAGATAGGCCAAAATAACCAGCAGCAGCAAGAAGAACAAGAGCAACCATCGCAGGCAACAACCCAAGACCCTCGTGTAAAACTAAAAAATACAACTTTTGGTACATTTTTAAACAGATTACTTCGAAAGAAGCAAAATACTGAACCTTCAAAAAGCACTAACCTTGACCTGACACCGGAGGAATATAAAAAAATACAAACACTCATCGCAGCAATCAAAAACCAGCAAGCACATCTCACAGACATTGAGGAACAAATGCAAAGCCTCCTTAACTCAAAACCTCCTGAGGATGAGCTTACTGAAAAGAGCGAACCACTTATGGCTGCATACAAGGGTGGGGCGCAGAAAATTTCTCTATTGACCAGAGAAATAAAAAATATAAAAAGACGAGCTGTACAAGCGGCAGCAGACGCTGCCGAAGAAAATCTTCGAGCAACAGATCCTGGTTATGACAAAGGGCTTAAGGACGAGGACACGCTTATCCGAAGACTTATTTCAAAGAGCAATTCTATGCAAACACCCCTAAGCGGCACAGAAGGGAGCGCAAAACAAAGCGAATCAGAGCATGAACAATCAGAAACAATATCTCAGTAACAGTGCTTCGCTCTATGTAGCACGTACAACGCTTAGTATATGTACACGATTATTTGACTTTTATATAATAGTATTGTATAATAATATTTATGTGCTTTATGTGCACAAAACAGTTCGTTACCATACTTTGAGGAGAATCTATGGACAAGGATCAGTTTCGTGGGACCCCGAACCGGCTTTTGCCTTGCGGCAGGGAGTTTCGGGAAAAGTTTCAAAAGCTCCGAGAGCACATGGCTGTCATCGGAGGTTTTGAGATCATGCTTAAGAGTGAGCCAGAAAATCAGAAGCTCAAGGAGCAGCTTGCCCACACAAAGCAGACCGCCAAGCACTTCTATGCAGCAATTGCACGCATGCCGATTCCTTCCAACAACTTTGAGAGGAACTAAAATGACTACCGCTACAAAAAGCGGGTTCGAGGTCATGCATGAATTTGCCACCTTTGTGACAAACATGCGCAAAGAGCTTGAGGCTTCAAACCCTGGGATCGATTTCCCTGAATCGGAGGCGCTTCGACGCTTGCAAAACAAGCTCGACGAGTATCTCTACGAGACCCAGATGGAGCTCGCCCAACTCATGAAGCCAAAACTTAAGCTAGTGAAGTGACGTTGGACATGATCACATAAGTCTGCACCACATGGTGCAGACTTTTTTGCTTTTATTAATTAGTGCTATACTCTTTACATATGCAATTAGAAAAAAGGCAAGAAGGAGCTCAAGAAAATAATACTAACGCAGGACTTCAACAAAAACCAAAAACACAAGGGGAGTTTATTAATGAAATAACCTCACTTCAAGCAATGAATGCAGACCTTGTTGGAAAAGTAGAAAAAGGGGAGATACCAGAATCAGTTGCCAGAAGCCTAACAGCAAGAAATCTTGAAGCAATTGCTAAACTTCAAACTGAAGCACGACTTGCAGGAGAAAGAGAGAAGGCTCTCGATGCAAAATATCTAGTGAAGCAAGATAAGGCAGGTGAAGTTGAGGTAGACGAAGCTACTGATGCATATGAAAGCAATGACAAGAATATTGTGAGACTAGATAAGAGGCGAGCAGATTATGATAATCGATTTGGAAATCAGGGATAGATATAATAACGTGTAGGTAATACAAAAGCGCGGGCGAAGCCCGCGCTTTTGTATTGTATTGTTTTCCTTACCACATTGTATGTCGATAAGAAGAGGAGGACAGTTAATTACTTAAGTGCATCCTTAAGAGGCTTTGCAGCTGAGAACTTAGGAAACTTTGT
>CAZJJX010000012.1:0-3248 GCA_964546555.1 uncultured Candidatus Saccharibacteria bacterium
AGAAGTCTTGAGCGGTTTTTACCATCGCATCATACACAGACGCATCACCATGGGGGTGATAGTTACCAAGTACTTCTCCAACCACTGTTGCAGACTTACGGAACTTTGCCCCTGCGGTAAGCCCCATATTATTCATCGCAAACAAAATTCTACGGTGCACAGGCTTTAGGCCATCACGTGCATCAGGGAGCGCACGTGCTGTAATCACACTCATTGCGTAATCAAGGTATGCAGTACGCATTTCTTCTGCAATATTGACCGGATGAGTACCGATTCGGTTTGACTCTTGTTGTGGTTCGCTACTACTTGTTGTCTTTTTTGCCATAATAATGTGGGACTATGAAATTGCACTCCAGTATAGCACGTATCTAGCAGTAAGAACAGCCTAAAATAACGCACTAAAAATAGAATTATTGTTCAAACGGGACAGTTTCAGTGGTAGTTGCACCCTCATAAACCTCCCTACCTTCCAAAAAATTCTTTCTATCTACGGAGATGGTTTCAAGACGGTTCGAAGCTTCATGGAGAAAATCCCCGAGCATGCTTTTTGGAGAGACTTCCTGTACGTCTTGTTCTGTCTTCTTGTATGACACCTCTAGTTGTTCCTTACGTGTATAGGTGTCATGCCAAAAACCATAATCAAAATATAAAATCCCAACAGCAAGCACACAGGTAACACTAAAAGCAATCGAAGCCGCGTACACATGCTGCATATGCTTTGGTTGTTTTTGCAAAAACACTAACCAGTGATGTGGGCTAAAGATTTTCTTAATAGATTTCATACCAATATCTTCGTAGTATAGCAAAAATACGAGTAAGTAATGGGCTCTTGAGTTGTGTGTAGACGATAAAGGCCGGCAACCTTCGGTTGCCGGCCTTTATCTCACCCCTCTCACACTACACTCTACATTCTTCGTTCTGCTTACATTACATCTCGTGGAAGAGCACTACCTCTCCTAACTTTCCATCAATATCTTTTTTCTTAATCGTAAGTTTTTCTACTGGCTCTACTTTTTCGGTCCCTGCTTCCTTTAAGAAAATTGGAAGTGATTGCTCATCGTAATCCATTGGGATAACAAGTTTCGGCTCAAGTGAAACTGATAACTTATACGCATCGTACGGGTTAAGGAGGAATGAATCATTGCCAACAGGAAGAAAAAGCACATCTGTCTCATCAATCACCTCCTTGTGCTCTGGCTTAAGCAGTTCACCAATCGCACCCAAAAAGGTAACGCGTATACCATCAATCATAAAAACATAGCTTGTATTTTGGTAGACTTTCTCTTTCTTTCCTTCCTTGAGAGTAACAGGTGTACCAAACGCTTTAATAAAAATATTCTGTACTTCATACTCACCTGGCCCTCGTATGACAAACGGTGTCTTACTGCCCATCTCTGTCTGTTCTACTCCATTGTAGTCTGGGTGATTTGTGGTAACAAGTGTCACATCTGCACCGTACTTACTAAGTTTTCCTTTCCCTTCCTTAGAAACAGGATTGATCGCAAAGGTTAGATCACCAACCTGTAATTTAAAATGCTGACGTCCGTAGTGCGTAATAATCATAGTAGAAGTATTCTACCATAGATACAGAATAATTTTAAAGCACGATAAAGGTACACATACCGTGTGCACACTACACAACAAAAATCTTCTTCTCTTTTTATATATGTCTTTACTCACTGCCTTCCTGTCTTAAAAATCAACACACCGTAACATACAATACCTTGACTAAATAAAATAATAGTTATATAATATAATAATCCCAATCAACCGAGGAAATCTATGGGAACTGAGGAAAAGAAAGCCTTCGGCCAATTTCTTGACAAATTGCAAGATGCTGGCGTGGTCGCCGGAAACACGCTCCCTGCGCCACCTGCAGAGGAACCTGATGATACCACTTACCAATCATTCGTGACACCATCCCCGGTAGTTGTGACTGACTTGCGCGGTCATCCGATTAGCAATGAGGATCCGGAACCCAAGTGGTCACCGTCCCATGGTTCAAGCAAAAAGTTGAGGAAGTAATTATTACCTCCTAAAATCAGAAATCAGAGGACCACCGCAGCGGCAACATGTCGCTGCGGTTTTTATATGTCACATCATAGAATCAAGTAAAATAATACAAAATCCTTTATTTATAATGTTTTATATAACAATTACTTGACAATATGTATATTTAGTGTATAATATATCAAGGAGCACGCTTCACCAACGCCACCTACAAAGGAGATATTGTGGCCCGACAGACCCACGTTACCAAGCACCCGACCGCCGGGTACAGCATCTACTTCCGCCGTCTTCCGACTACGGAAGCCCTGCGGAGCATCCTGCTTGGACTGCCTCCAGTCCAAGCTCAGGTCAAGACACCCGCCAAGCAGGCCACTACCTGGGTCCCCACTTCGTACTACCGCTCTTCCCAGAGCTCGCACGAGCGTGAGAGCATCCGGGTTCCGAATGACTACGATGGCGATGGCCCTCGGAGCTACTGTCGCCGCGGCCGCAATGACCGGTACAAGAACCGGCGCCGCACCTTTGTCTAACCTGCCCGCAATCGGCGACCCGGCAAAGAGGTAAGAAGAATAGGAGAAAGGCCCTGTTACTTCTGATGGACCGCTTGAGGATCACCTCAACCCGACTAAAGTTATGCTTTAGAAAAAGGGAACCATCGAGACCGCCCGACGTAAGTCGTGGTGGTTTTTTCTTTTTCACACTATAGTTTCATGGATACTGTAGTAGAATAATCAAAAAATATTGACTATACACTTAATATGTTGTACTATAAAGTTCTTTGTACATTTTTAAAGAGGAGAAAGAATGCTTTCAAATGAGGAGATTCTAAAGCGGCAACTTTTCTATCAAAAGATATTTAGTGAAGCTACGTTTGATACGTTGCAAGCACAGCGTGAATTCTTTTGGGATATTGAAGTATACAATGACAAGATCCAGGGACTGCGTGAACGTGGGTTTGAAGATCCAGTGAAGATTATCACCTCATACCCTATGGTTCTTGGTTACAGTTTCGAGAACATCGACAACAAGATTCAGGGACTACTTGAACGTGGGTTTGGAAATCCAGTGAAGATTATCACCTTATACCCTGCGACTTTTAGTTACAGTTTCAAGAACATCGACAACAAGATTCAGGGACTACTTGAACGTGGGTTTGGGGATCCGATGAAGCTGATCACCTCGTTTCCTGCGATTCTTGGTTACAGTTTCGAGAATATCGACAACAAGATCCAAGGACT
>CAZJJX010000012.1:3348-15091 GCA_964546555.1 uncultured Candidatus Saccharibacteria bacterium
GTGGGTTTGGAGATCCAGCAAAGATGATTACAACGCTTCCTGCGATTCTTGGTTACAGTTTCGAGAATATCGACAACAAGATCCAGGGACTGCGTGAACGTGGGTTTAGGGATCCGGTGAAGCTGATCACCTCGTTTCCTGCGATTCTTGGTCTTGGCTTCGAGAACATCGACAGAAAGCTACAATTCGCACGTAGAGTGAGGTACGATAGTTTCATTCAACTAATCGAATACTGTCCTACGCTTCTAGGACTAAGTATTAAACGATACTTCTTTACTGCACGCACACTACGTGATCATAAGGGAGACATTACCTTTTCTCTTGTCTGCAGAACACAAAAACTATTTTCAAAACAGCAACACAGTAAAGCTGTGTAAAGCAAGAACAACAGTAGGTCTCTAAACCACCTAGACGTAAGTCACGGTGGTTTTTTATTTTCATGTACACAGAGCATACTATAATTGATCACATGTATATATTTCATACACAGCACACAAATGAACCAGCGTAGATAGCCAACACACAGCCAACAGAAAAAGCGTAATCTAATCAGCACCTTGAGAACACCCAATCATTTCTTGTGGTGTTTTTAATCGTTCTATGTGAGAATTATCATTTGGTTTGCCGATACGTGTATATCTATGTTTGTTCTTTACTTGAGCAACAAACCAAGAACCAAATTCAGGTCCATGATCTGTTTGTATCATGTCAAAGTAAAATGGAGCATACTTCTGTACTTCGTACACAAAGCGTAGTGAAGTCTTAGAATTTATCTTTTGGTAACTCTTTGCATATTTCCATCTAGAATATACATCAATTAAGGTAAAGGTATACATTCTTGTTTTCTTGTCCTGCATGGTGTGTATGGTATCGATCTGTATTAAATTACCAGGCTTTTCTGGATGAGGTCTATCTACATAAGGATGATATCTTTTCCAAGACTCTTCTTTTTGAGCAGGTGTTTTCTGTCTAATGTTCTCTTTATTGTGAAGATTGAAGTTTCTACACCTTCGCGCTTTAAATACTCGTGTATAACTTCTGCGCTTCGTCTAACTTCTATTTTGCGAAGATAGCTACATCTCTTCGTATTTTAGGTAAATGTTTGTTTGTTGAGTACATATCTTAGTAAAACACAAAGGGGTGTTCTCAAGGTATTGGACTATAACGCAATATTTGACATATAACGTATTTAATGTTATAATATACTTGTTCTTGAATCCTCAAGAGCCTCGCCAGTTTAAGTCTGGTGTGTAACTGAATGGAGAAACCTCATGAGTAAGCAAGTCGGCACCCCGAAGTTTTTCGACTCACTTCACACTTTGAATGTGTGGACACCATATGCACGGATGATGCGTGGAATATACGAAGCCCTGAACGGGAATATGCCGTATATCAATGCGAATATGGTCATTCTGCCAGGAATCAATCGCGTCTACACACCGAAAGACCTTTTCGCATTTCTCGCAGAAAACGCAGATACAATCCGTATTAACTTCGACACCAAACGTCAACAGAACACGATGTTCGTTGGGAGGATTCAAGGCATCAACCATGCAACAGAAACAGCCTTTGTCCTGACACTCGAAGGCTGGCTGGTCAGAGACGACTACAGGGCTCAAGCGTCCGTAGCTTGCTTCTACGAGACAGGCGACTTTGGTTGCAACTATCGTGGCTTTGGACTCATTCCAGAGCTTGCCATGCGGCAGCTCGGACATAACACCTAGTCGGCAAGTTCGCCGATTCAGCTTTCAAGACAATTAAGTAAGCCGTCAGCAGGAATACCCCTGAGGACGGCTTTTTCATTTCTTTTTTGTACAAAATCTACAGAAAACTCGCTTTTCCATTTTAAAAACCGCCACGGAGCCGTGTAAGAGAGTGAGAGCAAATTCCCTAGCAAGGGAATTATGCTGGTTTTCAAAATAGAAAATTAAAATTACACTTTTAAAAAAAGAAAAGAGGTAAGTTTCATTTGTCTTTTCCTTGCTTTTATTGTAGTATTACATGCATCTATTAATAGATAGCGATCTGGACTAACCCCCGATAACGTAAGATACTTTATAGAATTACGTTAACGGACCACCAGACCGAAGGGTTAACCGCCTTTTCGTGGCGGTCATTTTTTTCAGGAAATGAGCACAGAGACCACAAACACTATGTCCACCCCTTGTAGAACTGATACTAAATTTATATGACAACAAAAGTAGAAGACATTGCACCATTTGCTGTGGACGCAATTACATTTAAGGAAGATGACATCACCGAAGGTATTATCGTAGCGATTGAAAAATCAGCACTCTACGTAGACCTTGGTGCTCGTGGTACAGGTATCATTTATGGTATCGAGTTCATGAACGCTCGTGATGTTATCAAGCGTATCAATATTGGAGATACTATCTCTGCAAAGATTGTTCTTCGTGAAAACAAGGAAGGCTATGTAGAACTATCCCTTAAGGAGGCTCGTCAGGCTCTTATGTGGAATGACGCTGAACAAGCTATCAAGGATAAGCGCATCATGGACCTTGTTGTTAAGGATGCAAACAAAGGTGGACTTATTATCGAGTGGCAAGGTATGTCAGGATTCCTTCCTGCTTCCCAACTTAAGGAAGATAAGTATCCACGTATCGAAGATGGCGATAAGGATAAAATCCTTCGCGAACTTAAGAAGCTTATCGGTAAGAGAATTTCTGTATCTATCATTTCTGCAATTCCAAAGGAAGGTAAACTTCTCTTCTCAGAACAAGATGGTGGATCCACTAAGGAAACAAAGGAAGTTGCACTTGGTACCTACTATGTTCGTGATGCGGTAGAAGGACCTGTAACAGGTGTTGTAGAGTTCGGTATCTTTATCAAGCTTGCAGATGGTGTTGAAGGTCTTGTTCACAAGAGTGAGATTGACTGGGGACTTGTTGAAGACACAAAGGCGCACGCTCGTGTTGGAGACAAGGTTCGCGCTAAGATCATCGAAGTAAAGGATAGTAAGATATCACTTTCACTTAAGGCTCTTAAGGAAAACCCATGGAAGGAAGCTGCTAAGAAGTACAAGAAGGGTGATGAGGTTGCTGGTGTTGTAATTAAGTTCAACAAGCACGGAGCGCTTGTTTCTATTGAGGAAGGTGTAGCAGGATTAGTACACGTATCTGATTTTGGAGATGAGACTAAGCTTCGTTCTACACTTACTCTTGGAAAGAGTTACAAGTTTGCAATCACACTCTTTGATGCAAATGAGGAGAGAATGACACTTACTTATGGAGACAAGAAGGCATAGAGCAACTAGAAGCTTTTAGACTTGAGATATGTTCGAGTAAAGAGCCGCCCGAAGGGCGGCTCTTTACTTTTATGTAATTATATTGTATAATAGCAACAATTGAACATTAAGGAGATAGTGTTGTGCAAACCAAAAAATGCCCGTACAAACTGACCAAAAATCAATGCGAAGCAATCAAGTCATGGGAAAAGAACGCAAAGACGAAGATGTGGCTTGGCACTACTTCATCAGCACTTGCAAAACTTTTTCTCCAGGCAAACGAACAAAAGAAACTTGACCCTGAAAAGGGTACAGTGACTGAACAAGCCATCTTTGCGCTCTGTGGCGTCACTACATAAACCACCTAGCCTTGCCTGGCATCAGACCCCTTAAACACGGGGGTCTTTTTATATGCTTCGACAAACTTTACAATTTTTACATATTCAGCAGCAAGTGCAGCCTGTTCTGTTGATTTTGCATTAGGCTTCAACCCTTGTAAATAAATAATATTACTTTTTGCATTCTCAGCAATTGCTTCCATAAGTCCTAGAAAATATTCTCTATATGCTTTATCGAATTTTTCTGGGGCATTAATTGTGAATTTATCTCCTGCATGCTTAACAATACACGGACCAAGCTTAAGACCTGTTTCTTTCAACTGATCACCATCCTGATATGCGATAACTTTTGGCTTATCTATTCCTAACTGCCCGAGTCTTGTCTCATAACATTTAACATTTGCAAGAGCTCCTACATCAAGATGTTGATGCCTAAAAGCAGCATCTTTGGCATCAAAAAGTGCTTCGTCCTCTTGAACAGTAGTATCAACCAGAAACGTCATACGTTCTGGTAGATCTTGAAATTCTTCCGGAGCACCATTGGCAAGCCATTTATTTCTTATCTCAATTACAAAATCTATAAACGAATTTCCCTGATCATCTTGTTTAGCTGTTTTTGTAACAACAGCCTCAATGTTGTCCCCTAGTCTACCTAATTTATTCGCATAAAGTGGTAAAGTCTCTGCAAGCGTTCCACTGATCTGTCCCATCGTCTTTTTTTTAAGAAAGGCATTTATTATTCCTTCCTGTTTCCTTGAAATTGGCGCATGAGCATAATAGTTTTCCAAGTCAACACCATTTGCAGCATATTTATCTCTAAACGTTAGAAAATTTGCTCGGAGGTTAATCTGCTTATCATGCTCTGCCGCCCATACTACATTAAGTAGATCTTGTGAGGTTGCTGGAATATTTTCTTGTGCTGGTTGTGGTCGTGGTGCTCTTTGAAACATATCTTGATTATACTTTATGATTAATTACTTCCCATTATACACCTCCATAGCTTTTTGATAATTCACAAGAACAATTGTATGGATACTCCCTAGTACTTTTGATGCGATAGAACGTAGTATTTGTTCTTCTTCTTCAGTAATCATTCCCATCACATAATTCTGTACTAATGTGCCATGTGGAGCTTTGAATGGCTCATTATCTTTTTTGGGTGGAGCAATCCCAATTCGTATACGAATAAAATCACGCTTTCCAAGTGCCTCGATAATACTTTTTATTCCATTATGCCCACCGTCTCCCCTGTCGTATGAGATACGAAACGTACCATAAGGTAAATCTTTATCATCATAGATAACAATAAGCTCTCTTCCTTCGTGATATCTAAGATAATCTCGTACAGCGATACCACTTTCATTCATAAATGTATTAGGTATCATAATTTCAAGACCATCTAACTTCATGATATCGTCTTGTATCATCGTAAGCAAAATACGCGCGATGTTATGTCGTGTTTTTGCATATTTACTTCCAGGATTTCCAAGCGGAACTAATGTGTACGTCATGAGATAATTATACCATTATCAAAAGACTAAAGAGCACAGACAACAGATTTCAAACTTTCATTCTCTCTTTTTTCGCACCCCTCTGTTATCTCTTATCTGTTAGCTGTTATCTTTAAGAAGAAAAACTTGCACACATTACACGACATCTATATACTGTGTGCACAATGTTTTCTTCTATCACAAACGTCATCCTACATTCTGTTGCCGACATGACGCAAAACCCAGTCTCGATAGCAATCTTTAGCATCCTCTCACTTCTTGTTATCGCTCTTTTTATTGCAATGTTCTCACGCGGTGTCAGAGACTTTCTTATCCGTATAAAAATGCTCGAAGAAGATGAAGAGCCTTCATCGCTCCTTCTTTGGATTATCGGTATTATCATTTTAGTAAAACTCATTCAGGCATTTCTCATCCAACCGTTTATCGTTGATGGAACATCGATGTTGCCAACGTATCACAACAAAGAATTCCTCCTTGTTGATAAATTTTCTTACAGAGTTAAAGAACCTAAACGTGGCGATATTATGATTTTTAAGCTTTATGAAAATAATGCTAACCCTTATGAAGGGAAACATCTTATCAAGCGTGTTATCGGACTCCCCGGGGAACGTGTTGTTGTAAAAAATGGCATTACAACAATCTACAACAATGCTAATCCTAATGGATTTATTGTTGATGAACCATTTGTTGCTTACAAAGAGGTCAGTAAAGATGCAGACATAACACTCGATGACCATCATTACTTTGTTATGGGCGATAACAGAGCTCAAAGTTATGACAGTCGAGACTGGGGGTCACTCGATGCAAAAAATATAAAAGGTCAAGTACTGTTTCGAATCCTCCCGTTTAAGAGCGCAGGATACGAACCAGGGAGATACACATTTACAAAATAACAAGAGTGCGTCATAAGATAGTAACAATAATCCAATCAGTATGAACGAAAACGAAAAACAACCAAAGAAAGAATCGCCTACATCACTCAAAGGAATGGAAGATCTCCTCGATGACCGTTACTATGCATTCCAAGGGCTCTTCGAAAAAGCGCAAGAGGTTGCGGTGTATTATGGATTCAAACCTATAGAGACCCCTGTTCTTGAGCATGAGGAAGTTTTCGTTTCTGCAATTGGAGAAGGTACTGATATTATCGACAAAGAAATGTACACACTCAAGACAAAAGGTGGCGACAAGCTTGCCCTTCGTCCAGAATATACAGCGGGTGTTATGCGTGCATATCTTGAGCATGGCATGCAGACTCTTACTCAACCTGTCATGCTCTACTCATACGGTCAGACATTTCGTCATGACAAACCTCAGCGTGGGCGCTGGCGACAGTTCAGACAATTCAATCTTGAAATCTTAGGAACATCTAAGTCTATCGCGGACGCGCTTATCATTCGAACACTCACCACTATCTTGGAAGAGTACGGCTTCAAAGATCTCATTGTTGATATCAACTCAATGGGAGACAAAGAGACCCGTCCAGCATTCATTAAAGAGCTTACTAATTACTACAAGAAGCATCTAGACGGTCTCTGCAAAGATTGTCATGAGCGTCTTAAGAATAACCCACTTCGATTACTAGATTGTAAGCAGGAGCAATGTCAGCCATTTAAAGATAACGCCCCATCATCACTCTCATATCTTTCAAACGATGCACGCAGCCACTTCAAAGAAGTACTTCAATATCTAGAAGAGATGGCTATTCCATACAGAGTAAACAACTCTCTTGTTCGCGGACAGTCATACTATACTCGTACTGTTTTTGAAGTGATCAAAGTTGATAAAGATGAAAACGGTAACGAAAAGGAAATCACTATCACAGGTGGAGGTCGTTATGATAACCTTGCAAAAATGATGGGGAGCAAGAAGGATGTTCCTGCTATTGGTACTGGTATGAGTATGGAGCGCATTATGATGTTCCCAGAATGTAAGAGTATCGCTCCACGCATCATGAAGACACCAAAGGTGTACTTCATTCAGCTTGGATTTGAAGCAAAGCTTAAAAGTCTCTGCATTATGGAAACACTTCGCAAGAACCGTATTCCTGTGTATCAGTCGATCTCAAAAGACTCTCTTGGAACACAACTCTCGCAAGCAGAAAAAATGGAAGTGCCGTACTGTATTATCTTTGGACAAAAAGAAGCAATGGATAACACAGTGATTGTTCGTGATATGAAAACCAGATCACAAGATACCGTAAAAATTGATGCGCTAACTGATTACATTAAGCATTTGAAGTAGTCTTAGCGGTTAACACATATGCAGAAGAAAAAACTGGGGATAGATTTCGATGATGTTCTCATTGATTTTGTGGGCCATCTAACATACTTTCATAACACAACGTATGGAACATCACACTCAAAAGAAACCACAACAACATGGAACCTTCATGAAGTATGGAGCATATCTGAAGAAGATGCGATAAAAAGAACAAATGATTTTTTGTTATCAGAAGATCATAAAAATATTATTCCAATTGAAGGAGCACAGGAAACTCTAACTCGTTTACATGAGAAATTTGAGCTTATAATCATCACTGCAAGAGATAAGAATCTGAGCGAAAAAGCGTTCCATTTGATTGAAAAACATTTTGGCTCTATCTTTTCTGAAGTACATTTCTTATATGACAATGGTGAAAAGAAAAATAGTAAAGGCGCTCTAGCTAAAAATCTAGGGATAGATTTTTTTATCGATGATTCTGTTACAAATGTCATCAGCACAAAAGAAGCAGGAATTACTACTTTTCTTTTTGACACTCCTTGGAACAGAGATTTTAATGATCCGGCAATTAAGCGTGTCAATTCCTGGAAGGAAATTGAGAGACTCCTCTTTGATTAAGCGGAGACATGGGTTCCTGAATTTGCATTTCCCTCTCAAGCTTTTTTATGAGAAATAGCTTGCCGGAGCGCTCGGCGCGAGGCAGAAGAAAGTTTTCAGCAGAAAACTATTCTGTCTATTTCGATAAAAAAGCAAAAAATATAAAAGTAGCAAGATTAAAAAATGGCCATTAAACTGCAAAAATATGGTTGCAAGCACCTAAAAATCATGTTATAATTACTCCCACATATGTCAAACGTTAATGTAGAAGTAAAAAAGAACTCAAGCGAAAATGCGCTTTCTCTTATTCGTCGTTTCCAGAAGCGCGTTCAGGAATCAGGAATTCTCCCACGAGTTCGTGGTATCCGTTACAATGAGCGTCCACTTTCAGTACTAAAGACCAAGCGTGCACGTCTCAAGAAAATTGCAAACCTTGCAAAATACGAAGAAGACAAGCGTATGGGTAAGGTTGTAGAACGAAAGAAAGGCAGAAGATAACCAGATAATTCACATACGACCAAAGAAGAAGGAGTGCCTACGGCACTCCTTCTTTCTATGGTAGTATTACCTATATACAAACATCATGGCATTAATTGAGTTAAAAAACCTCACCATTGTTCGCAAAAAAGGACCAATCCCTGAGATCCCCTACAAAGACATCAAAGAAAAAATTCTTGGTAAGAATTACGATCTCACGGTTATTTTTTGCACACCACAAGAGTCCAAGGAACGTAACGCCACCTATCGTGAAAAAGATTATGCAACCAACATTCTTTCTTTCCCATTAAGTGACACTGAAGGAGAGATCTACATATCACTGAGTATCGCACGAAAAGATGCAGCGAAGTTTTCAATGTCATATTCGAAGTTTCTTCATCTGCTTTTTGTACACGGATGCCTACATTTGAAAGGACTTGACCATGGTAGTACAATGGAGGCATTAGAAGAGAAGTACCTAACTACATTTTTCCGTGGCAAGAAATAAAGAGACAATGATCATAGGTATCGATATTGGTAGCGGCAACCTCCGTGCGGTTGGTGCTATTGTCCACGAAGAACATCGTTTCCCTCGTGTGGTTGCTTCTTATAAAAAATCTCTTGACGGTGTTGATCGTGGAAATATCATAGACGAACAAGAAGTTGCTCAAGCAATTGCAAACGCTGTCATGTCTCTTGAAGAGCAATCAGGACTACGTACAGCGCACACCCTCGTTGCTCTTGGTGCAACAGGACTTACCTCACACCACACAAGTGGGTACGCTCAAGTATCCAGGGGTGATGCTTCCATTACTGATCTTGATATCGATAATGCTATCAAAGATGGTAACCGTGCTATCCCTGATATTCGCAACAAGTCTATTGTTCACGCAATTCCAATAGACCATAAAGTAGATGGTAACAAGATTCAGGGTACCATCATTGGTGTACGTGGCAACAAGCTAGAAACAAAAACACTCTATGTCACCTATCCACTTCAGTGCATGAACATCCTCAAAAAAACACTAGAGCATGCTCGTGTTCGTGTAACTGATATCGTCGCTGGACCAATTGCAGAGAGCATCCCCCTTTTAACAAAGAAACAAAAGATCGCGGGCGTCGCTCTCGTAAACATTGGACAAGCTGTGACATCACTACTTGTCTACGAAAAAAACAGCCCACTTCTTATTTCAACAATTCCAGTTGGCGGTGATGATATCACAAAAGATATTGCACTTGGCATGAAAGTAACTTTAGAGGAAGCAGAAGAGATGAAGTGCGGACGAGCAACATACCCATACTCAAAACGACGTGTAGAAGAAATTATCGACGCACGACTTGAAGATCTGTGTACAAAGATCAACCGTGAACTGATGCGTATTCAACGCGCAGAATTACTCCCTGCAGGTATTGTTGTGACAGGCGCAGCATCACTTGTACCACGCTTAGAATTTATTTTTCGTAACGAGCTTCGCCTTCCAATCAAAATGACAAGCAATGAAGTTACAAGAATGACTGGAGATGCACTCCGTGATAGCACATGGGCACGCAGTTACGGTCTCACACTTCTTGCACCACACGATAGCGAAAAAGATGTCTTAAAGGAGTTAATAACATCAATGTGGTCACGTGTCAAAAAAATTATTTCTCAATTTTTACCTTAAAAAATAAAGCTTTTTTGCAAAAATAGACTTGAATGACCCGCTTTGCAAAAAAGGCCTGTAGTTGGTATAGTTATCATATACTAATTGTAACGACATCTTATCCCCTATGGCAAAAGTAAACCCTGAAATTGAAAGCTTCGCACGCATCAAAGTAATTGGTATCGGAGGATCTGGAAAAGGAGCGCTGAATCACATGATCAACTCGAAACTTCAAGGGGTTGAATTCGTGGCGATGAATACTGATACACAAGATCTTCATCACTCACTTGCAGAAAAGAAAATCCACATTGGAAAAAATCTTACCAAAGGACTCGGTGCAGGAATGGATCCAGAAATTGGAAAGCGAAGTGCAGAAGAAACCCGCGAAGAAATCCAAGATGTCATCAAAGGAGCAGATATGGTTTTCATTGCTGGCGGTATGGGCGGAGGGACAGGAACAGGAGCAGCTCCTGTTGTTGCGTCAGTTGCGAAGAACGAAGGGATACTTACAATCGGTGTCGTTACAAAACCTTTTTTCTTTGAGGGTGCATCACGTATGAAGCTTGCAGAACGAGGACTAGAGGAACTCGAAAAGGAAGTTGATGCGCTTATTGTTATTCCTAACGATCGACTACTTTCTGTAATTGATAAAAACACAACCGTAAAACAAGCGTTTGAAATGTGTGACGAAGTTCTCAAGCAGGCAGTCGAAGGTATCTCAGACATCATCAGAACCGCAGGAACAATCAATCTCGACTTTGCTGATATCAAACGAATTCTTAAGGACTCAGGAACTGCGCTCATGGGTGTAGGACGTGGCATGGGAGAGAACCGTGCACGTGAGGCAGCAACAGCAGCAGTTAACTCACCACTACTTGATGTTTCTATCCATGGAGCAAAGGGAGTACTCTTTGCAATTTACGGAGCAGAAGACCTTGGTATGTACGAGGTACAAGAAGCTGCGAAAATTATCACTGAATCAGTTGATAAGGATGCAAAAATTATTTTTGGTATCGCAACAGATCCAGCACTCAAAAAAGATGAAATTAAGGTTACTGTTATCGCAACAGGATTCCCAAGTGGTTTCACACACAGAACAGGTGGTATCCCTGTTATGCACCAAGAAGAGGAGGTTTCATATGAAGCTCCACGAAAAGAAAAAGAGGAGGTACTACGACCAGAGCCTCGTATTGAAAAGACAGAATCTATTCGTGAGACAATCATAGAAGCAACCGAAGAGAAACGTACCGATCGTATCGATCATGAACTCAAAGAAGGAGAGACTAAGCTTGTCGAAGACAAAAAAACGACCCCTGTTTCAAAAAAACCAGTATTTAAATTCGAAGATGAAGACGATGAAGATGAGTGGGAAGCGCTACCGCCATTTCTAAGAAGAAAGAAATAATTTCATTGTAGTTTTCAAATTTAAAGACAAACTAAAAGCACCACATCTTATAATAGTGGTGCTTTTATATTAAAAACTTTATTTTTTAAATAGACAAAAGTAAAAAATAAGAAAAGTAGAACCATTCTCCAACAAGGAGACATAGTATAGCTTGCCTCAATGTAGAATGAACACCTTCATATAAATTTCTTTTTTCTTCGCTAATAAGAATCATTATTGTATCGATAACTAAATATAGCCCAATTATTACATGTAGCATTAGTGAGAGTGGAAAAATAGACGTATGGAAACGACATGTCGTTTTAATC
>CAZJJX010000012.1:15101-31351 GCA_964546555.1 uncultured Candidatus Saccharibacteria bacterium
ATCTTTAGACCAGTCATTGCACAAAATATTCCTAAAAAAAATGCAGCCGAGGTAAAGATGACACCAGCAAAATATGCACTATTTTTTAAAATTTTTTGAAGCTTTGTCATTGTTGCAGGCAATGTAACACAGTATTACACAAAAAAGTAAAAAAACACCACCATGTACAGGTAAAACAGTTTGAGTGAAAAACATCACCCAGATCAACAAAAAATAGATTAAACATTATCAAATAAGGCAACCCTGATAGTTATGATTCTCATGATATAATTACACTATATGCAAAATACTCACGATCTCATTATTATCGGTGGAGGCCCAGCAGGATGTGCAGCTGCAGTCTATGCAGCACGTAAGCAACTTAAGACACTTCTTATCCTAAAAGAATGGGGCGGTCAATCAACTGTTTCTGAAGATATTCAGAACTGGATAGGAACACCTCATATTCATGGTGCAGATCTTGCAAAATCACTCCGTGCACACGTCGAAGAATATAAAGGTGATATTCTCTCAATTCTAGAAACTGAAGTTACAAAAGTAGAAGGAACAGATGGTAACCTTACTGTTACTACTCCAAAAGGTGTCCACACAAGTAAGACTGTTCTTGTTGCAACAGGATCTTCACGAAGACGACTCGAAGTCCCTGGAGCAGATAACCTTGAACATAAAGGTCTCACCTATTGCGCATCGTGTGACGGGCCACTCTTTGGTGGAATGAATGTGGTTGTAGTTGGTGGAGGAAATGCCGGCTTTGAATCTGCAGCACAGCTTCTTGCATATTGCAAGAGTGTCACACTACTCTCTCGTAGCACACCACGAGCAGACGCCATCACGATTGAAAAAATAAAAAAGAACGAGCATTTCAAACTTATCGAAAATGTAGTGCCAACAAAAGTAGAAGGTTCCCCTTTTGTGGAATCAATTTCATACAAAGACGAATCAGGTAATGAAACCACACTTCTTGTCTCTGCAGTCTTTGTGGAGATTGGCCAGATCCCTGCAACATCATTTGTCCAAGGACTCGTAGAAATGACCCCGACAAATAACATCGTCATTAACCCTCGTACGCAAGAAACATCTGTGCAAGGTATCTGGGCGGCTGGAGATTGTACCGATGTACTGTACCATCAGAACAATATAGCCGCAGGAGATGCTGTTCGGGCCCTTGAAGATATCTACCTCCACCTTAAAGCATAAGCTTGTAGAAGTATGAAAGAACACATTAAGAATATTGCAAGGTTATGGTTTATTCTAAAACCATTCCATAAGTACTTTTATATTCAGCTTGGACTTATTATCATTGCCCAAGGATTTGTTGTTGCTATTGCGTACGGGCAAAGCACAATTCTTAATCTCCTTGTTTTGAAAAATATAGAACTTCTTATTTACGTATTTGTTGGGTATGCAATCTTGTATGTGGTTGACGTCTATGTAGATTATCTTGCTGTAAAAAATACAATGAATAATCTTGATCAAACATTATTTCAGTTCATTCAAGAGTATTCCTACCGAAAAATTCTTTCACTGACCCCTGCTCAGCATATTGAAGATCATTCGGCACTTAAATTAACAGTTATTTCTAAAGGTGAGCAAGCTATTTTAGATATCATAACTAAACTAGTAACCACTGTATTACCTACAATAACTCTTGCGATTATCGCAATCTTGACACTCTACATTCATAGCCCGCTACTTGCTGGTATCAGCTCTGTTATTATTATAGTAATTGTCATTTGGTCATATATGTTCCAGAAAGGTCACCATGTGTATGTTACCAAAAATAGAGATCAGTGGAATGAGCACTCCAGACAACGCACAGAGGCATTCACCCACTTACAAACAATCAAACTCTTACATCGTGAAGACTATTTTTTAAATGAATACCTTACGAAGAGACTACACGCTGTGAAGCACCATCTTATAACATTAGGCAGGGCGGCAACCAACAACTCAAGACGACACGTCTTTACAGAACTCTCAGTGGTTATGACATTTGCACTTGCATCATATCTCTACCTAATTGGTGCCTACACTATTGGCACTATCTATCTTGTGCTCAATCTCATTAATAGACTCTACTGGGGAATCGGCGCTCTCTCATCAGTCATGAGGCAAATTCCACAATCGTATGCAGATGCTGAAAAATATTTTGATATCATGGACAAGACACCGTCATTTAAGGAATCTGGAGAAGTCGGTGTCAACCTTAGTGGCGACATCACTTTTTCTCAAGTATCTTTTCATTATGAAAAAGGACACCACTCTGTTTTTGACAATCTTTCATTTACAATTCCAGCCAAAAAGAAAACTGCATTTGTTGGCTCTTCTGGGTCAGGTAAATCTACAATTGTAAAACTACTACTACGTGCGTATGATTATCATGAGGGATCAATTTGTATCGACGATCATGAGCTGCGCGATATTGATGCAGGATATCTTCGTGAACATCTAGGTTATGTCGAACAGCATGTTGACCTCCTTGATGACACGATTCGAGAAAATATTCTTATTGCGGTAAATCAACAGAAGCGAGAAGAGGCAGAAAAAGACCTAGAAAACATTGCCTCTCACGCAAGAATCGACCAGTTCTATCACAGGCTTGGAGAAAAGAGATTCGATACTGTAGTCGGTGAACGTGGAGTGAAATTATCCGGCGGAGAACGCCAACGTATCGGTATTGCACGCGCCATAATCAAGAATCCTGAAATACTTATATTCGATGAAGCCACGTCATCTCTTGATACCGAAAATGAAGCAAAAGTAATGGAAGCAATTAACGATGTCTCAAAAGGTAAGACCACTATTATCATTGCTCATCGTCTCTCAACAATACGTGATGCAGACAAGATTATTGTCATGGACAAGGGCCGTGTTGTCGGAGAAGGAACACATGATGAACTTATGCAAACCAATGCTATTTATCAGAATCTTGTAGCACACCAGGTAAACTAATATATAGTTAAAAGCGCAACACCCTTCGGGTGTTGCGCTTTTAACTACAAACTACTAACTATTTCTTTGGCAACTTTGCAACTGATAATGCTACACCTAACCACTCTTCACGACTTTCTTTATCTTCATATACTTCAGGTGGTACATAAAAATAAAATAGGTGCGCCACCTTACCCTCTTTTTGATAGCTAAACTGCTTACCCCCTCTTTCTAAATACCAACTCATTAACTCTTTATTTCCCTTAAAATAAAGCTCGTCATTTTCTACAATAGCAAATGTCTTGCCTTCATAATACAGCACGTGTGCACCCATCATAACTCGAGTAGTAATAGGTTCATGTTCACCAAAAATATCATACAATATATATTCCAGAAATGGACTGCTTTTCATAAAGAGAGTGTATCAAAAATGTAGAGTCAATAGCTAAAGATAACATGCTGATATATACTAACCTGTAGTCATGTCACTCCTTAAGAAAATAAAAAAGTCCCTTGGCCCTGGCTTCATTACTGGGATTGCTGATGATGATCCTTCAGGAATTGCTACCTATGCCCAAACTGGGGCTATTTTTGGACTCACTCAACTATGGCTCACCGTCTACGCAATACCTGCAATGATTGCTGTTCAGGAAGCGTGTGGGCGAATTGGCATGGTAACAGGACAAGGTCTAGCTGGAGTTATCAAAAAATACTATTCAAAAAAAATTCTTTTTGGTGCAGTACTTCTTCTTGGGGTTGCAAACATTATTAATATTGGTGCTGATTTAGGAGCTATGGGGCAAGCATTAGCCATGATAACCCCACTTCCATTTGGGTTATCACTTATTACAATTACATTTTTAAGCTTAGTAAGTACAATTGTTATCCCGTATCACATGTTAGCAAAAGTACTTAAATACTTTGCTGCAACAGTACTCTCCTATGTTGTTGTTGCATTTTTTATACAACAAAATTGGATAGAAATTCTTCGTGCTGCGCTCACACCACACATGGAGTGGAACCAAGCGTTTTTACTTAACATAACTGCTTTTCTTGGTACAACAATATCTCCATATTTATTTTTCTGGCAAGCAGACGAAGAAGTGGAGGAAGAGATTGACTCTAAAAAAATCAAAGGTTTTGGGCAGGGTCGACCACACATAACACAAAAAGATTTAATAACAATGAGAAATGACACCGTCATCGGTATGGTTCTTTCTAATGTTATTGCTTTTTTCATTATCATAACTGCATCTAGCACAATTGCTTCAAGCGGAAACCATGTAATCTCATCTGCTACAGAGCTTGCTGAGGCGCTTAGACCACTTGCTGGCGACTTTGCTGTATATCTCTTTGCGTTTGGTATCTTAGGTACTGGATTCCTCGCAATCCCTGTTCTTGCTGGTTCCTTTGCATACTCTGTTGCAGAAACTTTTAACTTTCCATTAGGTTTAGGGAAAACATTTAAACAAGCTTTTGGATTTTATAGCATTTTAGCAATCACTGTACTTGTTGGGGTCATGCTTAATTTTATTAATATTGACCCTGTTATGATGCTCTATTATGCAGCTGCGGTAAATGGTATCTTAGCTGCACCACTTCTTATAATTATCTTTTTGATAGCAAATAATAAAAAAATACTTGGTGACAAGGTAAGTGGCATTCTTAGCAATAGCCTTGTTATTCTTACAACACTTTGCATGGGAGTAATTTCACTTCTTACCATTGCTTCATTTGTATAGGTACTGTTTCTGCTAACCCAGCATACATTTGGTCAATAACTTTTATCCACTTTTTTGTTTATATCATATATGATATAATATTAAAATATGGAACCTAATGATCAAGAAAAAATAGGGCTTTTTATTAAAAAGTTGCGTGAGGAAAAAGGATTGACTCAAGATGATTTTGCAAAGAAACTAAAGACTTCCCAATCAGCTGTAGCACGCATTGAAAGCGGTCACCAAAACGTAACAATCGAGCAACTCCTTAAGATAGGTGAAGTACTTAAGCATAATATTGTAAGCATCCAAGACACCATTGACTTCAGTGTTGAAGGTGGTAGAAAGTTACGTGGGACTATTCATACAAACACCTCAAAAAATGGCGCAATCAACATGATGGTTGCAGCTTTGGTAAACAGAGGCACAACAACACTTCATGATATACCTCATATTGAAGAAGTACACAGATACAAAGAACTCCTTGAAAGTGTTGGTGTAAAAATTCGTTGGGTTCATAACGATACAGCACTAGAAATAACCCCACCCAAAAAACTCACTTTTTCTAAGCTAGATAGAAGTGTTGCTGAAAAGATACGGTCATTTACCTTTGCTGGGGCATTTATTCATTACACCGATTCCTTCAAGCTCCCCCACTCTGGTGGCTGTAAGATGGGTGAACGAACTGTCGCATCCCACAAGTATGCTCTTGATTACTTAGGTGTTCACATTGAGACAAAAGATGACCACTACGTAGTTAGTCACACCAAACTTACACCAAATGTAATTCCACTCTATGAATCATCTGACACTGGTGCAATCACAGCCCTTATTGCGGCTGCAAAAATAGAAGGAACAACAACAATAAAATTTGCCCCACCAAACTACCAAGTCCAAGATGTTTGTTTTTTACTTGAATCATTTGGTGTTGTTATTGATGGGATAGGTACAACCACACTTGTTGTCCACGGAAAAAAAGATATCGACATCACTGTTGAACACTATAATAGCGAAGATCCTATTGAGAGTATGTTCTTCCTCTCAGCAGGAATCGTAACAAAAAGCACGCTTACAGTTGCTCGCTGTCCTATTGAGTTCCTTACTCTTGAACTAGAAAAGCTCAAACGCATGGGGCTTCAATTCAAACTATCAAAACCTTATCTTGCAAAAAATAACAGGACATCACTTGTTGACATCACCGTACTTCCGTCACACCTAAAGGCTCCTCACGACAAGATCCACACCCAGCCATTCCCAGGCATCAACAACGACAACCTTCCGTTTTTCGTTCCAATAGCTACTTTTGCGGAAGGTCAGACACTTATTCATGACTGGACTTGGGAAAATCGTGCTATCTATTTTACAGAACTAAACAGACTTGGTGCAGATATCAAGCTTCTTGACCCACACCGAGCTCTCGTTACAGGAGTAAGCAAGTTACGTGGAGCACAGATTGTCTCCCCTCCTGCACTTCGCCCGACAGCAATCATTCTTATTGCCATGCTGGCAGCAGAAGGCCACTCACTGCTTCGTAATGTATATTCTATTAAGCGTGGCTATGCAGATATTGCAGAGCGCCTTAATAGTATAGGTGCAAAAGTAACCGTGTTGCGAGGAGTGTAGGGGTCGATATTAGACGTTAGATAGTAGACACTGGTAGGTAGAAACAATACAAAACTCGCGTCCTATGGACGCGAGTTTTGTAGTATTATATTTACTGATAACTAACCACCAAAAGCCAGCAACTACTCCAGTACCGTTCTCCCTTCCTTTTTTTGCATTCCTTTTGTTGGTATCGCCAGATAAAATGTAGACCCTTTTCCTTCTTCTGAAGAAAACCACACATCTCCAGCAACATACGGAAGATTCATAATTGTCTTTACAATATACAGACCAAGCCCAGAGCCTGTGCCTCCTGCTTGTTCTGCATTTGACGCCCGAAACATCTTTGTAAAAATTTTATCTTTATCTTTATCAGGAATACCTGCCCCTTTATCAAGGACAGCAACAACAATACTTTCTTCTGGTACTTCCATACCTCCAACAAGAGAACCTGGAAGATGAAATGACGTCTGTATAGTCACTGCACTGTTATCGTGAGAATACATAAGAGCATTTGTAACCAATTGTCTAAGCGTGAGTTCAAGAATTCTTTTATCTAACAAAACAGTAACACTTTCAGACATACGCTCATGTATTACACTCACATTTTTTCTAGAAAAATCATTTTTCATTGAAAGAATAACACTATCCACAGAGGATGTTACGCTGCAAGGTTCAGGAGAAATACTAAACGTATCCAGATCAAGTCTGGATACGTTTAGTAGTGAACGTATGAGGTCTATAGCACGCTGATTGCTTGCTTCTATTGTCGTAAGATATTTACGTTGATCATCAGTAAGAGGTCCTGCGTCGCCATCGAGAAGTATCTCGGTATACCACTTGATGATAGAAAGAGGGCTTCGTAACTCATGAGATGCAATAGAAACAAAATCATCTTTTCTCGATGGTTGAGTTATCTCTTTTTTTTTACGAGAAAACCATGTAACCATGAAAAATGATTAGCGAGTTACAGAAATAGTTTGACCACTTTCTGGGAACTGTGCAGAAACAGTTACACGTCCTGTTGAGTTCTTAGCGATGGTATACCCTGCTCCGTTTGCATTAGTCTTCTGTGGTTCATCAGGAATTGCAGTAAGATACTTTCCGTTGATTGTAAGAACAGAAAGATCTACAAGACCTGTACAAGAAGATGTCGCAACCGCAGAAGAACAAATTTCTGTTGTTGTTGTTGAAATTCCTGTTGGAAGAATACCGTTATTATCAACAGCATACTGTGTAACTGCGTTAAGGATTGTGTTAACAGCTGAGTTACGTGAAGCGTTACGTGTATCACCGAGCTGCTTAGCAGGGTTAATAGCCACGATAACGATACCTGCCAAGATCGCAATTGCAGCAACCACCAAGAGGATTTCAATAAGTGTAAATCCTTTTTGGTTTTGTAGTATTTTTTTCATAACTATGAGAATACAAATATAATTGTATTAAACTTTTGAAACGTTAACTTTTAAATAAATCTTATTAATAAGATATTCTTGCACGTGTGAGGTAGCAAGAATAACCCTTACTAACCTACCATTCTAGTATAGCAAACATTTTTTGCTTTAAAAGTCAGAAACCTCCTCCCATGAGGATAAACTAATTGCGGGCGTAGTTGTAGCTAACACCACTCTTATTTTACTTGTCACACTTCCCAAAATCCCCGTTGATTGTATTGTGATATTTTCTCCGCCTGTAGAAGATATAAGATACGTACACGTACCTGACCCTATGCTTAAGTTACCGCTTGAAGATGTCGTAGCGGTTTCCACAATCCTCTGCAGCGCTTCTTCAGCACAAGAAGAAGCAACACTCCTTGCTGCTCCTGACTGCTGAAGTGAAAAGTCTGTCTTAGAAGCGTTCACTCCGGCTGCAATAACTGAGATCATAATTGATACACCAAGTGCTGACATCAGAATAACTGACACCAGTGCAATATACCCACGTCTATATGTATTTTTTCGGTAAGAGTACATCATTGCTTTTATCGTAGTGTAGCACTACTTGAAAAACTTTTACTAAACATATACTCACTTTTATTTTGTGTATTTAAATAATTAATTGTGTACGAAATTCTTATAATTTTTTCTGTCGAACTTCCAGACGATAGATTTTGGAACACAAGATCTGATATAGACACCCTTCCGTTACTTAAAGGAAGAGGTGTTTTTGAACCTTCCTGCGTCATCATTGTTGTACCGCTAAGATAAAATAGGGTTGGATTAAGCAATGGATCACCTGTTGTAAGTGAAAGAGTTGAAGAGGAGAGACCTGTAGAAGGAACCTGTATACTTCTGCCGTTACGAATTGTCTGTGTTATAAGACTCATAACTTGAAACCCTTGCTGATTAACCTCAGTAATTGCTTGACTCCGCACTCGCGCCTCGAGCAAGAAAGATAGAAAAACTGATATTGTCGCCATCAGAATAGAACAAATAGCAACGTAGAGGATCATCTCAACAAGCGTAAACCCTTTTTGTGAACGAAATAATTTCATGTACTTATTGCTGCCAAAATGCAAACGAAAATGGTGACGAAATAATTTGCGGCAAAGTTGTTTCAAGAGCACCACCATCTGAGTTAGTCCATGAAATTACTGATGTTGAAGACATCATGAGTCGCTTTGCAAAAAGGTCGCTATTATTATCTGAAGTAAGATACATCAACTGAGCACTGTCACGCGGATTGAGGTATATATCCATATACCCTCGAGGGCTAGCGATTGCAGGTGTTGGCGCAAAATCAGGCTGACGTGTAAACACACCAGCATTCCCTGTGTACCAGTTAATACTTGTTGAGTTAAGATCAGAATACACAACAACTGAACGCGTTGTTGTACCATTTGAAAGCCATCCAGTAGCAACTAGCTTAGATGCAGTATATGGTGAAGTACACGACGTGTCGACATTAGCGGTATTTATCCACCCTGTTCCATTCCAATACCCAACTTGAAGATCCCCACCTGAATTACCAATAGAAGCAAAAACTACTTCATCGGTACTTGGGTTAGCTGAAATATCAAGACTTGTTGCATCATCAATAAATGTAGGAGGAGTTGTTACTGCTCCCCATGTACAGGTAGCAATTCCTCCAGAGCATGTTCTATATCTGACGCCATTTGTACCGTTGTTACCATTTCCATTTGCCCAAACAAGCATAAGATCTCCAGAGAGTGACTCATACTCAATATCCATGTTCTCAATATCATGAGACGAAGAAATTCTTTCCACGTTATTGTCAGAAACAGCACTTGGTTCATTTACCCATGAACTTCCATCCCAAATTTTGGCAGAAATATCATCACTTGTATCAACCCATGTAACTGCAAGCAAGTTCGAGCCAACACGTCTATCTTGTGCGAGTTTTACATACATGATGTCATTTGATGTTCGAAGGGGGTCAAGCAATGTCTCTCCTGACCATCCTTGCCCACAAGCTGTCCCACCTGTTTTTGTTCGCCAACCAAGCTGACTAAAAACGTGTGCTCCTTTACTAAAAATAACCATCGCATCACCTGATGTTTTTTCAAACGTAATATCAAAACGATGACGATTACCTACTCCCCCAGATGCTGCTTGATATTCTTGAGTCCAAGCAGTACCGTTAAAACACATAATCGTAAGCGTACCTGATGAATCATAGTACCCCGCGAGCGCCAAGTGCTGCGTTGGCGATGTACGTATAATCCACGTAGGCCCAACAGTTGCCGTAAATGTTCCTGTCTCTAGACTAAACGTATTATCATTTTGATTAAATGTACGATACTTAGGAACGTTACTACCATCACCGTAAATCATAATACCCGGAAGAGACTGACTACTGTTGCCAACAAGAATCTCTTCGTTGGTTATATTACACACTTTATTATCTCCAGGACTAAGTGTAATAGTCCCATCAGTAAAACAATCTCCACTAAAAGTAAGATCAAAGAATGTACTTGTTGATTCAGTTACTTTATACGTTCCAGAATTAATCGGAGTCTGCGCACCAAGTGTTATGGTTGTTGATCCTACCTTATAAGGAGTGAAGTTATTAGTTGTGTAATTTTTCCCATGGTTGATAACAGTTGCATTAACAGTTACATAGGCAAGTTTTTCTTCATTAGTAATTGTGCAGAACTTTACTGTACCGGAGCTCACAATGGTAATCTGACCACTACTGTTACAATCTCCACTAAAGGTCTGGTTATACCGTGAGTCAGTTGTTTCTGAGACTGTGTACGTTCCAGGGTTGAAAATAGTAGAACTTCCTAGTGTAACTGTTGTTGCCCCAACCTTAAACGGTGCAAAGTTCGATGCAGTCTGAGATAGTCCATGGTTAATAACAACTTTATTAATAGTAACACCAACACCAAGATTAATTGGGGTTTTCCAATCAGTAAGACGAGATGTTGTTGTAATGCTCGCAGTTCTAGCTGGAGTCTGTTGCCATGATATAGTCACATCAACTTTTTTTCGTTTACTATCAATAGAAGAAATAGTAACTGTTCTTGTGAAGATCCCTGAAGTATCTGGAGTGCCTGTGAGTTGCCAAGAACTGCTTGAATAGACCAACCCATACGTTCCGTTGGTTAGATTCGAGAAGCTTGTATTCTTGATACTTCGCACCGCCTCTTGCCCTTCTTCTGCGTACACGATTGCTCGCGCTCTATCACCCGCCAGATTTGAGGACTGAATACCATAATAGAAGGCACCCGAAAATGCAGCCATAAAAATAATAAAAACTGAACTAGCGAGCAAAATCTCCACAAGAAGAAACCCTCTTAAGTTAGTAATCCACCATACCTTTTTCATTGATTGTGATTGTACGCGTCTCATTTGCTTGCGAAGTAAACATGAATGTCCCAGTGGCACTTGGCACCCCCTTAATTTTAGAAAAATTAACTTCTACCAAACCTGTTGGAACAAGAGTTTTTGGTATTTGTGTATTATCGTCATAAGTAACATCACGTAAAATATAACTTGACCCTTTATATACTAGTATACTCCCTACACCCACACGAACACCCCATTCAATATCCCCATCTGCCGAAGCAGACAAAGACTGTGCCCGTCTCAAACTCTGCGCAAGAGATTGAGACGCTAGATCAAGATCGTTGCGCACAATAAAGGTATGATACGAAGGAATAACCATCGCTCCAATGATTGCAAGAATCGAAACAGAGAGCAACATCTCCGGCAACGTAAATCCTCGAATCTTACCACTTTGCATACTGACGTTACTACTTAATATTATTAAGCCCACCAACAAGACTATAAATTGGCAAAATAACAGCAAACGCAACCGTCACCACCCCTGCCCATACAATAACAAGAAGGATTGGCTCCATAATAATCGTAAGATTCTTGGTTGTTGTATCTGATTTTGCTTCAAGCACTTGCCCAACTTTGATAAGTGTCTTGTTGAGATTGCCTGATTGTTCTCCGGAAACAATGAGCTGCTGAATTGGTGGAGGGATAATTTTGTCGATATTTTTGTAGAGTGCAAACGATTTTTCAAATGAGTTACCCATATCAATAGACTCTCTCAAAGCTAAATAGAATTTTTTGTACCGAATAACTTCTGTTGCGCTCGCAAGTGAGTCGATTGCTTTTGTAACCGGAAGACCTGCCTCAAGAAGAGTTCCTAAAAGGTATCCGAAGCGTGCAACTTCTACTTCCATAAGGAGCATCTTTACTCCAGGGATCGCAAAAATAATATACTCACCTATAAACTTAGTCTTCTTGTAAATAAAAACAATATATCCAATACCGAAAATAACAACTGCTGCAAGAGGTACCACGACGATTCCATGTTTACTCAAAAATACACCAAACGCAAGAAGAACTTTTGTGATAAAAGGAAGTGTTAGCTTAAGATCATAAAAAATCTTAGAGAGTTTTGGAAGAATGAACCACGAGATACCGATACCAATAATTGCAGTAAGTCCAAGAACAAATATCGGATACATAAGCGCTGATCTTACTTTTGACTTGAACTCTCTGTCTTTTTCTTCTTCAAGAGCAACTACTTTTAGATTCTCAGCAAAGTTCCCTGACTCCTCACCAAGACGAATAAGTGATATAGTATACCCTTTGAAAAACTCAGTTCTATCAAACGCTTTCCAGATAGTTGAGCCCGCTTCAATTTCTGCAAGCATGCGTTCAAGGATAAGTTTCATTCCACTAGACTTTGTCTGCTTAATGATTGAACTAATGGCACTCACAATAGACATTCCTGAGAGCACTAGCATGCTAAGATTTTCAATAAACTGATCACGCTCCTTAGAAAGACCAAAAGTAGACAACTTAGACTGATTAGCAAGCTTACGCTGAGGAATTGGGGTTGCTTTTACCGGCTCTGAAATAATTACTTTTTCGGCAGATCTATTTTTTGCTTCAGAAACCTCTTGTTCTTTAGTCTTTGATCTCGACCCGAAAAGTCTTCCAAAGAGTGATGGTTTTGTACTTTTTTCTTCTTTCTTCTTTGTTGACTCGCTATCTTCTTCTTTTACCTCTTTCTTTTTTTCTTGATTATCTTCCTTACCAAAAAAAGAACCAAGTGCTGAAGTTTTCTTTTCTGTCTTTGAAGTGTCGCTTGCTGCTATACTTGATGTCTGAATTTTTTTTACAGCTTCTGCTTTGTCATTTTTCTTTGCCGTAGGAATCTCAACTTCTTGGATGGAGGACTTTTCACCTAGAACCTCCTTTTCCTCAGTAACAGCTTCTTGTTTAGTATTTTTTTTGGAACTTACCTTTACCTCCTTTTTTGGTTTTGGAATTTCTTCTGGAGTAGTTCCATGACTATCAAAAAATGCAAGCATATCTTTAGAGGAGCTTTTTGTTTTTTTAATCTTGTTTTGAGTTACTGTTGGCATATGATAAAAATGAGCGAAGAGAGGCGTAGGCTTTAGACTACTTTTCTTTAGTCTTGGTCTTTGTAGTTTTTTCTCCTGCTACAGTTCTCACAAGCGAGTCAGGTGGTGGTGCAATGCGCACCAACTCTTCAATAGAAGTTAGACCGTTCTTTACTTTCTCTAAGCCATCCTCAAACACTGACTTTGCACCTTCTTTACGTGCAAGTTCCCAGATTTCTTGAGCAGATGGTCGCTTAACAATAAGTTCTTGGAGTGTTGGGGTAATCTTGATAACTTCATAGATAGAAGTTCTTCCTTTGTATCCAGTAAAGCCACACACTTCGCATTTCTTACCCTCATAAAGCGTTATTTCTTTTGATGGCAAAAACTTTACCACATCGCGCAACTGTGGAGTATCAAAATCTTTTGGAGTTTTAACAACTGAAACTTTACAGTGATCACATATCTTACGCACAAGACGTTGTGCAATAATAAGGTTCATTGTTGATGAGAGCAAGAACGGTTCTGTTCCCATATCCAAAAGACGAGGAATAGCTGTTGCGGCATCGTTGGCGTGAAATGTAGACAAAAGAAGGTGCCCAGTAAGCGCTGCGTTTACAGAAATTTCTACAGTTTCAAGATCACGTATTTCTCCCACAAGAATGATATCTGGGTCTTGTCGCACAATAGCACGAAGTCCACGCACGAATGTGAGTCCTGTCACTTGATTTACCTGAATCTGATTGAGTCCTTGCACTTTATATTCAACAGGGTCTTCAATCGTTGTGATATTTGTATCAGGTGTGTTGAGCATCTTAAGGAGTGAGTAGAGTGTCGTTGTCTTACCTGACCCTGTTGGCCCAACCACAAGAATCATACCGAAAGGCTTTTCTGCTGCCTCACGAAGTAACTCTTGATTCTTAGGAGTAAGTCCGAGGTCATTAAAGGTAAGACCTTGCACATATGAACCAAGAACACGTAGTACCACTTTTTCACCTTCTACAATTGGAACAATCGAGGTACGCATATCTACTGATATACCACTCTTACCATCATAATGGAGCGATCCATCTTGTGCAGCATAGTGCTCATCGATACGAAGTGCACTTTTTACTTTTATTCTATTGATAACATTTTCGTAATATTCTTTTGGAAGTCTTCCTGCCTCATGAAGCACACCATCCACACGAAAACGTATCACAACAACTTTTGCTTGTGGCTCAAAGTGAATATCTGATGCTCTGTACGTAATCGCATCATCAAAGATCTCTTCAAGAATCTCAGGCGCTACACGATCTGATTCCTCGATAATCTTAGAAAACCGTGTATCAAGTGGCTTTTCATAATAAATAAAGAAGCTATCGATATCTTCAGAAAGCGAATAGGTTAGATTAATTTTCTTGCCTTCAAAAAGTGGTTGGAGCTCCTTCTCGAGTCCTTCCTGGAGGGGGTCATCTGAGGTAACTGTAACCTCACCTTCTGTTTCATCCTCATCAGTAAAAAGAACTACACGTAGTTTTTTTGCTATATCCTCTGGAATCTTACGCACCTGGTCTGCACTAATAGATGCAGAGTTAAGATCCGCATACGGGACTTTGTAGCTTTCTGCAATTGCTTGCCCTACAATATCACTATTAACAACACCGTCACGTAAAAGTGCGTCGACAAATGCAATGTCTCCCTGCTTTGCTATAGCTTCTGCTTTTTCTGCATCTTCGGTACTAATATAGTTACCGTTTATGAGAATCTCTTTTATGTTGTTAGTGGTGTCAATGTTCATAGATATAGTGTACTACGATACTCACGAAGTGAGTAGTGCTTTTTTGACAGATTCAACGATTAACGATATTGGAGAATTAGACTTAACAAAAAAGTCTGCAGCACCTAGGTCTGATGCTTTCTTACGGTCTTCTTCTTGGTTTAAGTTTGTCATAACAAGAACAGGTGTTTTCGTTTTCTTCTCTTGAATAGTTTCTAGAACTTTAAAACCATCAACGCCCGGGATAATAAGATCGGTAAGAACAAGATCAAAATGCTCTTTTGAAAGAATTTGAAGTGCCTCTTCTCCGCTTCCGGTTGCTGTAATTGCAAACCCTTCATGTGAAAGCTTAAGTTCAAGTGCATGTGCAAGAGGTTTTTCATCTTCAATAATTAAAATTTTCTTTTGTTCCGAATCTTTCATGTGGGTATATATACTGTAATTGTATAAGTGTATAACACTTCACCCAAAAAAACTATAGTAAATAAACAATTATTAACAGTTTTCTGCAGATTTTCTCTTTTGTATAATTAGTAGACAAGATAAAAAAGTACACACGAAATGACACCCATAACGGTAAGATAGTATCCAGAATGAACCAGGAATCTGATTTGTGATTTTTTCTCGTAATGTTTACCGTGAGGATTGTAAATTAACTCTATGAACTTCGTTGTTACAATGAATCCAAAAGTAACAAGGAGGCCTATACTTAGCGCAAGTTTTAATGATTGCACTCCGATTGTATCAAAGAGAAGCGCAAGCACTGTAACCATCAGTCCGTGAGCAACTAAAGAGTAGAACTGCACTTGGGCTTGGTAGAACGTACCGAGATTTTGTTTATGATTCGGAGGAAGACCTTCCCCTTTAAGCCACGCTTTAAGGAATAATACAGGTGAGTACCACAATCCACCAATAATAAATGCTGCTAATGTTGTAATAATAATATTTTCTGGTGTTAAAAATAGTCCCATAAAGATAGTATATAGTTTTTTGAAGAAATATAGAGTGAATAATGTGCTGACATTATATAAAAAATGGACTACTTACGTAGTTTCATTTTTGTACTGGTGGACAGTAGAGGATTCGAACCTCTGACATCTACAACGTCAATGTAGCGCTCTACCAACTGAGCTAACCGTCCTTATTATATTTTTGCACCAGCTCACTATAACACGCACTTTGAAATATCTACCAACTCTATGTAGAAACTTGCTAGTTTCTACACGATTTCTACGCTAAGAAATCGGCAAACCGTCCATATGTACACTATACTACCATAAACTTTGGGCTATTCCCAAGTTGAAATATTCATGTTTTTATGGTACTATTACAAAAGGTCCAATAAAAACACTGGCCCCATCGTCTATCGGTTAGGACATCGGCTTTTCATGCCGGTAAGCGGAGT
>CAZJJX010000013.1:0-30456 GCA_964546555.1 uncultured Candidatus Saccharibacteria bacterium
AACAGCTGTGCCTAACCTTCTCTTAAATGGAACACTTGGTATTGCGGTGGGTATGGCGACAAATATTCCTCCTCACAACTTGCGTGAAGTAGTCGATGCGACAACACACTTGATTGACAACCCTCATGCAACAACAGAAGAATTGTGTGAAGATGTAAAAGGTCCAGACTGTCCTGTTGGAGGCATTGCGTTTGGTCAGTCAGACATTAGACAAGCGTATGCTACTGGTCGTGGTGGTGTTGTTGTGCGTGGTGAGGCAGAAATCGTCGAAACAAAAAACGGGCAATTCCAGATCATTGTCACATCGATTCCTTTCCGTGTTGTAAAAAGTAATTTGATTGAAAATATTGCAGACCTTGTGCGTGACAAAAAAATCGAAGGTATCAAAGGTCTTCGAGATGAATCAACAAAAGATATTCGTGTTGTAATTGATCTTAAGAGCGGCACACAACCACAGAAGGTGCTCAACTATCTCTACAAGCATACAGAGCTTGAAAGTACGTTTCACTATAACTTAGTTGCACTTGTTGACGGTATCCCACAGACTCTCGCCTTAAAGGGTGCACTTGAGGCATTTATTGGTCATCGAAAAGAAGTCGTACGACGTCGTACAGAGTACGATCTTAAGCGTGCACTCGAGAAGGAGCATATTTTGCTTGGTCTTAAGAAAGCACTTGATCATATTGATGAGATCATTAAGACAATTCGTGCTTCAAAGGATACGCCAGATGCTCATGCTCAGCTTATGAAGAAGTGGAAGTTCTCTGCTATTCAAGCAACAGCAATTCTAGAAATGAAGCTTCAGAGGCTTGCTTCTCTTGAGCGTAAGAAAATAGAAGATGAATTGAAGGCGGTACAGGTACTTATTGCTGAACTTGAAGCTATCCTTAAGTCAGAAAAGAAAATGCTTGCAATTATCAAGGGTGAGCTTGCAGAAATTAGAGAAAAGTATGGTGATGAACGCCGTACAAAAATCGTAAAACACAGAGCAAAAGAATTCAACCCAGAGGATCTTATTGCTGATAAAGAAGAAGTTCTAGTCTATACGTCAGGTGGGTATGTTAAGCGTACTGACCCTTCTGAATTCCGTACACAAAAGCGCGGCGGTGTAGGTGTGGTTGATCTTTCTACCAAGGAAGAAGACTTTGTGACGATGTCGCTTATGACATCATCTCATTCTGATCTGCTCTTCTTTTCTGATAAAGGTAAGGCATACCAAATTAAGATGTATGATCTTCCAGAAGGTAAGCGTGCCACACGTGGCAAGAGTATTATGAACTTCTTGCAACTTACAGAAGGTGAAAAGATAACTTCAATACTTCCGATGCCAAAAGATATAAAGGAACTGAAGGGTATATCTCTCATGATGATTACAAAAGAGGGTACTGTGAAGAAGTCCTCAGCTGATAGTTTCAAGGATGTTCGTCGTAATGGTCTTATTGCAATACGTCTTGAAAATAACGATGAGCTTCTTGCGGCACTCTTTGTTAAGGAAGATGATAATGTAATCCTTACAACCCAAAATGGTCAGTCAATACGATTCCATCATGATGATGTGCGTGAGATGGGGCGTACTGCTGCAGGTGTTATAGGTATGAAGCTTGATAAGGGTGACGTCATTGTTGCTGCTGATAAAGTGCTTCATGGCGTGAAAGGGCAAGAGCTCCTTATTATGACTGCAAATGGTTACGGTAAGAAGACAAAGCTCACAGAGTACAAGACACAGAAGCGTGGTGGGTCAGGTATCAAGACCGTTAAGGTAACAGAAAAGACTGGTAAGCTCATAGTTGCGCGTGTTGTTACACAAGAAAACGAAGAGTTACTCGCGGTATCTAAAGATTCACAGGTGATTCGCACTGAAGTGACTTCTATTCCAACACTTGGTCGTGATACACAAGGGGTGAGAATTATGAAGTTGCGTGATGGAGATAGTGTTGCGTCATTTAATCTTCTCTAAATGCTTTTGTATCAAGTCGTATCAAAGTTATCTTGTGAGGTTTCTGTACGATAACGTACGCATATTTCTTGTATGGAACAACCAAAAATCCAAGTAGAATCATTTGAACAAGAACAATCTCGTGAAGCGTTCGACCCAGCAAGACTTGCAACAAGGGCAGAGCTTGCAACTCCTGAAGCAATTGCAAAGTACATGGAAGTAACAGGGGATTTTCTTATTCTTACAAAAGAAAATGTAGAGGCTATCGGAGAGTATCTTGTATCAAGGATGGCAGCGTATCGTGCACAAGGAATTATCGACCCGGTAATTGTTGAAGTTGGTGCAGGTAATGGTAGACTCTCACATTTCTTAAACAAGAAGTTTGCAACACAAAATGCTGGCATGCATATTACTCCAACAGACGACGCTTCGTGGTCGGAGGTAAGTCACGGTGAGTCTGTCCATGAACACTTCCCTGTTGAGCGTTATGAGTCACAAGATGCAATGAAGCACTTTAAACCAACGATTGTGCTCTGTAGCATGATGACGCCAGATACGGATCTTAGTATTTTTTTTAGAGAAAATCCAAATGTGCAAGAGTATATCTTGCTAGGACATAAAGGGGGTACGGGTGATGAATGGAAGACACACGGTGAATCATATTCGGTTGATCACGCAACTAATCAAGCAATCCTTGTGTCTATGGGAGAAGATACGCGTCCGCCGTATGTTGCTGATGGTTTTGAACGAATTGAGATTAGTGAGGTAAGCGCACACCTTATAAGCGATCATTTGCTTAGACGTGATACATCAGGTAATGTGAATACTGCGCTACCCCAAGAAGCAATGACGGTGCGTTGCTATGCGTTTAGAAGAATCAAGCACAACAACTAAGGTTGTATTTGGTGTTGTGCTCATTGTATTGCTGTAGCTTATATCCACTAGTAACTATTTATTATTAACTATACACTATACGTATGTCATTTCTTACTCCAGAACATCTTGTACGTGAACTTTACCTTAAACCAAGCGATCGTGTCGCAGATATTGGTTGTGGTACTGGTGTTTATACAATTGCACTGGCACACGATGTTGGTATCACAGGACAGGTTTATGCAGTTGATGTGCATCGTGAGGCACTTCATACGCTTGCAGGGACACTTGATAAGCGTGGAATTATCAATGTTGAAATGATTTGGGCAGACGTAGAGTCACAGATTCCAATAGATGCTTACAGTCTCGATGCGGTTGTGCTCTCAAATACACTCTTTCAATTTGAAAAGAAAGAAAAAGCACTCGTTAATATTGCACGTCTCATCAAACCAGAAGGTTTGCTCTTAGTTGTTGACTGGAGTGACTCTCACGGTGGCCTCGGTCCCCACAGTGAACATATTCTTAAAGAAGAAGACGCTATCTCGCTTGTACAAAAGCATGGTTTTAGGATCCAGAAGCGTCTTCCGGCTGGAGATTATCACTATGCTTTCTTGGCAATTGCGCTCTAAGATATTTTTTTGCTAGATTTCCACTCATAAATCCTATACTGTACCAAGAAGTCAGGGTATACTATAGTGCATGTTACCAAAAATTATTCTCGGTATAGGTTTGTTTGCGACTATGTTCGCTATCCTAATGTTTTCTTGTAAGATTCCGGTTGGAAAATGTAAAACTGAGGGTGGTGGAACTGTCGTAGTCTGGGGGACGATACCAGAAAGCACACTGTCACAAATTTTTCAAAAGTTTAATGCAACTATTAAGATCTACCGTATAGAATATAAGTTTATTCCTGAGCAAGAGTTTAATCAGACACTTCTTGAAGCTATTGCAAGTAATAGTGGGCCTGACGCTATCCTCGCACCTCAGCAGATTATTATTTCTCAATCAAACAGAATCGCTCCATTTGCTGTAAAACAAAAAGATTTTCAAGATGCATTTGTTGACGGAGCGTCAATTTTCCTTGTCCCAAATGCAGCCCTTGCTCTTCCTGTTACCGTAGAACCGATGGTGTTGTTCTACAACAGAACGCTACTTTCAAAACATGGAGTTCTCAGCCCTCCAACATCATGGAGTGAGGTCCTTTCTGTTGTTCCTTCGCTTACGGTTAAGCAGGGAAGTCAATTTCTTGAGTCTGGAATTGCACTTGGTTCACCAACGGTACCATATACAAAAGATATCTTGATGGCGATTGTTGCGCAGCTCGGACAGATACCGGTTACTGCTAGTTATAATGAAAAAGGTGCGATTGTTTATAATTTCCAGGCAGACACTCCTGTTCCTGCAAGGCCGGATATTCGCCCGCTTACAGCAGCAGTGCGCTATATCACACAATTTGGTGATACAGGTCAGGCGGCATACACCTGGAGTCAGTCACAAGTAGGTGAGCCAGCTGATGCCTTTGTAGGTGAGAAGCTCGCTATGTATATTGGATATTCTGGTGAGTTTAAGTCGCTTAAAGCTCGTAACCCAAGAGCTGATTTCCAGATCTCTGTATTTCCTCAGTCACAAGAGTTGAATTCCTTCACGACGGGTATGCGTATGTATGCATTTGCGACACTAAGAACAGCGAAGAATCCAGATACAGCACGCGTTGCACAGTCAGCGTTTGCAAGTGTTGCGCTGTCACCTGATATTAGTGCTGCGATCGGTGCTCTTCCGCCATTTAGATCATATGCAGGTATGCCTTCACTTGACCCTGTCCTTGCTCGTAGTATGGTGGTGGCTAAGGGGTGGTATGATGTGTACTCAAAAGACTCGTCACTTCTTACATCAAGAATGGTTTCGGATATTATTAATCATCGTGAAGGTGTAACAGATGCGGTGACGGCGTACAGCAACCGTATGTTCGATCTCTACAAAGAAAAGTATTAAGTACTATTGCATGAAAAAAATCCTACAATCCTATTGTGCAGCGCTTCCGCTCCTTTATGTTCTTTTACTTGGAAACGCACTTTTACCTCTTGATGCCTACGCTCAGACTGGTCAAGTGGTGACATGTGGCCAGACGGCTTCAACATCTTCTGCTTGTACGGTTGGTAATTTGACAGATATGTTTAGGAGTCTGATGAGTCTTGTTATTTCTGTAGGTCTACCTATTCTTACTATTTTTATATTTTTTCGTTTCTTCAGAGCGTGGTTTTCTTTGCAAAAAGGGGACACAAGTGCATATCACACTGCAGTACGAGAATCTGGACATGCTATTGTTGGATTTGCGGTAGTGATTGCGTTGTTTGGAGGTGCTCTTTACACACTTCTGTCGTACTTTGGTGTCAAAGAAGACTTTCTTAAACTCCTAAAACTTTTTTCAGCGATCCCGTTTGATACACTTATGGCGTTTGTTCCTCATGCATATGCTCAGACATCGGGTCAGTTGCCATCGCCAGTTGAATTAAATATCTACGACTTCTTGCTTGCTGGAATGCGGCTTGTGATGAGATTCTTTATTTATCCAGGTCTTATTATTATGTGGGTATGGACTGGATTTTTGTTTGTGGCAGCGCAGGGGGCACCGGACGCTATCAACAAGGCAAAGAGGATACTGTATTGGACAGTAATCATGACGCTTATTTTTGTGTCATTACATGGGTTCCTTGTGGCGCTTCGAGGTACAGTCTATAAGATTTTTGGGTCACAGCCATCAACGCAAAATGTGAATTATAGTAACGAAGGTCGCAATGCTCGTCCTGTTGATGTTAATAATACAAACTACAGTAACGAAGGACGTAATGCGCCTGCTGATCCTACTAACTACAGTAATGAAGGGCGTAATAGCCAAGTCACACCAGTTACTCCAACGACTCCTGTGGAGTCTAGCGGTACATCAAATCCACAGTAAGTCAAAATTGACACTTCGCATGTAAGAAGTATAGTTATCTCTTGGTTATCATTACACAACTTGCTACACTACTACATATAGTTATACACACGTTATGAAAAATATCACAACCACGACATTTGTTCTAAGTCTTTTGGCGCTTTCTCTTACATCTGTATCTGCACAATCCTCTATCTCGCAAGGAATGGGAACGATCGCTGGTCTAGTTGATACATTTACTCAGACTATTGTAAAATCTCTCGGAACACTTTTTATTTCTGGAGGAGTTGTTGCTTTTATTTTTGGGCTAGCAAAATTTATTTTTGGTGTCCGAAATGGCGATACAGGCGTGATTACTAATGGAAAGCAGTTTATGACATGGTCACTTGTTGCGCTCTTTGTGATGTTCTCGATGTATGGAATTATCAAGTTCTTCCAGGTAACATTTTTTGGTAGTGATTCTACGTCTAATACAATAGGAGTACCTGAATTCCGTTTTAATACAGGAAGTTCACAAACAAGTCCATCATCAGAAGCTGGTCTTCCGACAGGAAGTTCTGTAACACCTGGATCTAGTTCAGAATTACCGACTCCTACAGGTCAGACAAGCCCTTCCTCAGCTGTGAGTAGCCCTACACCTTCAGATGGGTCTCCAGTTATTGGTCCACAGTAGGCTTTTTGAGATATTTTTCTAGTCAGATCTCTCTTTTTTGTTGCTTTTTTGAGATGTGACATGTATACATTTCGATCCAAAAATACGTTGACATTTTGTTGTAAATAGTGTAGTGTGCTAGTAAGTGGGTGCTACATAGGTTATGTGTGCATCTGCTGATTATTTTGCTCATTGATTTTGTTCTTAAAAATTGTTTTGAAAGGAGTCTTAGGTGACTAACAAAAAACCTGAAATCATCGATGTGGCTGCAAAAGTTGCCTCAGGGGAAGGCTCAGAGACCAGGTCTCAAGCATCTTCCGCATCATCTGAAAAATCACTCACTGGGTACTTCAAAAACCCACTGGTGAATATTATCTTGCTTTTGTTTGCGTTGTATCTTGTTGCCATGTTTGCTGAAATCTTAAACGACAACGCTTCAAGCAATCGTCAAAAGCGCGATATCCAAGAGGCAAAAACTGCAAAGGAAGTTGCAATCATCAGGTCGGAAACACCACAAGTGCCTCCTCCTGCTGTCGAGCGACCTGTGCCGGAGCCTGCACCCATCGCAAGTGCTGCATCAGTGGAAGAAAAATATGTGTGTACTTATCCAGAGTCGTTTGCAAATAGTTACTCGGACAAGTATGCTCATCAGGTGTGGAAAAATCGTAGCTTTAGCGGCTGTGCGTATGCTTATGTGCCTTCTGATATGTATGTCACAGGTGTTACGGGAAGCAAGTTTTTGGTAGAAGTACCAACGGTCGAGGATCCTGATTTGGTGCGTAAGTGCCCAACACAGGGGTACCCTGACTGCTCAGTCCTGATCAATCTTTATGGCAAGAACGGTTTTCGTATCTTGATGCATGAAGGTGGGTCGTTTTATATCAACGTAAAAAGCAAGTAGGAGGTGTCTATGAGTGGTGATGCTCACGGTAAAGAAGACGAGAAAGAAAAGAAAAAGAAGCTTCCTGAAAAGTTGCTTACTGTTGGTCTTGGAATCTTTGCTCTCATTTTGTTTTTTGCGGTCACAAGCGCGGCAATACCAGAGGTTATCAATCAGCTGTCTTCTACGGTCAATAACACAGGTTCTTCGCTTAATGGACTTGGTAGGTCAGTTCAAAACTTTTCATCTGGAGCTGGGTATGCGATGAGGGCTCTCCTTGTTGTTATCCTTGTAGCTTTGATTACGTACTTGATTGGAAAAGAAGTCCTTAAGCTTCTGCAAAATCCTTCCGAAAAAAAGAAGGATGAGCACAAAAAAGATGACCATGCCAATGACGGTGCCAAAAAGGACGCTCCAAAAGATGGTAAAAAAGACGACCATCATTAAAGAAAGGTGAGTAAACACCTTAAAAAAACCGTCAAGTCAGACGCATAAAGACTAGGAGAGGTAACCCTCTTCGCGCATTTCGAATCTTTTCGCAATGTCGCGAAAAGGATTGCCTCTCTTTTTATTTGTCAAAATTGTACAGAATAGCTACGCACTTGATCTTTTGATACACAAGGGTGTCCACATAGGTTTACATAGAAAAAGGCGTAACGTAATCCAAAAGTGTACTATACTATGAATAATAGATACACATACATGAAAAAAATCACAACCATTGGTGCCTTGTTTACAGTAAGTACACTATCAGTTCTATCAGCGCTTGAGCCGGTGTATCATGTGGGCCCTTCACAAAGGGCTAATCCTTCAGGTGTGCTTGGAATCCTTAAGACTTTGTCGGAAGTTATAGATGCTTCAGTGCCTATTCTTATTGGCCTTGGTGTGCTTGGACTATTCTGGTATCTCTTTAAATTCGTTTGGTCGGGAGCACATAACCCAAGTGTTCGCAAAGAAGCATTAAAAGGTGTCGGGATGTCGCTTATTGCTATTTTGGTTATGGTCAGTTTATGGGGAATTATACTGTTTATGGCAAACACGTTAGGTCTTGATCTAAGAACACCGCAACCGCCAACCTCACCACTTAATTATCCGGGGCGCTAAATTTATCCACAGTAATTACAATTAAAGACTGGCTCTATTTTGGAACAGGGGTATACTATAAATATATACTATAAATAATATGAAAAAAGCATTAACTATCGGACTTAGTTTTTTGAGTACAGTATCAGTTTCTTTGGCACAGATAAACCCTGGAGGGATTCCAGGTTCTTCAGTACCTACAAGTAGTGCAACAGGAATTCTAGCACTCCTTGCTTCTCTTAAGCAGATCATGGATGCTGCTGTGCCTATTCTTATTGGTCTTGCGGTGCTTGGACTCTTCTGGTTCCTCTTTAAGTTTATTTGGGCTGGAGCATCTAAGCCAGAGGCTCGCTCTGAAGCGATGAAGGGTGTAGGAGCGTCACTCATTGCTATTCTCGTGATGGTTTCTATTTGGGGCATTATTGCATTCCTTGCTAACACTCTTGGACTTGGTGTTGGTGGAAATTCTGGTGGAATAAGACCAGGGCTATAATTCATTTTTATAACGAATTACCAAAAATCACTACAGTACTGTAGTGATTTTTGGTATACAACTGCACTTGTTAGACCTCTTAATTAGTTACCCCTTTCTTTGTATTGTATATAAGGGTTATACTAAAGGGGTTATATTTGGATACGTAACTTTATCTAAGATTCTATGAAACAATTTTTCTTCACAGCGTTCTACTTCTTTATAAGTATTCCTGTTCTCTTAGCGCAAATTACCTCTACTTCTCAAGCGCCGGAGACGAGTCGTGCTACTTTTGCGCCAATTTCACGACTGATCGAAAGTGCAAGATCTATATTAGAAGCGGTCTTACCTATGCTTATTAGTGGTGGAGTTTTGTTTTTGTTTTGGACTCTTGCGATGTTTACATGGAAAGGGGCTCATGATCCTACTTCACGCGATAAATATAAGCAAGCGATTATGTGGTCTATTATTGCGATATTACTTATGATTACAGTCTATGGAGTTATACAATTTATGGCAGACACATTGCATGTTGAGACAGGCGGGAAGCCACAACCTTTTAAGCTCCCTGGTGAAAGATAGTAACTTCGTGATACACTTAAGCTAGCTCTAAATTCTAACAATAGTCTCATGCAAGGCGAACAAGTACTTCAAAATATTATTACAGAAATTTTTAACCCAGCGTATAAGCTTGCCGTCTCATTTGCGATCTTGTATTTTTTGTACGGTGGCTTTCGTTTTCTTGTCAGTCTTAATAATCCAGATGAAAAGAATACTGGTAAAAGCCATCTTCTCTATGGTCTTATAGGATTATTTATTATCTTCTCGGTTGGGGCAATTATGAAATTTTTTAGTGGAATTTTTGGAAGTGATGTCTTCGTGTTCTAAAATCAATCATCAAGTACAAAGGCATATTTTTGTGGTATAATTGCATACATTATGACGTCTAAGCAAGTATCCCTACAAGAAAAAATGGAAGCAATTGTCTCTTTGTGTAAGCGAAGAGGGTTCATATTTCCTGGTAGTGAAATCTATGGTGGCCTTGCGGGGACTTTTGACTATGGGCCACTTGGTGTGATGCTTAAGAAAAATATACAAGAGAGCTGGTGGAATCACTTTGTAACACATCGTGATGATATTTACGGAGTAGATGCTGCAATCATCATGAACCCTCGTGCATGGGAAGCTTCTGGGCACGTAGCAGGGTTTTCTGATCCATTATCTGAATGTAAAGAGTGCAAGCATCGTTTCCGAACAGATCATCTTACTGATACAACTACATGCCCTGATTGTGGAGGTACCCTTGGTGAACCGCGTCAGTTTAATATGATGTTTAAGACAAACATCGGCGCAACGGAAGATGCAAGTGGAGTGTCATACCTTCGTCCAGAAACAGCAGGGGGGATGTTTGTGAATTTCAAAAATGTCGTAGATAGTTTACACCCTAAACTTCCTTTTGGTCTAGCTCAAGTTGGTAAGGCTTTTCGTAATGAAATTGCCCCACGAGATTTTATTTTCAGACTTCGTGAGATGTATCAGATGGAGATAGAATATTTTTGTCACCCAGATACGTGGCAAGAGTCTTTTGAACATTTACGAAAGGAATTCAAAAGTTGGATGATATCAATTGGTCTTCCAGAATCTATGATTCACGAAGTAGAGATTGGTGACGGGGATAGGGCTCACTACAGTAAGCGTACGATTGATTTTGAGTTCGATTTTCCAATCGGTCAAAAAGAGCTTGCAGGACTTGCTTATAGAACTGATTTTGATCTTAAGCAGCATAGTGAATTTTCAAAAGTTGATCTTTCGTATTTTGACGAAGAACGAAAAGAACGGTTCATCCCACACTGTATCGAACCTTCTATTGGACTTGAAAGAACGTTTCTTGCGGTTATGGCAAGCGCATACAAAGAAGAATCAGTTGGCGAAGAAACACGTACAGTGCTTTCGTTTGCTCCATCGGTTGCTCCGTATCAGATCGCAATACTCCCACTCTCAAAGAAAGATGAATTACGTGGACCTGCACAGAAGATTTCGAATGATCTAAGGAAGATCGCTCGCGTAACTTATGACGAGACGCAGTCAATCGGCAAGCGGTATCGTAGACAAGACGAGATCGGGACACCATTTTGTATCACGGTTGATTTTGAGACTCTCACAGATAATGCAGTAACTATTCGTGATCGAGATACGATGGAACAGGTGCGTATTCCTGTTTCCGAACTCTTATCCTATTTTGCTTCCAAAAATCTGTAGTATACTTTTTGCATGGAACAACCAATGCAAGGAGCACAACAATCAAAGACAGGACCCCAAACAAAACCTCTTGTCTCATATGAGGTGCCGGGCAAAATCGACCAACATCATGTTTTTCACCCAGATGCAGTTACTGGAGATTCTTACGGAGCGTCAGTTGACTATAGAGAATTAGTGGTTAATTCCCCGGCGCTTGCATATCCAGATACGCTTACGACACCAAGCTTGCTACAGAATTCTACAGAAGTAGGCATTCCTACAGCTTTACGTTCACCGGCCCCTCTCAATGACCCTGTACCACTTGAAAAACCAGCACCACCTCAACCGCCTGTTCCTTTACAAGATCCAGTAGCTTTAGATGCCAGTCCTACGTCTCTTGAGAAAGTTACTTTTTACGAAAGGCGACATGTCTTACGATCGCGATGGCGCAACATAACGAAGAACATAACGCAAGCAATCGGTACAACAGTCGTCGCAGCGGCAGCACTTGGAGCGATAGGAACACCAAAAGAAGCGGAAGCGGGAGGTGTCCGAGGGCTTGAACAGGCAGGAAAAGCTGTCGCAGCACAAGTAATTAACGAAACCCTTTTGAAAAATACACCAGTGAGTATGCAGCAAGATAGAAACGGTAACCCGGTAGTTGTTGTTAAATCAGTGCAAGAGCAAAAGCTTATTGAGCTGGCCGATACTAGAAAAATTGTTTCTAAGGAAGTAGAAAACTATGCTAATGCAATAGGTCTTAATATTTTGAATGATGGTATGACTTTTCAAGTACAAAATAATTCTAACCCTAATCAGAACGTTACAATTACAAAGTACTATAATCCTAACCACTATACAATATCAATTAAGCTTACCCTGGCACCAGGTGGGGGGCTTCTTCTTGTCAATCATTATATTAAGCAAGGCCAATTACATGGTCAAACGGCAACATTAAGAACTATGAAAAAGGTTGAAAATGGACCAGATATTTTGGGGGTTTCTATTGTGGGTAGTCAGTAGGTGGGTGTTATAGAGAATGGTGTTTTTAGCACTTGAAAAATAGCCGATATATGCTATAATTAGTCTATTATGGCAAAAGCACAAGACAACCTCATCCAAATCAAGCACAAAGAAACAGGCGAGGTTTATTTTACCTCAAAAAATAGAAAGCTTGTTACTCGAAAGATTGAGCTTAAGAAATACTCTAAGAAGCTACGTAAGCACGTAACTTTCAAGGAAACAAAGAAGTAAAACTCTTTATATACTAAACAAAAGAGACCGATAAGGTCTTTTTTTTGTTTAGTTGCTAGAATCATAAAATATTATACATGGAATAAACCTAGGGTAGGAATGTGTATCGCAAGATACAATATTCAGTCATCTAAAATAATAATTAGTTAATAAAAACCTACACATGGCTAGATGTCACTTCCTGTGGACTGTTAGTGATGGTAACTGTTGCAAAATACTATACTACCAAAAAATGACTTTTTCTGATATGCTATGCAAACAGTGTTTGTAATAAGGGCTTATAGTTCAGTGGTAGAATTCTGGTCTCCAAAACCAGCGACCAAGGTTCGAATCCTTGTGGGCCCGCCATAGTAAAACCCGCAAATATAATTGCGGGTTTTACTATGTGCGGGCCCACAGCAAGCAAACTGCTTTGCTTGCGTGAGGATCCGAAAGTCCGGAATATGTTTTTCTAGTAAGAAAAACAATGAGGAGCGGGAGGCGATAAATTTTTGTGACGACAAAAATTTACTTGTCGAAGAATCTTTGTGGCCACGCACATTTAATAAATTTTTAGGAAACCTAAAGATAGCTGTGGTTATTGGGGCAGGTAAAATAATTAACTTCTTGTTTTCTCGGTAATCATAAAACTCCCGTTTGTTTGATTGATAGTTACGTCGAAGTTTTCTAAGAACTCTTGTGGGAGGTTGACAAAGTTTACGTTAATCATTTCTTGTGTAGTGCGAGGGTAACGTTTATAGCGTTCTTTATATGCAATAATGCCTTTTTCGAGCATCTGTGTGACCAATTTCTCTGTAATGCCTTTTTCTGCCATTTTTTTAATGGTTTCATTATCGGTGTTGTTAGCAATTACTTTTAGTAATTGCTGTGCAAGAATATAGTCTTCCGCACCTCTAACCGGCATAGGGCTATTTCTACCGATAAAGTTAGAATATAGTAGAAACACACCATCAGGTGCGCCTGGTATTTTTGCTGCACGTTCAAGATATGATTCTGCAAGAGTATACTCTTTTGTAAAAAGATAATATTGTGTTCCTAGATAAAACGGTATCTCCCAGCTTGTTGGTATAAACTTTAATCCATTTTCAGCAATTCTTGCAACCTCATTGAGTGTCACTATGTCTTTATTTTGTGGGACGATAAGTATGCTAAAAAGATATGGATACTTAAATGTTGGATCAAGAGTGCTTATGTTTCTGAAATAGTTAAGATAGTAGGGGTCTCTTCCGTCCCATGCGACAAAATCTTGCACAGCTCGTAACCAGTACATATCCGTGATAAAGTTGTCAAAACCAAACGTTATATACGGTAAAAATTTTGCAGGTAAAAGATTGCGTGTTTGAGCTGTAATTTTTGTTGTAAAAGGTTTATTGTAGCTGTCGTGGATTTTTTGAAACGTCACAATAATACCAACTAGTGACACAATGAGTACACCTGTTGTAATTGGGTAAAGGTAATGAGTGTAGCGGTTCATACAGCAAGTAACACAAAAGAGGATTAGTAATCTTTCTTCTTAAATGCGATACGAGTGAGAATAATAAGCAAGAGGGTGTAAGCGACCATGTAGAGCACTGTCACGCTAAGTGTTGCAAGTGAAGGATGCGCGTTGTGGATTACATCGTTACGGATATTAAATTTCTCAAGATTAGGAAGAACATAATACACAGCTTCTGATGTATGCTTTATTACCGGGATATTTGTGGTCATAAACATATAGCGGAAAATATTTTCTGCATGACCTATAATATAGAGTGCAATAGTAGACACTGAGGCAAGTACAGGGGAAGTGATAGCGGAGAACAGTATTGAGATCATAATAAGAATAACCGCTTCACATGTGCTCATGATGACAGAGAGAAGGATTGGTAATGCGTAAGTTGTGCCTGATGTTATAAAGAGAATACCAAAAAGCACTAGTGTAGAGAGTGATGTAACGGCAATTGTGGTAAGTACTAATCCTGCGCACTTACCAACTATGATCTCTGTGTAGGTAACGGGTTTTGGAAGGAGGAGGTAGAAAGTTTTACGTTCAATTTCTTTGTAGATGAGCATAGAGCCAATAAAGATTGCTACGAAGACCTGAAGAGCATAAATCGCAGTTAGACCAAAATCAATAATCATCCGAGTACTCTGTTCAAGTGAAATCGATGCAATAAATACCGTAAAGACAATCATTGCAACAATAACAAAGAATGCCGAAAGAAGAATCTTGTCTCTTACGGTTTCTCTAAATGTGTTCTTTGCAATTGCGATGGTGTTTGTGAGCATACAAGTAGTGGGGATTATTTTATAAACCTTCTGTGTTATGACCCTTTGTTTTTCTTGCTGTGTGTATCATAAAGACAAAAGCTTCCTCAAGGTCCTTGTGTCCGTGGCTTAGCTTTGAGGGACTACCAGTTGCTATAATTTCTCCATTATCAATAACTGCAACGTGATCACAGATCTCTGAAACATCCCCTAGGATGTGAGTATTGATAAATATTGTCCTTCCTTGATCTTTGAGAGCAAGAATAATTTTTTTGACCTCTGCTCGCCCAAGCGGATCGAGTCCGTCAAGCGGTTCGTCCAAGAAAAGTATTTCTGGGTCGTTTATGATTGCTTGCGCAAGCCCAAGGCGTTGGAGCATACCTTTTGAATACGCCCTAATACGTTTATCTTGTGCATGAGTGAGGTTAACTTCTTTGAGAACATGTGCAATTTTTTCTTTTTTATTAGGAATTTTGAAAAGTGTTGCAACAAAATCCAAAAATTCCCATCCAGTAAGGTATTGGTAAAAAAGAGGTGATTCAGGCATGAAGCCAATCTTTTGTTTTACGGATTGGTCAAAAGGGGAGCCGCCTTTGATTGAGATTGATCCGCTTGTCGGATGAGTAAGTCCGACGAGCATTTTTATGGTTGAAGTTTTCCCTGCGCCATTTGGTCCAATAAAACCAAAAACAGAACCTTTATCAATCGTAAGCGAAATATTTTTTACAACATGTACTTTTTTCTTCTTTGTTGTGTAGGTTTTTGTGAGGTTGTGTATAACAATATCGTGCATAGGTACAATGGTATCAAATTTGCATAGGCAAGCAAGCAATAAAAACGCAGAAGTTTGAGATTGTAAAGCGTTGACATATGTAGTTATCCCCTAGCTAATTGCTAATACTCCTTATACACTAAGAGATATATGGACAAAAAAATTCGCGTAGGTATTAATGGTTTTGGGCGTATTGGAAGAGCTTTTTTTAAGGTTGCTTTTGAGCGTGACGATCTTGAGGTTGTTGCTGTTAATGATCTCGGGGATGTGCACAATCTCGCATACCTTCTTCAGTATGATACGGTATACCGTGTGTCACACTTTGATGTGCATGCTGAAATTCATGAAGACACAAAAGAACAGTATCTTATTATTGAGAGTGATGGCAAGACCGCGCGCATAAAAGTCCTTCAGGAGAAAGATCCTGCAACTATCCCATGGGGTGCTAATACTATTGATGTTGTCGTTGAGTCTACTGGACTTTTTGTTGCGTATGATAAAGCGTCTGCTCACTTAAAAGGTGGAGCGCGTGCTGTTGTGATTTCTGCTCCAGCAAAGAAAGGGGAAGATGAGTCAGTTCATGGTGAGACTATCTTACTTGGTGTTAATGAAGAGAAGTTCGGAACATGCCAAGTTACTTCTAATGCATCATGTACCACAAATGCATCATCTCCAGTGATCGCAATCCTCGATGAAGCAATCGGTATCGAAAAAGCAATCCTAAATACTGTACACTCATATACTGCATCTCAGAGTATTGTTGATGGTCCTAATAAAAAAGACTTTCGTGAAGGTCGTGCTGCTGCACAGAACATCGTACCTTCATCAACAGGTGCAGCGATTGCTGTAACAAAAGCGTTTCCAAAGCTAGATGGACTATTTGATGGTATTTCTATTAGAGTTCCTACTCCAGCTGGATCTATTGCAGATATTACTTTTATTGCAAAGCGACCAACAACAGTAGAAGAGGTCAATAAAGCTCTACAGGATGCTGCTATGAGTGACAGGTGGGGTGCAATATTCCAGGCAACAGAAGAGGAGCTTGTTTCAAGTGATATCTTGGGGCTTCCGTATGCGTCTATTGCCGATCTTAAGATGACAAGAGTAGTAGGTGGTAACCTGGTTAAGGTGATGGCGTGGTACGACAACGAGATGGGATATACACATACACTCGTTGATCATGTTGCAAAAGTTGGGGCTAAGCTTGCATAATTAATATATATTAGATATCTACATGAAGTTCTTTGATTCATTTTGGAAGCGGTCATTTTACCAGGGGGGTAAAGCAACTTCGTTTTGGCAAGCATTTGGAAGATTGATTTTTGTTTCAAGTATTGTCGGTGTTCTGTATGCGTGTTACTTCTATCTTTCTTTTGGAATGTCTATTCCTTCCTATCTGTATACGTATGGTCTTAAGGCGCTTAATGGATACCCATCACAGCTTGTTCTTTCTGTGGAAGATGATGTGTTTTCAAAAAACATTCCAGGAATGTTGCAATTGTATCCTATTCCTCCGCACGGAACCATAAACTCTCTTAAGATAGAAGACATCTTACCGGGTTACGTAATCGCCCTTAACGACCAAGAAAGCGCTTCTCATGATGCTTACGCTCGAGCAAATGCGCTTATCTTGCTTGCAAAAGATGGTATTGTTACAAGAAATGAACGAGAAGAACATATCATGTCTTACGGTGAGCTTCTCGGTACTTCTGAGCGTGTTGTTGTTACAAAAGATATGGTTGGCGATATGGTTGCAGCGGTTAATGCACATGCTAGCTCTATTCCGAAGATTCTTTTTGTTGCAATTATTATTGCTTCAGTTATTATGCTTCCGATAGTATATCTTGTATTTGCCCTCGTTCTCGCAGGGGTCGTTATGCTTTTTGGTAAGAAAATATTTTTAAGAAAAGTTTCGTATGGTGAGTCATATGTGTACTCGCTCTACGCTCTAGCACCTATTGTGCTTTTTATAGAGGTTATTACATTGTTGCCGTATATTGGTGCGGTTATCGCGGTTATCCCACTTCTTAAAATCTTTGCGGTGCTTTGGTTCTTGTGGTACATGTTTAGAACTGTAGAAAAGTCTTCAGTTACAAAGAACCCAGAAGTGAAGACTAAAAGCAAAGAACCAAAAGATGATGATGTCGTTATACCAAAAAAAGCTGTATCAAAAAAATCAAAGAAGAGCACTATAGCTCTTGATGCTGCTACCGTTCCACTTACTATATCTGTTAAGCCAGAGAAAAAATCTGCAAAGAAAAATAAAAAAACTATTTCTTAAATAAAGATTTAGAGTATACTTACAACTACTTATGAAAATATACCTTGCAACAGATCATGCTGGTTTTGCTTTAAAAGAGATAGTAAAAAAATATCTTGAAGAAAAAGGTTTTGAGGTTGTTGATTGTGGAGCAGATAGTTTTGTTTCCGGAGATGATTACCCTATGTATATGGTAAAAGCTGCAAGGGGTGTACATAGTGATGCAGAACATTCTCCTTCTCTTGCTATTATTTTTGGTGGCTCAGGACAGGGAGAAGCAATTGTAGCTAATCGTTTTAGACATGTTCGTGCTATAGTGTATGCAGGAGGTGGCATGGAGCTTGTGAAACTTGGTCGTGAACATAATGATGCTAATGTTCTCTCGATAGGTGCTCGTTTTGTAGAAGAAAAAGATGCCATACAAGCTATCGATCTTTTCTTACAAACTCCTTTTTCACACGAAGAGCGTCACGCAGATAGAATTATTCAAATAGAAGATTTAACACAATAATTATATGGACACAGATGGTATCAGCCCAAGTATAAAATTTTTTTTCGCAGTACTACTTATTATTGCAGGTCTTTCATTTTTTGTACCTGTTATGACAAACCCTAATCCTACGGATTGTAATAATTACCCAGATGGTGCAGGAGGGTACTATCTAAAATGTAAAGATGAACATATTACGCTTTTTAAGAAGTTGACGCTTCCAAAAGATGCCCCAGAAACACGTGCGCGAACATTTTAAATTTATTTTTATCGTATGAATACAAAAACATCTTGGATACTTTTAGCACTTATTGGTATTGCGATACTTTTTGTTCCGCTTATCCCAAACGATGTATCAATTGAGTGTACTGGCGATGTCGAGACTTGTGATGGACCTGCTTATATTTCTCTATACACAAAATTCTTTAAATAGTTTTCTGTAGTATTGTATACTATTTTGTAGTAGGTGTGAGCTGCTTTTGGCGCGTACACTGTAACTATATATCATAGTATGATTATTACCCCTGCAATACTTCCAAAAACATACGATGAACTTGCTCATAAACTCTTTATGCTTGAGGGGTTAGCTGATGTTGTACAGATAGATCTGTGCGACGGCGTGTTTGGTCTAGAGAAAACATGGTTACCTTACAGAGAGAAGGAGCTCCTCCATGGGTTTTCGTATGAGTTTGATCTTATGGTTAAGGATTGGAGAAAATATCTAAAACGTGTAATCAGTCTTGGTGCCACACGTGTCGTGCTTCATGTTGATGATTTTTCGGAAGATGATATTGCTGAAGCGATTGCGCTTGTTCGTGGACGTCTTGTCTATCTTGGACTTTGTGTTTCTAATGATAAGAATGTCCCAGACTTTGCCTCTCTTGTAAAAAGGGTTTCCGGGGTATATTCAAAAATATTTATTCAAGTTATGGGAATAAAACACATAGGTGCTCAAGGTCAGCCGTTTGACGAAGGTGTGCCACGGCGTGTTGAGTATCTCCATGACACATGTAGAGGTATAGAAATACAAGTAGACGGAAGTATGAACCCAGAAACAATGCTAATTGTAAAAAAGCGTGGAGTAACATGTGCTGTTGTCGGGTCATACCTCTTTAAGCATGCAGCGACGCATAAAGATATACGGAAAACTCTACTTAAACTCGAGGAAGATTTTAAATAGAGCAAGACATTAGACATTCAGACCGCTTTACTGACAGGTATCAGACTAAACATTAATATACCTTCTTACATCACTTGCATAAGATGCTGTCGGCAATATAATACGTCTGTTGTCTACTTTCTGTCCACTAGCAACTATTAGGTATTAACTATAAACTGTATATATGCACTCACTTACTGATGTGGAAGTACAAGCACTTACTCTGCGTGCTGAAGATATTCGTGAAAGCATCATAAAGATGCTTATGGAAGCGGGAAGTGGACATACTGCAGGCCCTCTTGGAATGACAGATGTTTTTACTGCGCTTTATTTTCGTGTAATGAAACATAATCCACGACACCCAGAATGGGTAGAGCGTGACAGACTTATTCTATCTAATGGACACATTGCTCCAGTTTTGTATGCAACGATGGCTCATGCTGGATATTTTTCTGTTTCGGAGTTAAAGACGTTGCGCAGGTTTGGAAGTAGACTGCAAGGCCATCCACACAGAGAAAAATTACCCGGCATTGAAACCTCTTCGGGTCCTCTTGGCAGTGGTCTTTCACAAGCAATCGGTATGGCTCTTATGGATAAGTTAGAAGGACACAAACCTGACCGTTATTTTTATTGCTGTATGGGTGATGGAGAAATAAACGAAGGTCAGGTATGGGAGTCATTATTACTTCTTAACAAATATTGCCTTACAAAAGTTATTCCAATCATTGATCGTAATACTATTCAGATTGATGGGTACACAGAAGATGTTTTACCTCTTGAATCTCTTAAGGCAAAGATGGAAGCTTTTAATTTTCATGTTATTGATGTTGATGGTCATGATTTCAAGGATATTGTACGTGCAATTGGTCTTGCAAAGAGTAGTCTTGATAAACCTACGGTGATTATTGCTCACACAATACCAGGTAAAGGAGTTACTGCATTTGAGGGTGACTATAGATGGCACGGCAAAGCTCCAAATGAAGAAGAAGGGAAAGCGGCTCTTAAGGAGCTTAGAACATTGCGCGGGAAAATTAAACTAACTGAATTATAATATGTTACGAAAAACAGTATTTACATTAGATGAAGAAGAGAGAGCGACCAGAGAAGGCTTCGGAGAGGGGCTCGTACATGCTGGTGAGCGAGATGATCGTGTTGTTGCGCTTTGTGCTGATCTTACTGATAGTGTCAAAATGGATCTATTTAAAAGTAAGTTCCCTAAGAGGTTTTTTGAGGTGGGGATTACTGAGCAGGCAATGTCTGGTGTTGCATCGGGTATGGCTGCAATGGGGTATATCCCATTTATGGCAAGTTATGCGATGTTTTCGCCGGGGAGAAATTGGGAGCAGATCCGTACAACGATTGCGTATAATGATGTTCCTGTGAAAGTTGTTGGTGCTCATGCTGGCATATCAGTTGGACCAGATGGAGCAACTCATCAAGCCATAGAAGATATTGCTATTATGCGCTTGATACCAAACATGCAAGTATTTGTACCGTGTGATGCGGTTGAGGCACGAGCAATAACAGAATATATTGCACAATCTAAATCCCCAGCATATCTTCGGCTTACACGAGAAAAAACACCGCTTATGCTTCCTGATTCGTATGTGTGGAATCATGGAAAAGGATACACAATGTATCTTCCTATCCATAAATATGGCGGAACATTTGCTCAGCGTGTAACTATTATTGCCTGTGGACCTATTATTTATGAGGCAATCAAGGCAGCGATGATATTAGAAAAAGAAGGAGTGGGTGTAACTGTTGCTAACATGCCCCAAGTAAAACCACTTGATACTGCTTTTTTGTTACGTGTCGCAAAAGATGCTCGTGCTATTGTCACTGTTGAAGAACATCAAATTGCAGGAGGGTTAGGTGGGGCTGTTGCTGAATATTTAAGTGAGCATCATCCGATGCGAGTGGGGAGAGTTGGTGTTGATGATCGCTTCGGTCAGAGTGGCAAGGTTCAGGAATTGTATGAGGAGTATGGTCTTACAGCAAAGCATATTGCCCAGAAAGTGAGAGAAACGTTGCACTAGAGGTAAGACCGCTTCGCTGACAGGGTTCATACTTAAACACAAGAGCGACCCCGAAGGGGTCGCTCTTGTGTTAGTATTGTATTTTTCTAGTATTTTTTTTCTACCATCTACTGTCTTATATTTTCTACTTAAGTATTTCAAGCTGATAATTCTCTGGAGCTTTTTTGAGCAAATCCTCAAGTGCTTGTTCAGTAAGTAGACCTTCTTGTGCTCCTACATGTTGCACGACATTCATACTGTTGATTGGTGCGCGCTTCATGGCGTACGCTGCATCATATCCTTTTGCAAGGTATGCGATGAATGTAGAGAAGAATGCGTCTCCTGCCCCAGTGCGCTCAAGTGGTGGAGCAATGTCCGGGTAAAGAGGCATACTGAAGTATGTATGCTCATATTTCATATATGCACCATGTGGACCATCGGTAACAATAACAGTTTTTGGTCCAAGAGCTTCAAGTCCATCCATAAGCTCTTGTACAGGAACACCTTCTTTTCCAAGGAGTTGTTCTGCTTCTTCTTTGTTCATACACACCACATCGGTAACCTTATACAGTTCTGCGAGTTCTTGTCCAAAACCAAGCTGAAATGTACCAGGTTGAAATGCAAGTTTAATCCCTGGGTGGTTTTTTACATATTCGATAAGTTCGTGATGGAACGGAAGTGTGTGTGCGCCAAGTGAAGAGAGATAGAGCCATTTTGGAGTACCGATATCTGGAATAGCAGGAGTGAACTGTTCATGTTTAATGAGAATCGTACGGTCATCATCCTTCCATAGAACATAGTGGTAGTTTGTTTTTTTGCCTTCCTCTTGTCTAATAAAATCAGTGACAATATTTTCCTTTTGTAGTTGTGCTAGACATTCATCGCCATGAGCGTCTTTTCCAAGTGATGTTATAAGCGCAGAACGAAGGCCGAGTCGTGCAGCAGATACAGAAGCATTCGCACTATTTCCTACCGCAGGGAGGATATACACATCGTCAAAAGGAATTTTCATTCCATAAGGGAGGCAAATTTCACGACCATGGGCAGTTTCTTGGATATGACCTACAGAAACCCTAATAAATGCGTCAATAACTGTGTCACCAATTGCAATAAAATCTAGTTCTTGTTTGTTGTCCATATACTTTTGAGTATATCAGCGGAGATGCTGTATACTATGTTGATATGAAGACATTAGTACCCCAAAGCGAACATTATATTGAACTTATTAACGAGTATAAGAAAAATGGCAAAGCTATTGCTCATTTTAATATTTCTAATCTCGACCAAGCGCGAGCTATCGTAGAGGTGGCACAAGAACTTAATCAGCCAGTTATTATCGGTGCAAGTGAAGGGGAGCGCGACTATATGGGCATTGATATGGTTCGTACAATTGTTAATGAGCTTAACCAAGAATATGATGTGCCAATTTTCTTAAACGCAGATCATACATACACACTCGAAAAAGTACAAGAAGTTGTAGAGGCAGGGTATGATAGTGTTATTGTAGATGGTGCAAAACTTCCTTACGAAGAAAATGTTGCTCTCGTTAAGCAGTGTGTTGATTATGTTCGTTCATATGAAGAAAAAACAGGAAAACGTGTTTTGGTAGAAGCTGAACTTGGATATATTGGACAATCATCATCCCTTAATACGGCGCTCCCTGAGGGCGTAACTGAGGCAAACATGACAACGAAGGATCAGGCTAAGGATTTCGTGCTACGTACTGGGGTAGATATGTTTGCACCAGCAATCGGTAACGTGCATGGCATGCTCATTGATGCAGAAGAGCCAAAGCTTCATATTGAGCGACTTAAAGAGATAAAAGATGTTATCGATGTTCCACTTGTTCTCCATGGTGCCAGTGGTAACACAGATGAGGATCTTATGTCATCGATTGATAATGGGGTTGCGATTATTCATATCAATACAGAAATTCGAAAAGCATTTCGTGATGGTGAAATGCATTATCTAGAAGAACACCCAAATGAAGTTGCTCCATATAAGTTTGGCAAAGAAGGGCAGGAAGAGATGAAGAAAGTTGTGAGAGCTAAGATGGAGCTCTACATGAAGTAGTTAAGTATACCCGCTTCTAAAATTACTTCATCTGGGTTGTTGTGGGTCTCAGTTCGCTCGTCAACGTACCCGCCGGTACACCTCCTCGCGAACTTCCCTACACCTTGCATCTAAAGCAATTTTCAAATCGACTGTTGTTTATGGGGTGTGAATTCAAAACAAATACAATATGTTCAAAGAAGGAAATCCAAACCAAGTGCCATCCCAAGAAACTCAATCAATTGTGGAGGCACCTAAACCGCAACTTACAGAACAAGAGCTGAGGGATAAATACGAAATTAATAATCGTAAAAGATTAGCTAGAGGTTTCTTGGCAGAAAGACAAAATATTCGCAAAGCAGAGGAGGTAAAAAAACTTCAACTACTTTCTCAGCTAGAATCAAAAAAAACACAAAACAGCAATGATTTGAAGAACCTTCAAAGTGATCCAAATAAAACTGTTTCTGAAATTGAGGGGCGTTTATTAGATATTGACTCTCGTGTTACTAGATACACAGAAAATATATCTAAGCGTAATTTTTTTGATAAATTAAAATTTAAAGTAATAAAGGATGAAGCGCAAGAGGCGGTACGTAATCTTACAGAGGAAAAAAAGTTAAGATTGCTTGCTTTAGATAAACAAAACGCAGCGCTGCAGCAAATGGATAATGATTTTACGGTAAAGCAAGAAAATGCAGACAGGGTGTATACACAGAGGTTACAAGATGTAACTAAAGAATCTAAGTTAGATAAAACCAGTTTATATAATAGAGTTCGTCAAGCTAACACTGAATCAAAGTCACGTATCCGAAATACATTTGAGGCTATGGAACGCCAGGAATTAAATGTTTCATTACTAGCACAAAAATTTAACGTGCTTGTGGTGCACTCAATTCCACCAGATGGTTGGGCTATGAATAATACATCTATGAATAATGTTGAAGTCGATGCAACAAAACTATCAGCCGCAGAAAAAACAACTATTGTCCGTGAGAAAAAACCCGATGTGTCTGCTTCTATTATCGGTGTTGATTCGTATAGGCATGACAAGAATACAATGTATCCATTTGGGTATATAGTCGACGGTGACGTTGTTGCTTCGTATGATACTGACATGGGTACTATAACAGACGGTGATTTAAGGAGGGTAAAAGACGACAGGTTAGGCACCCTTCAAAAGGATCCAGTAGAAATGTTTGCACGTGTCGCTAAGGGGCCGGTTACAGGAGGGGCACATTATAATGAAATCATTGTTCACAAACCAAACATAAAAGGTGTGTTACTTGATATTGAGCGCCTAAAGAAACCGCTAGGAAGCACACTTCCTTTGGTTGAGCATTTTTCTCTAGACGAAGAAAGTGAAATTGTAAAAAAATATAATTCACTCCAGTATGAGGGGCAGAATGTAAACATTAAAAAAGTTACACCAGAAAGTGGTAAATACGCAGGTCAGACCAGAATTGTTGTTAGCCGTATTCCGAACTACTTAGAGAAAGCTTTAGAGTCTGCTAGAACAAATAATCCCGATACACCGTTATACCTTCAACAAAAAGATGGAATATATACACTAGATGGTAAAAAAGTTACCGCGATGGATATTTATGGTAACGCAAAAGTGTAATGTAATCACTACGCTTAGGATACAAGATTTGTAGTTTTTGAAAAAACAAACCCCCAGGATGTTTCCGGGGGTTTTGCTTAGATGTGTTGCGATTTTTTATTTCGAAACCACAAAGCATTTGAGTGGCTTTAGAAGGTGGCGCGGTACAACCGTTTCAGTTTCCACCACAGCTTCTTTGCTGCTGTCGGCTTTTCGGTGATACCCAAAAATGCTGCATTCTGGGTTATCACTTCCAGGTTCCCGTCATGCCGCATGACAATTTCTTCTACTCGCGCAGATGTGAACGAGTCGGTGGACTCATCGACACTGAGCGCAAGGCAGCCTTTTGTTGCTGCAAGGAAGACCAGATGGGCAATAGTGGTCTGGAAACTCGGTGAGAATTCCATACCCTTCTTCAGGAAGAGGTTATCTGTCTCCGCCGTCGGTACAAGGCTTTGGTTACCTTTTACTGAAGAGACATGAAACCGTTTGATGCTTACACATCCTCCAGAGAGGATGTGGTCGCTTACTCGCTTAATAGTAGCCATGGCAGAACTCCTCGTTGTTGCCGTTGTTCATGAACATACCAGTCCTTGGTAGGGTGGTATTAATCATTATTACATACACATATAATTTGTCAATAGGTATATTGACAAATTGTCTATTTATTGATATACTATAATAGTGCAGGCTACCTACATACCGTAGACTAGTTTTTTGCACACTTTGTGGAGGTTGACATGCGTCAGCTCAAATCTTTTATTTTTTTCTTCCTTGTTTTCGTCTCGGCAACTGCTTCGGCATGTGTCGCGGACGGGGCTAATTCGTTCTATGAACGGATCGTCCGAAGTCTTGCAGTGTCCAGTGCGACACCTGTGATCTACTACGTCAGGTTCCAGGGTTCCCTGGAGCAACTCAATGAGCTGCTGGCTGCTGGCATGGCAGGCTCCACCACCGGTGGTCGGGAACCTGTGTATGTCTCACTTACTTCGGCGCGTAACGTGCCTGGCGCAAGTGCGAGTTACATACTCGGTCTCAACAAGGCCAACCAGACCATCGAAAGCGTGCATGATGCACGCAACGGTAGCCCGTTGCGCGTGTTCTACGCCAAGGGTGGGTGTCACCCGACTGTTCAATAAAACACCCACCATGAGGCGGTCGACTAATTGACGATAGGTCGCCTCATCAATCCATAATGCGCCACTTGATGGCGCATTTTTCTTTGTTGATTCAAATTACATATACTATTTGCGTAACCTCATAAATACAAGTACACTTTTATAATTAGAGTAATAACTAACTACTATGCAACACAACTATAACCAAGAGGCGCTTGATTTACATAAGCAATTTCATGGGAAAATTGAACTACACACAAAAGTCCCAATGAATGATAGAGACGATCTTTCGCGTGCATACACTCCAGGAGTTGCTGAGGTGTGTAAAGAAATAGCAAAAGATGTGGCTAATGCTCGTGAGTATACACTTAAGCGAAACACTGTTGCGATAGTGTCAGATGGTTCTGCTATTTTAGGTCTTGGAAACTTAGGAGCACATGCAGCAATTCCTGTGATGGAAGGGAAGGCGGCAATATTGAAATCATTTGCTGGTGTGGACGCGTTTCCAATTTGTCTTGATACACAAGATACAGAAGAAATTATTAAAGCAGTGAAACAAATTGCACCAGTATTTGGAGCGGTGAATCTCGAAGACATCGCAGCACCAAGATGTTTTGAAATAGAGGAGCGACTACGTGCTGAGCTTCCTATTCCTGTGATGCACGATGATCAGTGGGGGACCGCAACAGTGGTGCTTGGCGGACTCATCAATGCTCTTAAGGTGACGGGTCGTGGTGATAATAAAGATGTGAAGATTGTTATAAATGGCGTAGGTTCTGCCGGGGTTGCAGTGTCGCGATTACTCCTTGCATACGGATTTAAGAGTATGCTGTTTTGTGATAGCAAGGGGATTATTCATGAAGGGAGAACTGATGATTTAAATAAAGAAAAAGTTGAGCTTATTACTGCAAGTACGCTTAAAGGGTTTGAGGGAACTCTTGCAGACGCTGTTAAGGGTGCTGATGTTTTCATAGGAGTTTCAAAAGCAGGTGCACTCACCATAGATATGGCAAAAAGTATGAACAAAGATGCGATAGTGTTTGCTCTCGCTAATCCAATTCCAGAGATCATGCCAGAAGTTGCAAAAGAAGCAGGGGTTATGGTTATTGCAACAGGGAGAAGTGATTTTCCTAATCAGTTAAATAACTCACTTATCTTCCCGGGGCTCTTCAAAGGAATGCTTGATAACAATGTAAAGCAGTTTGAAATAGGAATGTTTACTCGTGCAGCGCTCGCGCTTGCAGGGCATGTGAAGAATCCAACTGTGGATATGATTTTGCCGACGATGTTTGATAAAGATTTAGTTGAGGTGATTGCAGGATCAGTTCTACGTTAGAGTTGTATCGTGCAATAGAAAAGACCCTCATGACGAGGGTCTTTGTTGTGTTACTCGTACAGTTCACACAACCTTGTAAGCTCTTTTCTTGCATAAGTTATTGAGTGACGATATTGTTTTGGGATGCGCTTTTCTGCAACATCACACAATTTAAAGTAGTACTTTTTTGTCTCTTCGACTTGCTTGCGCTGTTTTTGCGGGGCGCAGACTCCGAGGGTTCGCATGTTGTGGATCCTGTCAGCAAGCTTTACAATCATTGGTCTCCACTGATTGCATGCAAAAAGTCTGGGAAAGAAAACATCTTTACTGTGCTCATCTTTGCTTCCAAACTTAACACCTTGCACGACAACAGTTTTGAAGTTTATCCAAATTCTCCGTTCAGTAAGAAGATATTGATCTTCTGAAATATCATGAAGTAGTGCAATAACGAGCACTTTCCAGTCGAAACGAATTTCGAAATCGTCAAAAATGATAAGCGATACTGCTTTTGGATGATCAAAATACCTGCTACCATCATCTCGTGTTTGGTTTCGGTGTCCGTACTTTGAGAATGCATACGCAGTACGGATTTCTTCAAGGTCTCTCTCTGGAAAATAGGGAGAGAGCTTATTTATGTAGATAACGCTCTCGCGTGCTTGCTCCATATGTCCTCCTTGCAGATTGTGAACAACTATCTTTAAACTACAACAAATTATTTCATAAGTCAAAATTCTAGGATATGTGTTAGAGTGTAGTAATGTCATTTAATTTCGAAATTATTAAAAAGTCAGGTGAAGCTCCACTTGCTCGTGCAGGTATCATCCATACTCCACACGGGGATATTAAAACCCCTGCTTTTATTACCGTTGGAACTAAGGCAACCGTGAAGTCTCTTACTCCAGAACATGTGAGTGAATATGTTGGCGCGCAGGCAGTTCTTGCAAATACCTATCATCTCTACCTTCAGCCAGGGGATGATATTGTGAAGGATCATGGGGGATTCGCGAAGATGATGAAATGGGGGAGATATCAGACATCAGACGGACAGACATCAGACAAATTCAAACCTATGCCGACATTTACTGATTCGGGAGGATTTCAAGTGTTTTCATTAGGTCAAGCTATGGGGCACGGGGTGAGTAAGATTGCAACAAGTGAAGATATAAGTAAACGTGAAGCAAAGGAAGAAACAAGTAATCACGAAAAACTTGCAAAGATAGATGATGAAGGTGTTACCTTTAAGTCAGTGATCGATGGGAGTGAACACCGCTTCACACCAGAGCGTAGTATGCAGATACAACATAATCTTGGTGCGGATATTTTCTTCGCATTTGATGAATGCACGTCGCCACTTGCTCCAATTAAATATCAGAAAAAAGCAATTGATAGAACTCATGCATGGGCTGCACGTTCTTTAGCAGAACATAAACGACTTGGTGTATCACAAGCAACAGGTGCACAGCAAGCACTTTTTGGCGTTGTGCAAGGTGGTGCATATGAAGAGTTGCGTAAAGAATCTGCTCGAGTGTTAGGTGCTATGGATTTTGATGGATATGGCATCGGTGGTAGTTTTACAAAAGAAGACATGGGTACTGCGGTGAGATGGGTCAATGAGATATTGCCAGAAGGAAAACCTCGACACTTGCTTGGGATAGGTGAGCCACTTGATATATTGCTTGGTATAGAAAATGGTGTCGACACATTTGATTGTGTTGCACCAACTCGTATTGCGCGTAACGGGGCATTGTACACTTATGATGGACGTATAAATATTAATAATGCAAAGTACACACATGATATGTCACCAGTATCTGAAAAGAGCGATTGGTACACACACAGTTATACAAAAAGTTATCTTCATCATCTCTTTAAATCAGATGAGATGTTAGCGGCAACACTTGCTTCGATCCATAATTTAAAATTTTTAACGACGCTTTGTGAGGACGCTCGGGGGCATCTTATTGCTGGAACATTTAAAAGTTATAAGGATGCTTTTATTGCTCGCTATTACGGCAAGCAATAAATCACGCTCTAGATTTCTATTATAAAAATAAAAGCACGACTACTATAAATAAGTAGGTCGCGCTTTTTAAATGGGTTCAGTTGAAATTATTTTCACGGTTTGACATCCAGAAAGGAAGTATTACTGCAAAAATAATAATTATTGCAATGGTACCAACAAGTACAATTATGAGCTTCATTTTACTTCCTGGTATTTCGTGTTGTTGAGAAATCAAAAGTCACGAGTTGTTTTTGGTGATCTTCAGAAGGTTGCTTATAAGGTGTTGTCGATACGTCTTTGGATATGACGCTAAAACTTTCAGTGTTTTTATCGTGCTCCTGATTGTCGTGTGTGAAAGTGTAGGAAACAATGAGCACTAGAAGTGCTACTGATATGGTGCCGTATGCTAACGTATTGTCGCCTTCGATAAGTGCAAGGTAACTAAACAGAAAAAATAAAGCGACCAGTACACTAATTTTGATTAGCTTCTGCATAAGATCTCCTTATTGAGACGGAAGGTACGAATTCATTTTTTATGCTATAATTATATATCCATCATGTCAAGCAACTTACCTTCACAACCGTTACGGTCTGAACAAAAGAATAACAAGCATTCAGGGGCATTTGTGCTTAAAGGTTTTGAGCCAAAAGGAGATCAGCCAAAAGCGATAGCTTCTTTGGTTAAAGGTCTTTCAAAAAATATAAAGCGACAGACACTTCTTGGTGCAACAGGGACCGGAAAGACTTTTACTATCGCTAATGTGATAGCACAAGTACAAAAACCAACACTTGTTATTGCTCACAACAAAACTCTTGCCGCACAATTAGCACAAGAGTTTCGTACATTTTTTCCTGATGCTGCGGTGCATTACTTCGTGTCCTATTATGACTACTATCAACCAGCAGCGTATATGCCAGTTACTGATACATATATTGAAAAAGATGCTCAGATCAACGAAGAGATTGATAGACTTCGACATGCTTCCACTCAGGCGCTACTTACTCGCAAAGATACGATCATTGTTGCCTCGGTCTCGTGTATTTACGGTCTTGGGTCACCTGCGGATTATGAGCGTGAAAATATGCGTCTAACAGTAGGA
>CAZJJX010000014.1:0-18545 GCA_964546555.1 uncultured Candidatus Saccharibacteria bacterium
AAGATCTAGTTGCTGAAGGGGCAGGAAGAAGTAAGCAAGAAGCAGAGACAAATGCTGCTCGGGCTGGCCTTGTTACAAAAGGGTGGATGGAAAAGGACTAGCACTACTATGCGACTAGATCAGGCGTTAGTTGCACGAGGACTTGCAGAGAGTCGCACAGAAGCTCAAGAGATTATCAAAAAGGGTGGGGTATTACTAAATGGTACTGTTATAACAAAAGCAACTAGAGATGTACACGATAGTGACTCTCTTTCTGTGCTTTTTTCTAGAAAATTTGTCTCTCGTGGTGGAGAAAAACTAGAAGGCGCTTTTGTATCTATCTATAAAGACCTTACAAAATTATCATTTAAAGGTAAAAAGGCACTTGACGTAGGTTCATCTACTGGGGGCTTCAGTGATTGTCTTCTACAGTATGGTATCGACCATATTGATGCAGTGGATGTTGGTTCACAGCAGCTCCATATATCACTCAGATCTTCTCCAAAAATATCCCTATTTGAAAACACTGACATACGTACTTTTAAGAGTGAAAAGCGTTACGATGTAATTGTGCTTGATGTTTCTTTTATTGGACTTAAAAATATCATAGATACAGTTGTATCATTTGGACATAATGCTACTGAATATTTCTTACTTATTAAGCCACAGTTTGAAGTTGGCTTTGGTAATACTAAAAAAGGTATAGTGAGAGACTTAGAAAAAGTTAATGACATACTACTATCGTACACAAGACTACTTAAAGAAAAAGGCTTCGCAATCGTCACGATAGATCCGTGCGTGATTGAAGGAGGGGATGGCAATCAAGAGTACTTTGCATACTGTTCTAATAGGTCGTAAGTATCAAAATGACGCTTACAAAGATAGCGCCACCTAAAGAAAATATACAATCCTCACTATAATCACCTTGTATTGGAATAGAAATTAGTTGAAAGAAAAAATCGCCCTTACGGACGATTTTTTCTTCGTTATACCTACGTACAGATGTACGTATTAGAACGCACGACGCGGACGATCCTCACGAGGAGCAAGTGGTCGCGCTACATTAACTGTAAGACGACGTCCTTGGAAATCCTGGTCATGGAACATAGCGATAGCCTTTTGAGCTTCTTCATCTGATGACATTTCAACAAAGCCAAAGCCTTTTGAACGGTTAGTCATTTTGTCAATAATAATCTGAGCAGAAACTACGTTTCCAGCTGCAGAGAAATGAGCCTTAAGGTCATCATTTGTTGAAGAATAAGGGATACCACCTACGTAAAGTTTTGAATTCATTTATTTTTAGAAACTAATTGTTAACAATAAGCCCCAAACTTTTAGTCATACAAGTATAGAAACCGTAAAACATAAGAGTTGCTTATACTATATATTATACCATAACCGTTACAAAAAGTCCACTATAATAACCGGCGCATACAGTTAATAACTTGTAAATGTTAGAAACGGCTTATGGTGCAAGCATTTTGTCGTACCATCTGTTTACCTAGAGTCTATAACCTGGTATCGTATTTTTAGAGTTTTCCTAGATCTAGTGTCTCTGTTACACCTATCTCCTTTACGAATTCATGTACGTGAGAAACAATTATCATTGGGCCTTCATAGTTTTTTAATGCCTCTGCAATAACTGGTAGGTGACGGAAGTTAATGTGGTTCGTCGGCTCATCTAAGATAAGTAACCCAGGCTGCTGTAGACGAAGATACGCAAACATAAGAAGCCCTTTCTGACCTTCAGATAATAGTCCTATCTTAGCAGCAAGTTGTTCAGCTCCAAGGAGCATACTTGCAGCAGTCTTACGTAGCAACTGGTCATCAAGACGCTTGAGGACTTTTGCGAGTTCTTGGTATGCTGATTTTTCAAAATCAAGCGTAGAAAAATCCTGTCGATAATATCCTACATTGATACCGTCCTGAATATGAACACCTTTTTCATTTCGCTTTGCAATTTTTTCAAGGAGTGTAGTTTTACCGATACCATTTGGCCCGACAATATGGAGCTTATCTCCTTTTCGAAGCTCTATATCGACACTTCGCTTTACAGGTTTGCCATCATGTAACACTTCTACAGAATCAAACTTTACAATAACGCTACCGATCTCCTCTTGGCAAGTGATAGTAAAAGGTCTAATTGTTTTATCTTCTTTTCTTACATCCACTTTACTATCTTCAAGTTCTTCTACTTCATCACGAAGCTTTGCTGCAAGCTTACGCATCTTTCCTCCTTTAAGTGCAAAGAAGTTTACTTTGTCTTTATTGTTCTGGATCTCCTTTTCAAGTTGAGCATTTGCTCGTTCTGCACGCTCAACCTCACGTTTAATCTCTTCTACTACTTTGAAGTAATTTCCAACATACTGTTCAATGGTATATGTTTGTGTATTGATATAGAGAACTCCGTGTGTAAATGAGTTAAGAAAATCAGCATCGTGAGAAATAACAATAACTGTCTTTTGGTATGACTTCATAAAGTCAGTAAGCAGCTGAATACCTGCTTTATCGAGGTTATTCGTTGGCTCATCAAGGAGTAGGATGTCTGGATCCTGGATAAGCGCTTGAGCAATAAGTAGACGTCCTTTTTGTCCACCTGATAAGTCCTTAATGTGTTTATCAAGAGGGACAGATAATGCCACAGTTTCAAATACATTAATGGCACGCTTATCGATATCATAGACTTTTTCTGTAAATGCAAGCTCTAAAAACTCACGAACAGTAAGATTCCATTGTGTGTGTGGAATGAACTGCTTTGCAATCGCAATATGTAGATTTTGGCCAATAATGATTCTACCTTCTTCTGGAGTGAGTTCACCCATGATCATGGAAAAAAGTGTTGATTTACCGGCACCATTTTGACCCATGAGTGTTAGCTTTGTGCCACGACGTACAACAAAATTTGACTCAAGAAGAACAGGTTTATTTTCACTATAATTGAATGTGACATCTTCAAAACGAAGAACGACTTCACCTCCGGTTGGGATTTGTTTTTCGACAGCCATATGTGTATAAAGAGATAAGTACTATTGTCACACATTACATGTGACATAACAATAAAAAATAGGCGAGTCGCCAAGTACTTACTATGATAACACAAAATGTATCAGATGTCACCTTTACTTTTACATGTTGTCCACTTTGTGTATTGAGAAAGGGCGCTATACTTTATAGCATAATTCTACAATCATTATGTCAATGTACAAAGGTTTAATTGTTGCGGTTGCACTGTTTCTTATAGGAGGAGCTGGTTATTACTTTAAGCAGGCAGGTGTACCTGATCTTGTTGTTCAAGATATTAAGAATGATAAAGAGGTATATTCAGGTGAGTATGAATGCGTAGAGCATACTGGTTGCAAAAATAGAACTAGAATCATATTGGGACAGGATACAACCTTTGACATTATTGCAAATATTGATGGACAAGACGTTAGCCTAGGGCAAGGTACATGGGGAATAGGCACAAACGGAGCCCTTGTTATCGTTCTTCAGAACACCAATCCTAACTCTCTTATTGCAAAGAAAATTAGCATACTAAAAATCTCAGGTTTTTCTGAAAAGAAGGGATTGTTCCCAGGTATGAAGGATCCAACATTTGTACGAACAAAAGCTGAACCAACAGCAAAGGAACCGGCTGTAACTGAAAACTAATAAATCTGTAACAAATAACCTCACGAATCTCGTGAGGTTATTTTGTTATAAGCTATGATGGTATGACACCTGTGTGTTGTATTAAATTATTCAGGTTTATTGTCAGACCTTTTTACAAAATATTTTCGTAACCAATTTTCTAGCTTATAATGCCACTTTTGCGCTATGCGATTCTTATTAGTTATTTTATGAAGCATCTTTTCTACATAAGGGCTTTCAAAAGAAATAAGAATAAGTCCTAATATTAGGAAAAATGTTCCATTCATAATAGGGAGAATAGCTCCGATGACACCGACAGACAAAAAGAGACTTCCGAGTGCCCAATTAAGTACACGAGGAATTAGCAGTTCCGTTAAACCTAGAACAACAAAAAAAGCACCTACAAATGATCTCCAAATTTTACGTACCGGTAGTGGCATAGAAATTATTTTTGTTCGCTTAGTATATCATTCTTATATACAAATGATTTTTCTATGATGGTAGAGGTGGCGCCTGCTTGTGTATACCCAAGTGTAATACCACCATTGTTATAAAGAAATGCAGCACTGGCAATATCGTAGTCAACAAAAACAAGGTTACCACCAACCTCTCTTGTATTAAGTGCTATAAGAGGTGCTATATAGAATTGTACTTTTCCTGGAAGTTTGTCAGATCGTAGAAGCACCATAAGATCTTCCTTGCGATCATTATTAAGATCATACGCATATGTAATATTTGTCATAACAAACTTAATCGTAACCTCACCTTGCTTCGTTTGTAGATTAAATGATCCAATACCATCCTTAAATGCAAGTTCCTGGCCATCAATAACATAGCGTGCATTTTTATAATCAAGATCTTTCTTTGTTCCTTTTGGTAAGACGAGCTCATTATAGGGGATGTGTGTTGTAGGTTTTTGTTTAGAATTCACAAACTTTCTAAAATAAGCAATGCATGTTTCTGGATATGTCGTTGTAACTCTATAACCCGCTTGTGCGCAGCTTTCAAAAGAATTAACGGTCAAGAATGTCTTTTGGACACGAGAAAAATACTGGTAACTACCAATAATAGAAACGAACAGAATTCCAAAAAGAACATATGGTATGTTTGTTTTTTTCTTCATAGAACAAGTACAGTTAAGTATAACAATGAGTACTGCTACAGCCTAGTGTAGTACTTCTAATTTAATCATCTTTCGGCTTCATATCCTCATAATCTTTACCTGGATATCGGTAGAAAAACATTGGGATAAGGATAAGCGTGAGAATCATTGCAAACATAAGACCGAACATAATCGCAAACGCAAGTGGTCCCCACAAGGCTGAGACTCCAGCAAGAGGTATCATACCAACCACTGTAGTAATCGTTGTAAGTGCAATTGGGCGCAAACGAACTGAAGAAGATTCTACGATAACATCATGCAGTGTTGCAGGGGATGATTGTTCCTTTTCATAGCTTAGTCTGTGTAAAATAGAATCAAGCAAGATGATTGCGTGGTTGATAATAACCCCCGCAAGAGCAATGAGTCCAAGCATCGAGGAGAATGACAGTGTTTGACCAGTAAGTGTTAACCCCCCAAGAACCCCAATAAGTGAAAGAGGTATCGTAAACAGAAGATAAAATGCATATCTAAATGAGTTAAACTCAAGCACCAAGATAGCAAGCATTCCTGCCATACCAGCAAGGAGCGCTAACACCATTTCTTTAAATGTCTTTTGTACGTCTTCGTTTTCTCCTCCATAATCTATTTCTACACCATCAGGTATTTTAAGAGTAGACTCCTGCTTTTTGAATTGTGATACAACCTCAAGTGCTGTTGCTTTACCTTCAAGTTGACTGTTAACACTTGCAATACGCTTAGCATCCTCATGGCGAATAACAGCACGATTTTCAGATACTTTTGTGGTAATAAATGAACCAAGAAGAACTGTGCCACCATTTGGTGTAACAACTGAAAGTTGTCGGATTGTATCAAGAGTTGTTTTGATTGTGTCTTCTGGGTTAACAAAATTTGCATTTAGATCAACTTTTACCAAGACATCGACATCTTCACCTTGTTTTTTGATTGTTGTTGCTGTTGTTCCAGCAATTGAGGCACGGAGAACTTGAGCCACTTGGGTTGCTGTTAGTCCAGCAACTGACGCTTTTGCTCTGTCTATAATGATTTCAAATTGTGTACCATCATCACGTTGTGATGTTTCTACATCTCGAGTACCTGGTATTGTTTTAAGAAGTGTCTCAGCACGAGCAGTCACCAAAGAAAGATCCTCGAGATTGTCTCCCTTGAATCTAATAGATACCGGGGAGCCACTTGGCGGGCCGTTATTACCTTGATCAACAGTAATTTTTGCATCATTAATAGGTGACAAAGAATTTCTTAAGATGTTCAAAATTTCAGTTGAAGTTTTATCTCTATCATGCTTGTCTCCAAGTAGTACAGTAATATTTGCTACTTTTGTATTTGAGCCACCAGTTGAACCAAGTTCACCTCCTGTAAACGCAGAACCTGCACCTACAGTTGTTACAAACGACGTCACATACTTTTCCTCATAGAGAATTTCTTCAACCTTACGCACAACAAGATCTGTCTCAGAAAGAGGGGTGCCTTGTGGCTTTTCTATGGTCACAAAAAGCATACCAAGATCATCTTGTGGGAAGAACTGTACTTTTAATAACCCGGTAACAGGTAGAAGTATCGCAACAATAAAACCGATCCCAAGACTTGCAAGAAACTTATTTTGAAGAGATCTGTTCTTTAGCATTGTACTTAAGAAATGCATGTATGCATGCTTTGCTTTTTCGAACCATTCCTCTTGTAACTGTACAAACTTACTTGTGTGCTTCGTATCTTTTGTAAGAAGTGTTGCAAGAAGAGGCACCATGCCAAGTGCCACAAAAATAGAAGCAATAAGTACAAAGATAATTGTAAAAGGAATAGAGGAGATAAACTGACCAACAACCCCAGAAAGGAAAAAGAGTGGGAAAAATACCGCGACAGTTGTCATTGTGCCTGCAATAAGCGGCCATGCATACTCACGTATTGTTGCAATAGTAGCATCAAGAACATTGCCGTATATCTTTATGCGTGTATGGATACCTTCTGCAACCACAATACCAGAATCAACCAAGATACCAATCGCAAGAATAAGAGAAAAGAGGGAGATAAAGTTAATTGTATTTCCAGAGATGTATAACCCAATGAAAGCAATCACAAAAGAAAGAGGAATAGAGAGTCCGGCAACCACAGACTCTCTCCAGCCAATAGTGAGGAAGAGTACTAACATCACAAGGATTACCGTCTCTAGTCCAACACGGCTAAGCTCTCGTAAATCTTTAGTTACCTGATCTCCTCCATCAAAAGAAACGACAACATTTGCATCAAGCAACATTGTGCTCTTGAGTTCGTCAATTTTATCAATAACCGCTTTACCGATTTCTGTCACATCTCCGCCAGCTTTTTTGTATACATTAAGTGTGAGAGCATTTTGTGAAGGTTTACCATCTACAGATACACGTGAGAATGTTTTAGGGGCCTCAAGTCCGTCAGCGATAAAGGCAAGATCTCGTAAGTACACAATACTTCCACCTGATGTTGTGAGTGTTATATCGGGCACTTGATTTGCTTCGTCTAATGAGCCTGCAAATTTTACAGGGTAATCGACACCAGAAACCGTAATATTACCAATAGGGAGTGAGGCATTAGCTTGTGCGATCGCAGTAATAACTTGATTAACAGAGAGACCATACGAAGCGAGTTTATCCTTACGTACAACTACCTGTACTTCTCTTTGTCGTGTGCCAACCACATCAACCTTAGACACTCCACGAACTTTTCGCAGTTCTTTCTCGAGATCGTCACCAAGCTGTGTAAGTGATGCAGGGGAAAGATCTTGAGAAATGGACAGTATAAGAATTGGTTGCTCAGAAAAGTTAACCTTAGTTACAACCGGATCTTCTGCATCAGTTGGTAATTTTGTCTTTCCTCGATCTACAGCATCTTTAAGATCCTGAATTGATTTTTCGATATTAGCTGAAGCGTTGAATTGAGCTGTAATGACAGAAACACCTTCTTGTGAAGATGATGTTACTTTATCTATGTTTTCAACATTGATAATTTCTTCTTCTAACTTATTAGTTACTAGTTTTTCTACGTCTTCACCGCCACCACCACGAAGCACTGTTGTCACAATACCAACAGGTACAATAACTTCAGGAGCAGACTCTTTTGGAATCTGAACAAGTGAATAGAAGCCTGCAAGGACGCAGACAAGCATGGTCATATAGGTGAATGCTTTTTTTCTTAGGAAGAATAACCACAGTGCGTGCATAGAAAATATAATTATTCTGAACCAACAGTTACTAACTCACCTTCCTTGTGTCCTCGTGCATCAGTTACAATAACTTCATTACCTGTCAGACCCTCAAGTATCTGAATAGAGTCACCAAGAATAGCGCCTTCCTTTACTGGTATAGTAATGAGAGTAGATGAAGGACTAACAATAAAAACATTTCCACCACGTGGTGTAAGCTTAAGCGCTGCAATAGGGATAGTAATCGGTCCTGTACGAACGATCTTCTTGTCTTTTTCACTCTTAGGTGCACTCATTACAGTAAGTCTTACTGACTGGCCATTTACGAGAGTATTTTTTACATCTTTAATACCTACACGTACTTCAATTTTTCGTGTAGTAGGATCAATTGCTTCAGCAATACGTGTCACGATACCACTAACAGCCCCATCTATCATTACAGGGGAGCCGACTGAAATTCTCTTTGCGTCATCCTCAGTGACAGAGGAAACAACTTCAAGAGCGCCATTATTAGAAACGACAGCAACTTGCGTAAAAGCGGTCACGTAATCTCCTGTTTCGATAGTAAGTGAATTAAGAGTGCCAGTGATCGGGCTTCTGATAATTGTTTTTTCAAGACGTGAAAGTGCACCATTATATGCACCAAGAGCTTGTTTTACTTGCGCATCAGCACTTAAAAGTGACCCTGACGGATTAACATCTCTACCTTGCCCCGCAACTTGGTTTGCGGTCATACTTGCTGTAAGTGTAGTTCGCATTGTTACAAGTGTAGAAATAAGTGTTGTAACAGATTGCCTTGCTGTCTGTGTGTTTGTTTTACCTGTATCTAGAAGTGTTTGTGAAAATGATGCGTCAGGAAGGGCTTTACTATACGCGGTGTACAGATCATCAAGATACACTTTTATCATCTGGCTATCTGTTATTGCGCTATTTAATTCCGTAATAAGATCGCTATTTGTACTAAGTGACTTATTTTTTTGTTCACGTGAAAGTAGTGTCTGCTCTATTATTTTTCGCTTCGCTTCAAGAGAAGAACCTAGATTGGCGTCAGGAAGTGACAAGAGTAGTCGTACTTGATTAAATTTTGGATCACTGTACGCGCTATCAGTTTTTCCTCGAACTGCGTCTTCCATTGTTATATATGCATTAAGAACAGTATTAAGAGTCTGATTTTTTGTATCATTAAGAGAAGAACCTGCTTGACCACTGTTTAGCATAGCTATGTCTTTTGCTGCTTTTGCTTGTTCATAAACACCTTCTGCCTGTAAGAGTGCAGCACGTTCGCCGCTATTTTCGAATTCTGCAATAATTCCACCAGCATAGACCGTGTCTCCGAGCTTCTTTGATACATACGTTAGGCGGCCTGAGGTTTCAGCTCTAATAGTTGCTTCACTAACTGAAGTAACCATACCAACAAGTGGGAAGTCCTTATTCCCATCAAGCAAACTAGAGACGGATGCCACCTCTACTTTTGGTGGGTTAATTTTTGTTTCCGCACTTGCATCGTCACCACTTGTAAGAATTTTAAGGATAGCGATGACAAACACACCGAAAACAATCGCTATTCCAATACGCTTCTTCCTTGATTGAACTTTATACCATTTTATAAAGTTCTTACCATGATCTCTCACAAGAAACAGAAAATTCTTCAAAACTGGTAGTATTTTTTTCATAAGTACGTAGATGTTCTTTTTTATTAGTATACGCTATTATTTCGTTTTTCGGGAATTTTGTTATACCCAGAATAATGCTCTCAGATGGTATACTCTAGCATATTTATGAGTCAAAAATCTATCATCTATCTTCTCCTATTTATAGGATCAATTATTGGAGGATACATTCCAAAACTATGGGGTGATTCTATCTTTTCACTTTCGAGTATACTGCTCTCTGGTATTGGCGGTTTCTTCGGTATTTATATAGGATACAAAATCACTAAAAAACTAGCAAAAGCTAGATACCACTAACTCCAAAGAGTAAACCTATGCCGTAGGTTACAGCCATCGCAAGCACACCTCCTGTTACAACACGAAGAATAGCTACTCGCTTTTGTGCTCCTCCAGCATTTGCACTGAGTGCACCTGTAATCACAAGCGCTATAATTACAGAAGAAAATGTTGCAATCGTCGCGTAAGAGGCAGGAGCAATAAGTATAGTAATAACTGGAATAATAGCACCGCACAAAAAAGCAAGACACGAAGCAAGTGCAGCACTCCATGGATTAGTTAGGTTATTTGGATCAATACCAAGCTCAAGAACTGCGTGTTCCTTAAGAGCATCATGGGTTGTTAGCTCTATTGCAACAAGACGTGCCGTGGAATGAGAAAGTCCTTTTTTCTCATATATTTGTACAAGTTCCTCTAGTTCTCGTTCTGGTTCTGTTGCGAGCTCATGACGCTCCTTCTTAAGAAGTGCTTTTTCTGTATCACGTTGTGTACTTACCGACACGTACTCACCAACCGCCATCGAAAGCGCACCTGCGAAGAGGGCAGCGACTCCTGCGGTAACGATCTCACTTTTATCACTTGTTGCACCTGCAACACCTACAACTACCGCAGCAACCGATACGATACCGTCATTTGCGCCAAGCACAGCAGCACGAAGCCAGCTAATTTTTGAATCAGAAATAAAGCCATGTGGTTCTACATGTGTGTGATGTGGGTGCGAAAATGTATGCATAGCTTAGTAATAACTCTTATCGAGTGTATCATATAGATTGATAATGAATTTTACTTATACACTACAATGACATACGTCTGCTATACTTTGTAATAGCAATGATCACACAAATAAAACTTTCAAACGGGGTCTACCATAGGTTGCCACAGGACATACGTAGCACTTTAGAGACTAGAAAATCCCTTTGTGCGCTCTGGCAGGAAATTACACCGCTTGCACGAAATGAATGGATTTGTTGGGTAACACAAGCAAAGAAAGAAGAAACAAGAGAGCGGAGATTGCGGATTATGGTAGATAAACTTACAAAAGGAGATAAAAGGCCGTGCTGCTTTGCGGGATGTCCTCACAGAAAATAACCTGAATTATTTTGAAAATCGCTTTTGAAGATACGGTTTTACTACAGGAAGAATATTCTCTTCTACGATTTTCTCGTACCCTTTCTTGTTTGGGTGTATACCATCATCAATAGTTAGTGAAGGCTTAAGTGCTACACCGTCAAGAAAAAACGGTACCAGGGGTGTTGCATACTTTTGGGATAATTGAGGGTAGATCGCGTTAAAAGCCTCCTTATACGATGCTCCAGTTGCTGCACTTGCTTGCATACCTAAGAGGATAACGTCGATATTCTCTTTCTTGAAGGCTTGCATCATAGCTTCAAGGTTACTACGCGTGACAGAAGGAGGGGTACCACGCAACATATCATTTGCACCAAGGCCAAGAAGAACAACTGAAGGTTTTTGCGAAATAACAAAGGACACTCTCTCAAGACCACCTGTTGAAGTTTCGCCAGATGCACCCATATTAATTACAGTAATACTTTTCTCTGGAAATAGTTGTCTAAGGGATTTTTCAAGAATAAAAGGATAACTTTCTTCTAAGGTAACTCCATATCCAGCAGTAAGCGAATCCCCAAAAGTAACTATCGTGAAAACCGGAGAAGATTGTGACCCTTGTGTATTTTTGATCGTACTTACCGTCTCAGGGTTTCTACTTACAAAAAATATTCGTGCCATGACTAATGACAATAAGATAATAATTACACCGTATAAAGCTTTCTTTAAGGTTGTGTTCATACGTATAAATAACTACATGAAAGTATGTTACAGTATACAACATAGTTATAGCCCATTACCTAACAAAGCATGATCGAACTAAAAAATGTAACAAAGGTGTACGAACACATGGGGGATAAGCTCACCATTCTTAAAGATATTTCCTTTTCTATTAAAGAAGGGGAGCGTGTAGCAATTATTGGGCCTTCTGGTTCAGGAAAGTCTACACTACTCTCACTTATGGCACTACTTGACACACCAACATCTGGATCAATCTTCGTACATGGTAAAGATAGTAAGATGCTTTCCGAAGAAGAGCTTGCACATATTCGTAATAAAACCGTTAGTGTTATTTTCCAATCTTTTGAACTCATTCAGTTTTTTACTGCTTACGAAAATGTTGCTCTACCGTCTTCTATAAGAAATTCTGTCCAAAAGCATCGAATCAATGAGTTGCTTGCTTCTGTTGGCTTGGCATCAAAACATAATAATATGCCACACATGCTCTCTGGAGGAGAACAGCAGCGTGTTGCTCTCGCTCGAGCACTTGCTAGTGAAAGTGCAATTATCTTTGCTGATGAACCTACTGGCAACTTAGACAGTAAAACAGGTGAAAAGGTTTTTGCGCTTCTTCTTGATGAATGTAAACGTAACAATAAAGCTCTTGTCCTTGTAACCCATGACATGAATCTCGCACAACAAATGGATATAATCTATACGATTAATGACGGCACCCTCGAAAGGAGACACTCTTTGTAAGCAAATCACGCGCACCCAAACTATATTCATGATTATATATTTCATATTAACTATTCTTAAAAGATCGTATCGTTATTTTGTTCTTTCGTTTTTAAGCTTAAGTGTAGGGGCTCTTCTTTTGAGTTGTGTGCTTACAATTTCAACAAGCGTTAACACTTTTTTTATTCGTGAAAGTAAAGTCCTTCTTGGGGGTGACCTTGTTCTTAATGCTGCAAAACCTTTTGCTCTTGATTCATCTCTACAGAACTTTCTTCAAGGTGAAGGTCATATTCTTGATGAAGAATCCAGAGTTTCTGCGGTATTTTCTACAGATGAAGAGAGAACATCTCCTTCATCTATTCGTGTTGTAAGTAATCAATTTCCTTTGTATGGGACAATCCTACTTAGCGAAGGGGCGTTTTTCCTTGATCGGTCTCATATTATTATAGATAGTGCACTTGCAAAAAAATTACAAAAAACTAAAGGAAATACTATTACCTTAAACGGTGCATCTTATACAATTTCTGGTATCCTTGCGAGAGAACCAGACGCAATTAATGTTGGTCTATCGTTTGCGCCTCGGGTGATTATGACAAAAGAAGCTTTTGAAAGTGCCTCGATTGATCTTTCTGAAAGTCGCGCGAGTTACTATCTTCGTATTAAAGAGAACCCGCTAAAACCACTTTCAAACAACATAAGAGACAGTATTCAAGTTTTTGCAAAAGAAAATAAACTTAGGTACGACAGTGCTCTTGATGGACCAAATAATCTTGTACGCGGAGCAAAATCATTATCTTTGTTTGCATTTATAGTGCTTGTCATTGCACTGATTTTGGTTACCGTTAATATTATTGCCAATCTTGCATATGTTTACAGTAAGTTCAAAAAAACAATTGCACTCTTAAAAGCTTTTGGCATAACCACATATGAACTTCGACTTATTTTTATTGGTATTCTTTTGCTACTTGGAATCGTATCTGGAATTGTCGGCGGCACACTTGGAAGTCTTATCGCAGTAACTATATTTCCTTACATTGAAACATATCTTTCAAGTTCATTACCGTTACCAAACATTTCTTTTATTATTTCAACAACGGCACTAGTGTCAGTTGGTATCGTACTTGTAACAACACTGCCTTTTTTGCAAAAACTTGCACATATTGCACCAAAGGAGCTTTTAAGGACAGCAGAAGAATACCGCTTAGATCAAAAAGGGAAAGTAGGCACCACGCTATCGTATCTTCCTAGTGTGCTCGCGATTGGACTTGTAATGTTTTTTTTAACAGGCGAACTACGTATCACAGTAGTAAGTATTGTAACTATTGTGGGAGTATTTATAGCATGTCTACTCCTGACACATCTTGTGCTTTCCTGGTTCTACAGACGTAAAGAAAGATTCTCTTTTATAACTCACAGTATACTTTCATTTTTGCATTGGCGAGGGGCTGAGACACTTCTTATTACGTCGTCTATTATGACCGGTTTTTTAGGGGTGTTTATTATTACAACCCTTGAAGCAAATATTACAAAAAATCTACAATACGATATCACTCGTAGCGCTCCGTCGTTATATCTTGTCGACATAACAAAAAGTCAACTCACTGACGTGAGCACAATCGCTGGTAAGACTTTTGTTGAATATCCTATTGTACGAGGAAGACTCCTTTCTGTTAATGATCGTGACTTCACAACATCTGAAGATAGAAGTCTGACACGTGAGTTTAATATGACCTATCGTAACAACCTGATTAAAGGAGAAGAGATCCTAGAAGGTAGATGGCACGGGACCAAAGGAGAGACTTCCGGTGTCTCATTTGATAAGGATTTTGGTGATACTGTTGGCGGGATTAAGCTTGGTGATACCGTCCGTGTGTTTATTCAAGGAATTACAATTACAGAAAAAGTAACCAGTATTCGCAGTTCAGATAGGTCTCAGGGAACGCCGTTCTTTTATATGGTATTTCCTCCTACTGTATTAGAAAAGTTTCCAGCGTCATATTTTGGCACAGTAACAGAAACAAACGAAGAAACTTTAACCAAGATCCAAAACGAGCTGGGTATACGGTTCCCTAATATTATTCCAATTGAAACCAAAAATATTATTCAAACATTTGCTTCTATTACCTCTACCATTGTATTAGTTGTTACAATTTTAGGCATACCTAGTATTTTACTTGGAATACTCCTTGTCACCATCATGACTATACAGTCACTGTATGAACGTAGAAATGATGTACTTGTCCTTATTACGTTTGGACTTACAAAAAAGCGGGTCTTCCTCCTTTTTATATGTGAAGTCATTAGTATTATTGGATTTGCTGGTATTATTACGTATACAATCGCACAACTCATTAGCTACTTTCTGAATAAATATTTCTTCTCTTTTGAGATGTTTACTATTTCAGTGGTACCATTTGTTATTATTACTATAACGCTTTCAATTGCTACTTTAGTAGCCTATAGTGTTACCAGGGATCTTATAAAAACTCCAATCAAAAAACTTTTGTCCGAAAAGTAGCACCAGATAAAAGATTATAAGTAAAGAGAGTAAATAACAAGCAAGGCGTTGCTTTGCAGTTTGCAAAAATGGATTCACCTTACAATGAATATGAATTCTGAAAATTAAAAACCACCAAAATATTTTACTATTTGGTGGTCTAATACTTACTTACTGAGAAATATCTACAATAGTCATTTCATTTTATATTTGAAACTGACCATGGGTCTGGCGACTCAGCATCTGTACTAGGAGAGGATTCATATGGTGCAGGAGAACTGTTACTAATTTCCCAGTATTTTCCATGATGACCACAGAAACCAGAACTTGATCTTGCTTCTTCACAACTGTAATACGTATAGCTTGTGCCACTAACTCGACTATAATTTTTTTTCTTATAAAGGCGTGTACAAAATGAGCCACTTTTATATCTACACTGAGTGCAGGGTCCATTTTCTTGTTTCTGTGAGCTAAAAAAATTAAATAACCCCATAGCAAACCTCCCTTTCATCGTTAAAAAACTCTAAGGTACCTTACGTTATACTACTAGACAAGTATTTGATTTGTCAAACTATGTTATGACACACTATCTCAATAGTAAAATGCTTGGGTTTTCAGCAACGTATAGAGCTCTGATTGATATCTCTGCACAGAGAACTTTAACTAGTCCTAATCGACTAGAAGCACCACGACAGGGACTCTGTAGTCTTACACATCTCCTAGGTTCCGTAGTTTATAAAGAGTCCGCATTCCGCTAGTCTGTGAGCAAAATTACACGCCGTTTGAATAATACTATAATACATAGAAAAGTTGATGATTTTTACAGATTTTTTTCTTTGCATGATCATAAATAGAAAGACCACCGAACGCGCGGTGGCTTTCGGTGGTTTAATGATGCACAATTGCAGGGATATAGGTGTGACCAGAATACAAGTAGGCAAAGAAACGATGTCGACCATTACCAGCGATGGTAAAGGTACCATCACCAAGCTCATGAAGATCAACAGGGTAGAGATCTGCAGACTCTTCAAGGGTAGAGCAGTGTGCACGCACTTTATCCTGAGAGACTTTACGTGCCTGCTTGCTGTTCACACGAATTTTTGCGATTGCAACGAATTGGACATTGCCCATGAAGACTCCTTAGTGGATTATCTTCATAGACACCTCCTTTCTTTAGTTACATAATGAACACTAACACATTTATTATACAATATATTAGTACATTATGTCAATAGCTCAAGCATATGTAGCCAAAAAAGAAACCGCCGAAGCAATTTCTTGCTTGGCGGGTGCTTTCGGTATTCAGCGAGATGTAATTCTTGCTTTCTCAACTGCAGAAAATGCATTTATTTCAGAGAAAGTTTTTTTCATGTAATCATCAAAAATGACTGTAAGCATTGTTGCTAAAAGTACAACAAACCCAATCGCTCCCAAAAACAAGATAAAGTGAGTAGGTGTACCTTGTTTTGCAAGTAAGACTATAAGTCCTACATCAAAAAAACAAAGAACTGCAATCAGCCAGTACTTGACAGGAGGAGCACTGTACTTCAGTCTACCCATAACACGAAGTAGCTGCAAGTCTTGTTTATCAGTATTCATGATTAGCTCCTGAAACGAACAATACTCACATAATACAATGATTAGTAGAGTATTGTCAATAGTTGTCCAACTGCTAAACAAGCTCAGAAAATTTAGTTGGTGAAGAGATGAAAATGATGTGAGTTTACACAACAAGAAACCGCCGAAGCAAATTTCTTGCTTGGCGGTTGTTATTTTTTAATTTTTGTAACCCTAAAACCAAGTTCTTCTGGCTTAAACTGAGGATTACTTTTTGCAAGACACACCTGAAGCATACCTTTTAAGGTATCATCGATCGCAAAGTGACTAGTTGCCTGAAGTAGCAGCTTGATGTCTTGTATCGACTCGTACCTCCTGGTGAAAGCTTCGCTAATAACATCAAAAGCACTCTCGCTGTCATGTAGTTTTTCATACATAGCTTTAAGCGATTTAGTTGGCTCTAAACGCCCAGCCTCAAATGCACGGAGATCTTTCACAGGTACGGCAAGTATTATTGCAAGTTCAAGTTCACTTAAGTTATTCCTGACTCTTGTTTCCTGATAGTTCATTTACACTCCTTGCATAACAATGTGATGTATTACATTACTAATCAGTTGGATGTAAGTCATGTACAGATAAAGCTTATCAAGTATAAGCACGACTATCCTATCCACCTGCTCAGGTCAAGCGGGGTCTGACTTTGAACTGACAAGGGTTTTCCACCGACTTCGGTGTCACGTACAGATAAAGCTTGTCGTGTATAGGCACTAATTATCCTATACATCTGCTCATCACTAAGTTCGTACTGCATGACTTCAAGAGTTTCATCAAAAACTCGTTTGAGAACATCCTTGTTATTTTCCGCAAACTTCCCAAGGTTTTCACCTTCATTCAAAGGAATTACATCCTTACGATAGAAATAGAGAGTCGCAATACCGAAGTAAATTGCAAGCTTGTACAGCTTACTACTTTCAATTAGCAGGGTAGACATTTTGAGACTCCTAGGTTAGAAAGAACAAAGTTAATATACATTATAACTGTGTTTTTGTCAAATAAAACGAAAAGTAAAAACCAGAGATTTACATGTCTCTGGTTTTTCATTTTACTCCAAACTCGGGATACTATTTGTGTCGCGATTTTCTGAAGTGAACAGAGTATAAAAACAAGAAACCGCCTCCCAACGGTTCTTGTTGGTGGCGGTGTACGGGCTTCGCGCATAGGCTATTGAGTGCCTTCGTGGAAGGCCTCCTCAAACAACTCGGTAAGCACTTGATCGACATGCTTTGCCTCCTCGACAGTAATAGCCATATCCAGCCTCTTGTAAGCAAACACACGGATGGCGTAGATCGTCCCATCATCCTTCTGCTTGACTGGAAGGGCCATATCCGAACAATCTCCTTTCAGATTGTCTTGCAAAAACTGCGCAACAACCTTGAGAAGCTCAAGTTTACGGTGTACAGGAATCATTTGAACCCTCAAAAAGTGCAATAGCCATATTATATAACATAATATGGCTATTGTCAACTAATGCTCCGAACTTGGGATGATGTTCGGAGAGTAATTATTGAGGAAGGTGGTGTATAAAAACAAGAAACCGCCTCCCAACGGTTCTTGTTGGTGGCGGCTGTCACTTCACTCTCACACAATATTCTTTCAGCCACGAAAGTAAATCAATCTTGAACGTATCATCCAGTTTCTGCGGGATAATAGTCAGAGGGGTTGTTGGGATTTCAAACTCCAACTCTTCAATTTCATCTTCACCAACTCGTATAGCAATCCGGTCTCCAGGATTGATCTCAAACCATTCCTGCGAGTAGCTTGACTGCTTGTGACGACGAATTGCATCATCGTCAACGAGACCAAGCTGTTTCACCTCGCTCATATTGAGACGTCGACCACTCACTGTAACTTCAAAGGTGTAATCGGACAAACCACAATATGAGTCAACTAAAATTATTTGGTTCATTTTTAGACCTCATCTTTATATAGAACAATAGTAACATAATACAATGATTATGTTACTATTGTCAAGTGCTCCAAACGGTACACAGGTTCAGAACGTTAGATTGGAAAAGTAATGAAAATAATTTAATAAATATATAA
>CAZJJX010000014.1:18555-23979 GCA_964546555.1 uncultured Candidatus Saccharibacteria bacterium
AGCTCACCGAAGTGAGCTTTTTCATGTGTGATTCAGAATATCTATTCTTCATCACGAATCTTCATCCAAAGACATCCGAGATGATTCTGTCCTTGCCAGTCTGGTCCACGACCCCAGAATGAGTCTGTGGGTGAGTCCTCGACAATTACCAGACCTTTAGTTCTCTTGAGAATTTTGCGAACGTACTCATGGCGCTCATGTTTGGCACGAAGCAGTTGCTCCATCATCCACACCTTTACGTCATCCCAGTCCTTACGAACATGGGGAACAATTGCTTCGGTGTGTGCAAGCTTCTTGGCTTCATGTGCTGAATTAGCATTGCGAATCATCTCCGCAAAACTTGCACGCAAAGTGACATCTGCGTCTTTGTCACCACTTGCTGTATACATGAGCTTTAGTGCTTGATACGCGTGCTCAACAGTTGGATAAAGTACATCCTCATAGACAACATTGAAAGCAGAAAAGTTATCGAGACAATACCACTTCGGAGTGTAAAAAAGTACTCCGTTTACGGTTGCTTGAAGCGACTCAACTGCTCTTGCAGTTGCTACCAGATCTTGAGTGATGAGCATTTGAGTATTCTCCTCTAAAGAACTCGCCTAATTGAGTGGGTAAGCGTAACCCGATAAAATAACACTACAATAATATGTGTAATTAAACAAGATTGAGTTCTGAACCCTAATTGGGTAAATGAAAAACACCTTATGTAAAAGGTGCTTTTCAAGTGCTCCAACTGGTACACAGGTTCAGAACGTTTGACTGGAGGAAGTACGAGAATGTGATCAATATATAAAACAAGAAACCGCCCTCCAACGGTTTCGTTGTGGACGGTTTGAATTATTCCGACTTGTAGCGATTGAATTGCTCCGCCAGACTGTTAGCGGTGAGCTGGTGGTCGTAGCGTTCAGTGTTCGGACAGAGTTCGGGCAGAATGTGCCCATGTCCATCACGCGGACAGTCGACACAAGCTCCCCAACGACCGTTGCGAGAAAACTGCAGGAACCTTTCGCTCAACTCGCGAGAAATAGGGGGCTTATTGGCCCATGACAGATCTCCAAAAGGACAATAAACATATTATACAAGATAATATGTTTATTGTCAACTAGTGATCCAAACGGTACACAGGTTCAGAACATTTGATTGAAGAAAGTATGGAAATGGAGTAGGGGATATTAAAAACCGCTAAACAATACATGCCTAGCGGTTTATTGCAATTGATTATTTACCAATAACGGTTGTTTGACCTGAACCATGCTTCCCATGGTTCCATCCGCCACCGTTAATGTCTAGTTCAGAATGTACGTGAATTGTAAGTGCAAGAAAACATGTTTCTCCACTTGGAATGTCTACTGTTACCCACATATCAGCGTCACGAGGCACATCAGCAAAAATGCGCACACCTTCACCTCTTAGGCCATTAATTGCAGCGCACTGACGCGAAGGTAAAGGTATTGTTTTAAGCTCATTTCCATTTTTTACAAGAATTGAATAACTACTCAGTTCATGCCAGAAAACTCGAACAACATTTGTGTGTTTTGTTGTTTCAATAACAGACCCAGTACAAGATATAAGTAACGCAAGCAAGGGTATCACAATTAGGGAAAAGAACGGCTTCATACAATGAACAAAGGCATTTCTATTCATCAAAACCTCCACATGTTGTAACCATTAAAGAGCAGTAATCACACAATATATAATACATAATAAAATAATTATTGTCAACTTGCTTTGTAAATAGTAAAGACACAGATTTATCACCATCTTACTAAAAATGATTTACGATCCCGTATTCGCTCATACACACAGACCGAACAGTTGTTGTGTTTCGGCTGAAAAACAACAAAAAAATTCTATGTACAAGAACCTAGTGCTTTTTCTTTTGCTTCAAACTCTACTTAAGATTAGAACGTTTGATTGGAGGAAGTTTGAGAATATTGTGAGTATATAAAATAAAGACCACCGAAGCGGGAATTGCTTGATGGGTCAATTTAATTAGCACTATTCTTTTTAGAGAAAATCAGTGAGTCTTTGATCTGACGGAACTGTTGTGAAGGTAATAACTCTTGGCCCTCTATCAACTTTTACACAAAGATAGATTCGTCCTTCTTTAATTACAAGTGCTGATCCATTTTCAAGTAAATGAATCTGATAATCCATTTGCCCACGGTGAGCAGGGAATAGGAAACTTCCTGTATCAACATCGGGCGAGGACACACCAGAATCAAACTCGACAAGGCATCCTTGAATCCAGCGCTGGTTTTCTTTCAACCAACCTTCTTCATTTTTTCCAAAGATGCGAACACCCCCAACTTCTTTGATAACAATCACGATAGATCTCCTTGTGAGTAAACTCTTAATTGTTTCGGAAAGAGTAACCGTTCATGACTACACTACAATAACACACACCATTAAACAAGATTAGGTTGTAATTCCTTGCTTTGTAAATAAAAAAACACCACCGAAAATTCGGTGGCTCTCGGTGGTACGTGTGCTGATTAGTTCAAAAACAGATGCCTTGCCCAATGTTTTGGCTTCTTTTCATCAATCCACTCTAACGCAACTTGCTTGATTGCGATCCAAACTGGAACAAAGAGAGTGGGATGGCAGTCTTTTTCGTCATCATCTATTCTTCCCAGCATCGGTTCTCCTAGTGGTGATGCAAGGTATCTTTCAATGATTTCGATGGCTTGATTTTCGAACATGCCATGCTCGACTAAAATTTTTACAGCTTTCTCACGAATCTTCATCTTGCGACTCCTTTGATAAAAATATAGTTAGTTTAGTAAGGAAGAAATTCTTTCTCTGACAATATTTTCAATTTGTTCAGGAGATTCATTCCCTTCAAGAGCAATAATTCGCTCTTGAGTAACTCCATTTTTCAACAGATGGGCAATATATTCCTCGCGTGTTTGTCGGAAATCCATGAAGGTTGCATATTCTCCAACAACCACAACCACATTATCTTTGCCAAGTTTCTTAACGCGCATTAATCCAAATGCATCAGTTGACGCAAAATGGATACGCTCCAAACCCCAACCATTTGCACGATCAGAAAGGAAATCAAATTTTTCTCGGTTTTGATCTTGGACACAAATAATCTCAAACATAGTTGGTATCATGCTGCCTCCGATGATAAATTGAGTACAGGTAGTGTATGCTGCGGGAATTGTTTGGTGGGTTTATTTACAGCGAATACGTACGACAGGTTTTACACCATCATTATATTCGTCTGCAATAACGAACAACACTCATATAATACAATAATTATTTGAGTATTGTCAATGGTACTCCAAACACGGGGTGATGTTCGTTCTGCAATTATTGAAGAGAGTGAGGTATAAAAACAAGAAACCGCCGAAGCAAGTTTTTTGCGACGACAGCAGACAGCCAGGCACTTGAAGTATTATGGTATTCAAAAAATATTGTTACAGTTGGAAAAAGAAATACCCTGAATGATTTAACACTCAGGGCACATTGATCAAACAGATGACACTTGTTTGATTTTAAATAACTGAGACCGCTTTGTTAGTCTTGAAACCTTCGCGGACTTTCGGGCTTTCTCGCCACATACGCACAACCGTGTGAACAAGGTTGCGAATCTGTGGAAGAGTTCCTTGTTGACCAAGTACATACATGTTTTTCGAATCAGGACGAAGCTGAAAGGTGATATAGCAAGCGGAGTCTTGCAACATCACTCGATCGTACCCACACATTTCAGCACAAAGAACTTTCGCAGACCCAAACTGACCGGACGCACCACGGTAAGGCCCTTTGTCGAGAATATCCTTCATTCCCGCGAAGTAAACATCCACTTCAAAAGTCTTACACATCTCGTACAACATTCCACCGATAGTCAAGATGTCGTGGTTATTTTTCAAAGCACCGCGCATCATTACATCACTATCAAGCCAAAGGTTAGTGTAAACCCCTGACTCACGATGAAGCTTTTCAAAACCTTGCTCGGGTTCGGTGTAAATCGTCATACGAACTGCACGCTCAACGAAATCACCGAAGCGACTATCGTCGTTCATAGTGTCAATATGCCAAGCATCCACATTGACCCAGACCAGATACTTCACCTTATCCCAAATAGGATCACGGTAAGAAATGCTACCGTTAGCAAAAGTACCCCGACCTGCCCAAAGAACTGACCAAGCATAGACTTCCTCACCAAGATCGCGACACTCTTCTGCGTTCCGAGGGAAGTTCACTCGATTGAGAATCTCACTATCGGCCCCAATCGCAAAGATGTACTCAGCACACCTCATGACATGGTCTTTGTGCTTTCCTTTGGTTTGGAAGCAAAACGAATTCTCTCCGAGTCCGGTATTTCTAGCACGACGATACATCAAGTCACCGTCAGCTTTTTCAACCTTAATACTGAGATCGTTTACCACATTCCTCAGTGGGAACCCATGAGGCTCCATATCACTGTTAAGAATTGCGGGCAGGAACGTGAACTGGTTGATAAATTCACGGTTCTTGGGTGCATTCGGATTCATTTGTATATCTCCTACATTCCGTAGAGTTTCAAAGAACTAGCATTCCACTAGTCTGTGGGCAGAATTGCACACAATTAAAATAATACTACAAAATTTAAAAAGTCAAACATCCGCGAGTAGGGATCGGTCACAAAACTATTTCCTCACTTTGTTCGTCAGAGATAGTTTCGCGACCCCGTATTCGATCCCTAACGTAACATGACGCAGGTCATGTTACTCTCGCGGAGCACTAAAATCAAAAGCCCACCAGAAGGTGGACTTAAGATTTTATGTGCTCCAACTGGTATACAAGTTCAGAACTTTTGATTGGAGGAAGTATGAGGATGTGGTAAGTGTATAAAAAGAAAGACCACCGAACGCGCAGTGGCTTTCGGTGGGGTGGTATATCAGCTAAAGCTTCTTCAGAGGAGTGCTATCTTGCAGGGGTGCGTATCTGATTGTTGCCCTCCTCGGTTTGACCTGTACTTATATCGACAATAGAACTTTCCTCCTTCACGAACTTGAACACTGACGACGGTGTCGCCTCTGAGAAGCGCAGAAGCAACGCCAAGCTCAGGATAGCCATCGTCATTGGCGATTGTGGATATTGAGATGATTGTCGTCCACACTTCACCAGTACCAATCTCAAGTTTAATGTTCTTGCCAAGTAGATTTTGAGGAGTGGGCAGCCCCGCGTCTTTTAGAAGTTTCAATTGATGGTCCACGTAGGATTCCTTTCTTGGGAGTTAATGGGAAATGTAACCTGACACAACAAACACTACAATAAAATTCAGTGTTAGGCAAGAAGTGAGTTCTGAACCCTAACTAGGTAATCGAAAAACACCTTATGTAAAAAGTGTTTTTCAAGTGCATTGCGGGTATGGGGTATCGGTCACAAATCTGCCTCGCTTTGCTCGAAGCAGATTCGCGACCCCGTATTCGA
>CAZJJX010000015.1:0-20193 GCA_964546555.1 uncultured Candidatus Saccharibacteria bacterium
CTCCTGATTAAGCTTTGGGGTCACACCTCTTCCCATTCCGAACAGAGAAGTTAAGCCCAACCGCGGTGATGATACTGGTTAACTCCGGGAAAGTAACTTGTCGGGAGAACAAAGGATTCAAAATGCTAACAGTCAGACGATGCGACAAGCAGACAGTCAGACTACAATACAAAGAAAAAGCATCCCACAGGGATGCTTTTTCTTTTCCATATCTCTTTATCTGACTGTCTGATGTCTTTATGGTATCATATACACATGTGGGAACTTAAACGAAAGCTCATGTACGGCTTCGCTGTGCTTATTACGCTCCTTGGTGTAGGTGTCTATTTTGCACGCGGTATTCTTTTTCCTGATCCAACATGTTTTGATGGGAAGTTTAATGGCTTCGAAACAGGGGTAGATTGTGGAGGGACATGTTCTCTTGTCTGCAAGCAAGATGTCGCAACACTTTCTGTTACATGGGCAAAAGCAGTACGTGTAAGCACGAGCACCTATGATCTTGTAGCGCTTGTCACTAACTCAAATATCGACAACGCATCCCACGAACTTGGATACACATTTGCTGTCTATGACACTGATGGTAATCTTATAAAATCATATTCCGGGTCAACAACAGCGCCACTTGATGGCAAGTTTCCTCTTATTATCCAAAATATAAAACTTGACACCCAACCAGGAACCGTCGTCGCTACTATCACAGATACAAACCACTTTAAGGTAAACGAAAGTCCAACATCTCCAACTATAAAAGTAACAGGAAGAAGATATGAGAAGACAGACATCTCGCGTCTTTATGTTACGATAGCTAATACAAAGCGACTCCTTATCCACGATCTTCCTGTGCGTGTCCTCCTTTTTGATTCTGAAGATAATGTGTACGCTGTTGGTCAGACAGTTGTACCAACACTTGATAAGGAGCAAACAAAAGAAATTATCGTTACCTGGAATCCGCCACTTCCATTTGCTCCTACTCGTATCGATGTTTATCCAATTTTTGATCCTTTTGATGCTCTTGTAATGCCGAATCAATAAACCATGCTGTCACGACTTATCGGGTTTTATAAAACACTAGATTTTACTCTTCTTAGTGCAATCATTGCTATTTCTCTATCAGGGCTCTTTACTATGAGCTCTTTTTCGGGGAATGATAACTACTTTCTAAAGCAAGGGCTCTGGATTGCAATTTCACTAGTGGTATTTTTTATCGCATCACGGTTTGAGTATCGCTTTTTGAAACAGACGCACGTTGTTGTTACCATCTACGGCATCTTGTTATTTATTTTGACACTATTGTTTGCTCTTGGTCATGTGTCAAAAGGGGCAGAGAGTTGGTTTCGCTTAGGTGGTATCGCCTTTCAGCCAAGTGATCTTATGAAGCTTGGACTCATCATAGTCTTGGCAAAATATTTTTCGAGACGCCATATTGAGATTGCAAATATCCGGCATATTCTTGTGTCTGCGATATATGCAGGTATCCCATTTATCCTTGTAGTGCTCCAGCCAGACTTTGGGTCTGCTATGGTACTCTTTTTTATCTGGTTTGGGCTTGTTTTCGTCTCAGGGATATCGATTAAGCATCTTGTGGCAGTTTTTACGATTGGCGCAGTAACGTTCGCCCTGGCTTGGAATTTTGCCTTTAAACCCTACCAGAAGGCTCGCATCATGAACTTCATCAATCCGCTTCAAGACCTCCGTGGGACAGGGTATAACGCGTACCAGTCGACAATAGCAGTCGGGTCAGGTGGCTTATATGGTAAAGGTGTAGGGTTCGGTACGCAGTCACGACTTAACTTCCTTCCAGAACACAAGACTGACTTTATTTTTGCAGCGTTTGCAGAGGAGTGGGGATTTGTTGGGTCAGTACTCCTTCTTATTTTCTTCTTTATTATTTTTGCGAAACTTGCATATTATGCGCTTGTCGCAGACTCGACCTTTGAGGCACTCTTTACCTACGGAGTACTCATTTGGTTTGTGACTCATGTTGTTATTAATATTGGTATGAATATTGGTATCATGCCAGTAACAGGTATCCCGCTTCCGCTTATGAGTTATGGTGGGTCACACCTTGTCGCAGAGGCTCTGGCGCTTGGTATGTGTGCGGGTATGAGGAGGTATGCGAGATCAGGGCATAAGTACCAAATGAAAAACGAATTCTTAGGATTAGAATAATTAATCTTTTCATTTTTAACAGTGGATTATTGTTTTTAAACATAGGAAATATATGTTTAATTTATTATCTTGTTTTTTATTTAGCTTTTTCATCGAAATAACCAGAATAATTTCTTGCTAGAAATTTTCTTTTGGCTCGCCTCGTCAGGCTGCGCCAGATTATTTCTTATGAAAAAGCTTGAGAAGTATTTGGGGAGTGTATGCAACGCTTAGTATATGTACATATGCTATTGACTTTTATATAAAAACATGATATAATATATTTATCATCAACCTGGCGTTTAATTGGCCAGGTGGTCAATGATAGCGCTCTTTCAAAGGAGATTTTCATGGCAACGATCAGTTACAATCCGAAACTGCGGGCGCTCGTCAGTTTCCTCGTCGACGACTATGTGGACCTGGTGATCAAGAGCACCGGTGAGCAAGGTCTCGTGGGAGAAATCCTTGACATTTCTGTGGTTCGCGAGTGGGCGCGTAATGCCGAAGACAACATCTTCGATGACTCGTACACCGAGCTTGACTCAGATGACATGAGTTGGATGATGTTTCTCCTCATGGCGGTTGTGCGTCAGGACAATGACGACACCCTTGAGCACATGATTCAAGACGTGACCTACCGTTTGGAAGATAACGGCAAGATCACAATCTTCTCGAAGGAGGAGCTCGATATCCGTGCTTCTGACTACTTCGGAGAGTTGACATCGTTTGAGAAACTCGAAGATGCTGACCTCGCGGAGTTTCTCCAAGAGCTTGATGCTGAGAGTTTTGGCTTCATGGACTATGTTCGTGAGCTGATTGTCGAGGCGAAGAGCATGTAGGGTTTACAAGGATCCTAAGCCGGTGCGCGTAAGCGTGCCGGCTTTTTCTATTTGTTTATACTTATATAACGCAGTAAAATATTTGCTAAAGGCTAAAGGCTAAAGGCTAAAGGCTAAAGGCTAAAGGTCTGCATTTCGTATTTTCTAACAGTTAATAATTTATAACTGCAAATTTATTTTGGCCAAAACTTACTAGCTTCGATCTTGATTTTACGCTTAAAATTAAACCCCGCTCCTACTTGCAAGTACCTTAATGGTTCGTAGTATCACTGAGATGTCAGTAAGTAAACTACTGTGTTCGAGGTAATACATATCGTAGGCAAGTTTTGTTTTTGTTTGCTTTACATCAACGCCAAATTTTGGTGCGTCATACTGATGAACTTGCGCCCAACCAGAAAGACCTGGACGTACGATATGTCGTACGTTATAAAAAGGTACTGTTTTTGCATATTCTTCGACAAGTGATGGAGTTTCTGGTCGAGGACCAACAAGTGATACATCTCCTCGAAGCACATTCCATAGTTGTGGAAGTTCATCAATTCGTGTCTTTCGAATAAAAGCCCCGACACGAGTTACACGCTTGGTCTCTTGTTTTTCATTGGTTGGAAGGTTTTCCATCGATCTGAACTTGTACACACGGAATGGCTTACCGTTTTTACCAACACGAAGATGACTATAGAGTACAGGTCCTCTATCTTCTAGTTTAATAGCAAGATAGACAAACGGTACCACAAAGATACCGACGACTAGCGCTGCAGGCAATGACAGTGCCAGATCAGTGAAGCGCTTAAGGCTGTCATAGCGACGCGAGACATTGATGGATCTGAAGATCCAGTCCTGGTTGATGATATCAAGTGGCACCATGTCAAAGACATCTTCATAGACATCGACAATATCAAGCACTGCTGCACCATTAAAGAGCTCTTTGTAGATGACATCAAAAAGTGGCTTGATGCGTTCGTCGCGCATATCGACGATGATTGAGTTTGGTTTTGTTGCGCCAAGAACATTCTCGAGCTTGCGCATGTTGTAGATATCGACATCTACCGCAGATAAAAGAGTGATACCGATATGTGGGTTGCGACTCAGTTCGTCTACTAGGTTATGGAAGGTTTCGCCGCTACCAATGATGATACTACGTTGTTTTTTGTAATGAAGAACAAGTGAGAAAGCATAGCGTCGCCATACGCTCATAAGAACAGAAGAAATGATGACGTAAAGAAGGAGGATTGTCTTTGGGGCGATACCAAGTACCGGGAGTAAATAAAAGAGAATTGTTGCAGAAACAACAACAAGAACCTGACTTGTAAAGAGTACTTTATTGAGCTCGCGGATGAGTCGGAGGGTTGGTTTGTCGTAGAGTCCGTAGCCATAAAAAATCGACACCGAGAACAGAATGATCACTAAAAATGGCGGCACAAATGACAAAAACTCATGCAATGTAAAGGCATTTTGATATCGTAATGAAAGTGCTGCATACAGTGATGCAAGTAAAATAACAGTATCTGCGACGAGTAAAATCAGTCGGCCAGGTGTATGTCGTATTATCATAAGAGTATTGCTATACTAGTATCATAGCAATCTTAGCATGAAAATACTATATCTGATTACCAAGAGTAACTGGGGAGGAGCTCAGCGTTATGTGTATGATTTGGCGACAGCGTTTAGTGCAAAAGGGTACACTTGTAAAGTGGCTTATGGAGGTCACGGTGAACTTGAGCATAAACTTCACGATGCGCATATTGAGACAGTTTCGCTAAGGAGTCTAGTTCGTGACATATCACTTCGCAAAGAGTCTGCAGTTTTGTATGAAGTCTATAAACTCATTCGCGATGAACAGCCAGATATTCTTCATCTTAACAGTTCGAAGGCGGCAGGGATAGGGGCGTTTATTGGCCGACTGTGTGGAGTCAAGCATATCGTTGTGACGATGCATGGTGCGCCGTTTCGTGAAGATCGTAACATTATATTTAAATCACTGATGTATTCTATGACATGGATAACATGTCTTTTTGCACATAGGATAATTACAGTGAGTAAGCAAGATGAAGCAGATATCGGGAGTATGTTTTTTTTAAAGAAAAAAGTTGTAACCATCTATAACGGAATTACAGTTCACGGTGTACCAGAAGAACGTGAGCGTCCTCGTGAAAAAATCGCTCATATTGTAAGTATCGGTGACCTTACTCGTAATAAGGGGTACATGTATGCGCTTGAGGCGATTGATGCTTTAGTCAAAAGAGGTATTCCGCTTCATTACACGATAGAAGGTGAGGGAGAAGATCGTAAAAAAATCGAAAGTTATATTGCAATCAAGAAGCTGGAACAGCATGTCACCTTGCTTGGGAGAACTCTCAAGACTAGTGGCAGGCTTCATGAGTTTGATATCTTCCTTCTCGCGTCAGTAAAAGAAGGTTTGCCGTATGTGCTCCTTGAAGCAGGAAGAGCAATGCTCCCAACTGTAGCAACAATTACTGGAGGTATTCCGGAGATTGTACGTCACGAAGAAACAGGACTCCTTGTGCAACCAAAAGATGTGCAAGCGCTTGGAGATGCACTTGAGTGTCTTATTCGAGACCGCAAGAGCGGTAGAGAGCTTGGACAAAAGCTTCATTCTCACATTGTGCAGAATTTTTCATATAGTAAGATGCTCGCCGAAACAGCAAAAGTGTACGGTCTTATCGGAAAACGAAGTATAGAGGATGGAGTGATGAGTTTAAAAGAAAGTCGTAATCCAAAGAAAGCCAGGTAAGACATCTACTCTTGCGGACTTGTATATTGTCTAAACACGCTTGATTAAAATCTCAAAATACTGTATAATTGCACAACTATGACGACTATTACAACACTTCCACGCGCATCAAAAGAAACCAAGAAAGAGGGATTTATTCCTGCTGTGTACTATGGTTCACACGCAAAATCTACACCTATTTTTGTTAATGCAAAAGAACTCACTAAGATTCTTACACAAGACGGGGTTTCGTCTTCTGTAACACTTGCTACAGAGCACGGCAATGAAACTGCAATGATCCAAGATGTACAACTTCACCCGGTAAAAGGTCATGCTGTACACGCTGACTTCTTCGTTCTTGAAAAAGGCCAGAAAGTACATGTAAAGACTCCTATTGTTTTTACTGGAGAATCATCTGCGGTTAAGGCAGGAGGTGTTCTCGTTAAGGTTATGCATGAGCTCTCTATCGAAGGTGAGCCATCAAAGCTTCCTCATGAGTTCACGGTAGACTTAGCTGCACTTGTTGATGCACATTCAGTGATCCATGCAGGCGATATCAAGCTACCAGCAGGAGTTGCACTTTATCACGTAAATGACAGTGATATCGTTGCTTCAATTGCACAAGCAAAGGAAGAAACAGATGCTCCGGTACAAGTTGACCTTTCATCTATTGAGGTAGAGAAGAAGGGTAAGAAGGAAGAAGACACTGCAACTGCTGAGTAAACCGAGCTATATATTGGCGATCTACTTGTGAATTTTTAAGAAAAGTTTCTCACTGTACTACTAGTACATCTCTAAACTTTTCTTAAAAATTCACTTCGTATCTCATCTAATATTTAGCTCGGCTGACGGAATATGGGATTTGGTAAGAAATAAAAATACCACTATACAAAAAAGCGGTGGCTACGCCACCGCTTTTTTGTATTTGGTTTCCTAACACCTGCTATCTAACGTCTACCATCTATCTTTGCTATACTAGAGACATGAGAAAAGTTCTCACTGTTTTTTTTCTGACCCTCCTCCTCATCGGTACAACTGGTAGTTCTTTTGTGTTTGCACAGCAAACTCGCGCTGAACTTGAAAAAGAACTTGCTGATCTTGAAGCACAGATTAAGACACTTGGGGACACTATTACTGTTACTCAGCAGCAAGGTAAGACACTCAAGAATGATATCAGTGTGCTCACTAATAAGATCGCTCAGAGTAAACTCAAGATCCAGTCTCACCTAAAAGCTATTAGTCAGCTTAATCAAAATATCAAAATCAAGAACCAGAATATCAATGATCTAGATGCTAAGCTTGAACGTGAAAAAGAATCCCTTGCTCAGATTATGCGTAAAACAAAATACTTAGAAGAGTATTCTGTTATTGATTTTGCGCTACAGTCTAAGAGTCTTTCGTCATTTTTTGAAGATGCAGATAGTTTTGCAACTGTTAATCGTGCACTAAAGCAAAGCTTTGACGATATTCGTATAAGCAAAGGTGAGATAGAGAAAGTAAAAGGTGAGCTAGAAGAAGCAAAGGATCAAGAAACAGAAAAGAAGCTTGCCCAGGAGCTCGAGAAGAAGAAAGTAGAAACGAATCAAAAAGAAAAGAATAACCTCCTTGAAATAACAAAGAATCAAGAAGCTGAGTATAAGAAGGTGCTCGCTGCTCGTCAAAAAGAAGCTGCGCAGATTCGTGCGAAGCTCTTTGATCTCCGTGACTCTGCAAGTATTTCATTTGGACAAGCGTACGACATCGCACTTATGGCATCTAAGACTACAGGTGTTCGTCCTTCGCTTATTCTTGCGATACTTATGCAAGAGTCGTCTCTTGGTGTAAATGTCGGTGCATGTTATTTGCGCGATCAATCAACAGGAGATGGTGTTTCTATAAAGTCAGGGGATACCAAACCTCGCACGATGAGCCCGACACGTGACGTGCCGGTCTTTGTATCGCTTCTTGCAAGACTTGGTCGTCCACTTGAGAAGACTCCGGTGTCATGTTGGATACCAATGTATAGTAAAGGTAATCCGATTGGGTGGGGAGGTGCTATGGGACCTTCGCAGTTTATTCCTTCAACATGGAAACTCTTCGAAGGAAGAATAGAGAAGGTTACTGGTGCTTCACTTGCTGATCCATGGAATCCACGTGATGCAATCACCGCTACCGCGCTCTATCTTGCTGACCTTGGAGCAGTAGCAGGTAATGAATCAAGCGAGCGAAATGCTGCGTGTCGATACTACTCAGGTAGAGCGTGTGCATCAGGTCCAGGGGCTTCATATGGGAACTCGGTGATGAGGAAGATTGTGGGAATACAAGCAGATATTGATAAGTTACAGAGGTAGTTAATGTCAGGCAAACAGACTAAAAGACGTCCGACAATAAATTAAATGTATGAAATACCCAGAAATAAATATAATCACAAAACAATATTGGTCTGATGAAGATTTTTTAAGACTTACAAATGCAAATTCAATTAATGATGTATTTCAAGTAGCTTCAGATATTATAGCTCGTATGCCAGAAACCATTGGCCAGGTATGTGGTCCTATTTCTAGTGGTGGTAAAGGGTCAATTGAAGAAAATCTTAAAGAACTAAATGCAGTGATTGGGAAACTTCAAGGGGATGGATTGCATATTTTTGACCAGATGCCTTTTGAGGAAACAATACATCGTATTGTAAACAGTAACCAGTTAAATCAGAAGTATGAAAATATCCTCAGTGATTTTTATGAGCCACTTTTTATGTCTGGGAGAATATCGACGCTCTACTTTATTCCAGGGTGGGAGAGCTCACGGGGTGCTAATTGGGAACATAAAAAAGCAGAGGAGTTAGGTATATCTATAAAAATTTTATAAAATTTTAGCATGTCTTGTAGGTCATCCTCGTGCTAAGTGCTCTGGCAAGCTTTTTCTCATGAAAAAGCGGGGGTGTTAGGAATGCAAAAAAAAGTCGGACGACAACGTCCGACAGATCACTTTCAATTTAGTCCCCGCCGAAGCGGCTTGTAATTTTTTCAAAATCACCTGTACATGTACAGTATTCTTCAAGGATTTCACCACCGTACATAATAGGGAATTTCTCAGTGCGGTCTAGGTAGTACCAGTGACCGTCAACTTTCTGAAAATCACATGAATCGATATGAAAACGATAATCAGCACTAATGCCAGGGTTGTATTCTTCTTGGAACTTGTGCTGGTTGCCAACAAACACAGTTCCTGCAATTATGATATACCCTGAATCGACACCTGTACCAAACGAAAGAACGGGGAACTCTCCATCACGTCCTCGACCGATCTGGTTGGTCGCTACAATGACAGCCATAACCACTCCTTGTTGTTGAGGTAAAATCTATACTATAATAATATTGACAATAAGTCAATATTATAGCACAAGGTCTTTAGAAGTCACTAAAATATAGTATCTGAGCGAGGTTACAACTATCGTAGTTTACTTACTGGTCAATTAAATAAGACTTGCAAAGCCCTTATTTTGGTGGTATAATCCTAAAACTAAAGAAAATCTATGAAAGCAGACATCCATCCAACATATTATTCAACAGCTACCGCAACATGTGCTTGTGGTGCTAGTTATGTCGTAGGTTCAACAAAGGAGTCTTTTGAAGTTGAAATCTGCGCAACATGCCATCCTTTCTATACAGGGCTTGAGAAGGTGCTTGATACTACAGGACGTGTGGATCGCTTCAAGAAGCGCGCCGCTGTAGCGAAAAAATAACCCATCTGCTTTGTTAAAAGGCGCAGTTCCTCGTCAACGTACTTTGTGTACGTCTCCGTCGGAACTGCGCCTTTTGCCTCGCATTTGTGTCATTTGTTTCGCCACAGTGCATATAAATATTTTTTTAGATAAAATATTTCTTTTGCCTTTGATTATTATGTATTACACTAATAACGAATAACTAATTACGAATTACTGCACCACCAAACCCATGGATCTCGAAAGCTTCAAACAAAATCCACGTACTATGTACACCGCGCAAGAATATGAGCGGCTCTTAGCATCGCTTGAAGAGGCAAAATCTATGCTTGCTGATGAAGATATGAAAGATCTGGCACAATCTGAAATAGAGTCACTTACCCCACAACTAGAGTCACTGTGGATGCAAATGGAAGAAACAGCTGAGGCTGCAAAAGAAGAAGAAGCAAAGCCAAAAAGTCTCATTCTCGAAATCCAAGGTGGCGCAGGAGGAGATGAGTCATCACTTTTTGCTGCGGAGCTTGCACTTATGTATCAGAACTATGCAGAGAGCCGTGGTTGGTCATGGAACAAGATGGATGAAAGTGTTTCAGATGTAGGAGGATATAAAGATGTGTCGTTTGAAGTAAAAGGGCGTGATGCATACGATGCGCTTAAGTTTGAGACAGGCGTACATCGTGTGCAACGTATTCCTGAGACAGAGAAGAATGGTCGTGTACACACTTCAACAGTTACTGTTTCTGTTATGCCAATTAGAACAGTGAAAAAAGTAACTATCAATCCAGCAGATCTTGAGTTCGAGACATCTCGCTCAGGTGGAAAAGGTGGCCAAAATGTTAACAAAGTAGAAACGGCAGTACGTGTGATTCATAAGCCAACAGGACTTGCTGTTCGTTGTACGATGGAACGTTCACAACTTAAGAATAAAGAACGTGCGCTAGAGATGCTCCAAGCGCGACTTGATGATATCGCTCAAGCAGAGGATGATAAAAAGCATGCCTCAGAAAAGAAGTCGCAAGTAGGAACAGGTGACAGATCAGAGAAAATTCGTACCTATAACTTCCCACAAGATAGAGTAACTGACCACCGTATACGACAGAACTGGCATGGACTTCCAAAGATTATGATTGGTAACATGGGTCCAATTGTTGAAGCACTGCAGAATTTTACTGGAGAGTTTGGAGAAGCAGAGGAGGAGTAATTATCTACCCCCCAACAGTTCTTGTGCTAGACTGTTTGCATGAATACAACAATAAAATATGTGCTTTCATTAGTTATCGTGCTTGGTCTTGGGTACATTGTATACACATTGCAAACAACTAAAATAGGTGTACAAGAAAATACAGTTTCTGCTACTGAAACGAAATCAGTAGTTACAGATGCTCCGGCTACTACAGGCGAGAAGGCAACAAATGTACCTGTTCAGCCTAAAAATATAACAACATATGCACCTGCAGACTTTGTATGGAAGTCAGAACCTGCTCCGCAAAAAGGAGGTATCCCTAAAGAAAAAATAAGTCTTGAGGTAAAAGGAAAAGTGTATACTCTTGGAGAATTTCAAAACTGCAATATAACAAAGCCGTTTGAACAACTAGAGAGTGGACAAGTTTCTAAAATTAATTGTTGGTACGGAGGTGGTGGAAATGAACTCGTTGTCTATAATGAAAATGGTAGCTACAGTATCAAGAAACGTTGGACTCAAGAAAGTGGAGGTCCAGAAGTGGGTGCACAACCATATGGTCCGTGGGAGGTTGTTACTAAGCTTCCTTAAGAGTTATAGGTACTTTATAGCTTTATATGTCAGACGAAGTAGTTTCAGATGGAAAAGTATCTCGAGTGAGTTACACAACCATCATTGCGTTAGTGTTCCTTTTGGGTCCATTATCAATAAGTCTTGCAGCGTATAGTATTGCTGGTGCACTTAATTGTACACTTAATGAAGCAAACTATCACTCGTGTGTATTTTTGGGTTTAGATATCGGCGGGGTATTGTATCCAATGGGGAGTTTTGGTTTTTTAGGGATAATAACAATGCCGGTTGGTTTGGTGATTATTTTATACAAAATGATAAAAAGGTAGTAATCTAATTAGCTTACACACTACAACCATGACCCAAAAAGACTACTCAGATATCGACAAGAATGCCAAAATCATTTGGGACTATATGCTCATGCATCATACTCTTGTAAAGGCAGATGTTATTTTTATTTTAGGAAACAGGACTACTGCGGTTCCGAAATACGCTGCGACCTTATATCACAAAGGTCTCGCACCGTACGTGATTTGTTCAGGTGGTCATGGAAAAGGCGCTAGGTATGATACCACTGAAGCTGAGATGTTTAGAGATATTTTGGTAGAACATGGTGTACCAGAAGAAAAGATTATTCTTGAGACACATGCAACCAATACCGGGCAAAATGTTGCTCTCACCGAAGCGCTTCTTCGAGAAAAAGGGTTTGATTTTAGAAGATTTATTCTTGTTCAAAAGCCGCACATGGAACGTCGCTCATATGCTACATTTATGAAGCAGTGGAAAGGGGAGATAGAGGATGTGCGAGTATCCTCCCCACAATTAACCTATGAAGCATGGTGTTTACTTGGCACACAAGAAGATAAAGATGGATTCATACATACCATGGTCGGAGATTTACGTCGAATCATGGAGTATCCGAAACTTGGTCATCAGATACCACAAGAAGTACCACAGGAAGTTGTAAAAGCGTGTGAACGACTAAGAGAAGCGGGGTATATAAGGTATTACACAGTAGTGTAACAATTTGCATTATGGTGTGTAACAAAAATACCTGGAACTTGAGGTGTTCCATTGCAGCAAGGGCGTTGTTTGGTACACTTGATAGATGAAGGACTTTTATTTAACTGCAAGACGTTTTGGTTTTTTCTTTGGAATTTCTTTACTTGGCGTTCATGTGCTCTGTGCACAGGCTACCTATGACAGTACACCTCCTTCTGTTCCGTCTGGTGTTGCTGCTAGTGTAAATGCGCAATCTCCATTTCAGGTTACGGTCACCTGGCAAGCTTCCACTGACAATCTTTCGGTGACACGCTATAACGTGTATCGTAACGGGTCATTTTATCTTACTCCTTCATCGCTTGCTACAACATTTATAGATACTAATGTTACAGAAGGTGTGACGTATACTTACTCTATTCAGGCAGGGGATGGAGATGGTAATAACAGTGCCCAATCACAGAGTGTTGAGATAACAGTAGCCCCTCTTGCTGTAGGTAAAAATATTACACCACAACCAGAGCGTACTGATCTTTCTTTATCACAAACTATTACTTCTGTGACATCTATCTATACAAACACTGCACAAGAAGTTAATGACCCAACGAAACAATCTCCAACATACGTAGTGTCCCGCGCAACTGATAAGTCGATAACGATTACTTGGCATAACCCGCTTGCTACATCAACAAAGTCTGTGCGAGTTATCAAAAAGAAAACCTCCTTACCTGTGTCATCATCAGATGGTGTCATAATTTGTGATACAAAAAATCAAGAATGCATCGATAAGGATGTGTCACCTGGTACAACCTACTATTACGGGGTCTATGGGGTGAGTAATGACTACCTTCCGTCACACCTTGTACCAGTCTCCCAGATAACAAGGTCAGCACAAGTCTCTGCCGCAACTACAGAATATACATCAAGTGCCCAGATTGTTTCCACTAAGGCGCAGCTTACAAAGACTCTCAAAGAGGGGTCAACAGGGGAAGAGGTGCGGATGCTTCAGCGATTTTTGAATACCTATGGATACACGGTTGCAGTAACAGGTCCAGGATCGTATGGTAGTGAAACAACACTCTTCGGTAAAGGTACCACAAAAGCGCTTAAGGCATATCAGTGTGCTCGTAAAATAGTCTGTTCTGGAACGGTAGAGTCAACAGGGTATGGTATGGTCGGCAAAACGACACGCGCATTTATAAATAAAGAAATGAAATAAGAATAAGCTTCTTTTACTTGGCCTAAAAAGATAATGGTATTGACGTAATTACGAATTAATAGTATAATATAAAAGTTGTTCTAGTTTGATTTTTGTTTCAACTGCGTAGAAAAGGAGCAAGTATGCAAAGTGATATGGAGGATGAAGACTGGGACGGAAAACAAAACCAGCATGTTACCGAGTCGTTCGGTCTTGGCCCGGAGTTCATTGCTACAGCAAAAAAGACTCTAGATGAGTCGTATAAGCTTCTACGTGCTGAATTTGATGCACGAAGAAATGAAAGTGATAATGCTCGACTGATTGCACTTGCACAAGTGCTTTATGACGGCTTTTTGGCAATGCGGGAAGACGGCCTCAATGCCATGCGATCTGCGTATATCGCATCGGTAGGGTCTGCTAGAACGCTTTCGCAACGAGCCGAAACAGACCCTACTATCAGAGCCGCGCTTGGCAACTTCGATCTCAAGGAACGACTGAAAACTGCCAGAAGTAACTTCGAGATGGCAGAAAGCTATTTCTTGCGTAACTTAAATCCCTCACTTGAAAACATGAAGAGTCTCACTAAAGATACGAGGGTGCGCTAAGTCTTATATCTATACAACAAATCCCGCTGTGTTAGCGGGGTTTTATCTTTTGGAAGTTTTGAGACTAGATCGATACGTTATGATTCTTATACGCTTTTTGTGAGCAATCTATGTGTTACACTTATTTATAGTAGAGATACTATTTTTTATTAAGTAGACGTAATTGAGTATGAACTCATCTAATAATAGACCAAACAATCAAGAAGGGGGAAGCGATAAGAAACCATTGATGAAGTATGAATTCAGAACATCAGGTGATATTCAAGAGGCTTTTTTGAATGTTACACACGCGCCATCTATTGGACGTTCAGTTGCACAAGCTGAAGGAAAGCTCATGTCGCCTCACGAAGTAGAAATTGCAGCTATAAAAGAAGATCGTCTTACTCAAGAGCGTGCAACAGCACGTAGAGAAGATATAGCACTTATCCAAACCAATACTCCTGCAGTGAAGAAGCTTGCAGATTTTAGTACGACATTTTCTGGATACAAGAGTGTGACTACAACAATGGGCGGCAAACCTGCTGTAACGTCATGGAAAAACCTTGTTGCTAACCCAAAAGCAATCGAGACTGTGCGAGGTAGTATGCAGGCAGAGCAAGAAGCGATGCAGCAGGCTAAGAGCGGTATCGTTGTTGCAGATATGTATAAGCCACGAGGTGGTGCGGAGATGTCCCTTGACCGGCGGACAGAGGGTGTTCTTCGACGAGAGGATAACCGCTTTTTGCTTCGCAATGAGCAAAACGAACAGATGGATGCTTCACAAGAGCGTAAAAAGGCATTAACAGAAACAGATGAGCTCATCAGACGTCTAGAAGAAAGAAATAAAGCAAGAAATAAAGTAGGCACCGTAGTGCGACAAAGTACTGAAGTGGCACCTCTTACTCGTGTCACTGCACCGACACTTCCTGTACGGGGTGCGCAAGAAGACGTAGCTATCGACCCTGTTTCGCTTGATGGTAAGGCATCCTTTGATTCTGCGCGTTTTTTGTACCAAGAAGAAATCGAAAAAGCAGGCAAGAATATGGAACGCGTTCATGCTCTTCTTGAAAAACGAAAGAAGAAAGGTATTGCTTCACTACTTGAAAAAGGGTATAAGGGATTACCAAAAGCCCTTGAGATCTTTAAAGGTGTGAAGCCTCGGTATAAGATTGCGATGGGTGTAGCTCTTGCCGGAGCGTCAGTTGCAACAGGAGGTTTTACAAGTGCCTTATCGATAGGACTCTCAACACTTTCATATTCATCTGGTTTTTATAAAAAGATGATTGACGCTGAGATGAAGAAAAATCCAAATGTAAACAAAAGCCATGTTGCAGCACGTGCAATTGGTTACGGCCTCGTCACTGCTCTTGCCTCAAGTGCGCTTATAGCAGGACTGTTTGAAGGGGTGGATGTGCCTGGAGCCATTGATGGCGCCGTTGCGAAGGTGGAGAGTGCGAAAGATTCTATTTCGAATTGGTTTTCATCATTTACCTCATCACCAGACCTCGTTTATACCGGGCCAGTTGGGGATGGTATTAATGGTCTTGATCTACCGTATGAGCCAATCAACGGCCTTGACCTGCCTCCTGAACCAAATAGTGCCCATCTCGATGGTGTGGTAACTGGAGATGGTGTTCCTAACAATCTAAGCCAAGGAAGTCACTCCTCGCCATGGACTACAGTGCAAGCAACTCCTTCATCATCGGTTGAGATGGTTTCATCACCAGGATCAACAGGAGGTCTTGATAGTGTTACGACTGAGACGTATGAACCCCATATGACAGCACAGTCGAGTGGTGCACCGTTTGATGCACATGAATCATACATGACTTCGCAATCGAGCGCACCATTTGCTGAAAATGAGTCGTACATGACTTCTCCTTCACAGCCAGTAGATAACTTAGATGGTGCCGTAACTGGTCAAGGTACACCAAATAATCTTTCTAATGATGGCACGCTTCTCGATAGTAGCGGTAACCCTATTAGATCAGGAAGTGGTGGGGTAGTACAATCTGGTGGTTTTGCCGATAATCGCCCATAATTATATTTAGCACTATGAACCAAGAAATAATTGATAAATTACATACCGCACTCTATCAAGTAAGTCCGCTTACAGAAGATAGAGAGCGTCTCATTGCTGAGATGGGAGAAGTTATTTGGATTGAGTCTCTCGAAAAAATTATAAGCGCACTTCCAGAGCTAGCACAGAAGGAAGTTGCTACATGTATCGAGAATCAAGATCTAGACCGTGTTGTAGAAATTTGCTTAGAAAATGATATCGACCTAGATGCTATTGTAGGAGAAGTTTCTACAAGTGTGATGGATGATGTTCTAAAAGGAGCCCAGTAGAGGTTAATTCAGTTGTTAGCCTGTTTACTTTTGTTTATGCGTAAGCAACTTATTGCAATAGATGAAAGCATTCTTGGGTCAATTGGCATGCTTTTTAGGTGAGGATTCGCTTACTTGGAGAGCAAAGAAGTCCTTCACAGAGGCTTACTTTTGTGCTATACTGTATTTATTCATCCAATCGGGCACATCAGGATTTGGACACCTGAGCACAGATAATCGCGATCATTTGACGCTTGCCAAACCTGGCATTTCGGAGATTATCTGCTGTGGCACGAGAGAATGTATTATTAATTAAAGGTGGCAGGGATTAGGTTGTAGGTGGTAGAAAATACCAACGCATTATCGTTGCGCGCCTATAACCTATAACCTACAACCTATAACCTACAACTATGATTTCAATCGAAGCTCTCAAAAAAGCAGGACTTCAGTATGGATACTCTCGTACTCGTCGTCACCCATCAGTTAAACCTTTCATTGAAGGTAATGCAAACGGCACTGATTTTATCAACCTAGAATCTACAAAAAAGCAACTTGAGGAAGCAATTACATTTCTTAAGAGTGTTCAAGGTGCTGGAAAGAATATTCTTTTTGTTGGTGTGAAGCCAGAAATTCGTCAGATTATCAAGGAAGTTGCTCTCTCTACGAACTCTCCATACATTGCAGAGCGTTTTATTGGAGGTACTCTTACTAACTTCCCACAGATGAAGAAGCGTATCGAAAAGCTCCATGACCTTCTTAAGAAGAAGGAAACAGGTGAGCTTTCTGTATATACAAAGAAAGAACAGCTTCTTATTCAGCGTGATATTGATCGTTTGGATCGTGATTTTGGTGGAGTTTCTTCACTTACTAATCTTCCGGCTGCGATTGTTATTATCGATCCTCGTCATGAAGCAATGTGTGTACGTGAGGCTAAACTTCTTCACATCCCTGTGGTTGCACTTTCTAATACTGACTGTACAATAGAAGGTATCAATTACCCAATCGTTGGTAATGATGGTTCTATTCCTTCAGTACGTTTTGTGCTTGAGGCTATTAAGAGTGCGCTCTCAGCGTCACTAGAAGCGTAGGAAGATAGATATCCGACAGGACGACATTCTGACAGCAAGACTTCTAAAGTATGCACTTAGTCAGGTGTCCGACAGTCTAATTGTCATATCTTGGGTAGCTTTAGGTTATATGTTTCACTAATTACTATTTACTATTTCTTGAATTTTATGGATGACATCAAACAACTTCGTGAAGAGACAGGTCTCTCTTTTGGGCAAATAAAAAAAGCTCTCGATGAGGCAGGGGGAGACAAAGCAAAGGCAAAAGAAATCCTTGCACAGTACTCTGCAAACTCAGCACAAAAAAAGGCTGATCGTGAAATAACAGCAGGTGTCGTTTCGTCATATGTACATGGATCAGGTATGATCGGTGTGCTCGTAGAACTTGGGTGTGAGACAGACTTCGTTGCAAAAAATGAAGAGTTCGTAGCGCTTGCAAAAGACCTCGCTATGCATATCTGTGCTATGGCGCCAACATCTATCAATAATGAAGATGGTCTAGGTGAAGAATCGGCACTTCTTAATCAGGCGTTTATTAAGAACCCTGACATGACAGTAAAACAGCGCCTAGAAAGTGCTGTGCAAAAGTTCGGCGAGAACGCGCAGGTTGTACGTTTCGTGCGATATGCACTCGGTGCCTAGTTTCCAAAAAACATATATACTACAATGCTAATAGCGCTATTGTCACTTATGGGGACACTATGTATAGCAGGGGCTGCCTCTGTGCTGTTTTTGCAGTATTATCGTGTTACAAAAGGGCATGTTGTTATTGACCCGCTCTATAATGGTCCAAAAGATGTTTCTGTAACGCTTCATACAATCATTCGCTTCTTACTCAAACAAAGTGTGCATATGCGCAAATTTTGCATGCAGTACGTGTTCCATGTTGTTGTGCGGTTTATGTATCATTTTGATATTTTTACAACAAAGATGTATGCAAAAAGCCGTAACTGGTTCGTTAAAAATGCAGTCAAAAACAAAGGGACGGTATCTCATTTTTGGGATCATTTGAAGGTGTATAAGCAAGAGATGGATCAGGAAAAAGAAAGCGAAGAGTCTATTAGGTAAGAGGAGAGTTGGTATTTTCTGGAGAGAAGATTGAGAACTAAAAATGCCGCATGCTACGTATGCGGCATTTTTAGTTCATATAGAGCATAAACGCAAGCCATCAAAGGACATATAAATTTTACCAGTCAATATGTCAAAAAAGAGTAAAATTCATTGACATATTTTAAATATGTACGTCTAATTTCCCTTAAAAAACAAGCATCACACTCAAAAAAGAGCATGTTTTATAAAACATTTTTTAATATTGTCAATATTTTTGACAATCATGCAAAATAATGTCTAAAAAAACCTTATTTTACAATCTTTTTATCGGATGTTTGTTATATAGTTCAATGAGATATATCACATAAAAAGTCAAGGAAATACTGAGGATAAAACTGTGGATAACTATCGAAAAGTTATCCCCAAAATTCCTAAAAAACCTTTTATTTTTCAAGGCTTTACAAGCTATACTTTCATAATGAGCTCAAACTCTACCCGACCTTAAATGCAAAGGATAGTCTTTCTCGCAAAAAGAATTATCGTGACGCTTCTCCTCTCCCTTATTGCAGGGTTGGGGACGTTTGTGTTTTCTGCACCTGCTCCATCGTTTATCAACTACCAGGGATTCCTTACCAACTCATCTGGTGTTGCACAGACTGGTAGTGCGCCGATGACGGTACGTATCTATGATGCTTCTACTGGTGGCACGTTACTTTTCGAAGAGGTTGAAGGAACAGTTACCATTACGAACGGATTCTTTACAATTCCTGTTGGTCAGGTTGGTGATGTAAATGGTGGCACTCTAGCGGTTGCTCTTTCTGATCTTGCTTTTGACAAAGCGTATTATGTGACTGTTGAGATTGGTGCACCATACAACACAGGTGAAATGACACTTTCTGGTGGTGTGCGTTCACAGGTGGGTGTTGTGCCATTTGCGATTACTTCCTATGGAGCACTTACGAGTGCAACAAGCTCAGGGCTTACTGCTGCAAAAGGTAAGATGTATTTTGATACTACCGATAATCAGCTTTATGTTTATAATGGAACGACATGGAACGCACTTGGTGTGGCTGGGTCTGGCATAACTTCACTTAACGGTCTCTCAGGGGCTACACAACTTTTTGCAGTTGGGTCTTCTGGTAACGATATTGGTATAAGTTCAGTTGGCACAACACACACCTTCAATGTTCCAAATGCAGGGAGTGCGTCTCGAGGAGTGGTTTCTACCACATCACAAACGTTTGCAGGTGACAAGACTTTTACTGGTAATACAACTTTGAATAATGCTTCTGCAACAGCGTTAACTGTCTCAGGACAAACAGTACTCGCAACCACAACTGTATCTAGTCTCCAGTCTGACAGTCTGTCATCTGGTGTCTTGAGTGTTACTAACGCTTCCACCACCAACCTCACAGCATCCAACAACTTCTATGCTACCAATGCATACATCACCAACAGTACAACAACAACAGGCTACTTCTCATCACTTCTTTCAGCTCTTACTGCATCATTTACTAACCTTACAACGCTCGGTGCTACGACAACATACTTAACAGCTGATACACAAACCATCGGTACTTCAACTATTACTGGTAACCAAACAGTAGGGGGAACACTTGATGTAACAGGGAAGACGACACTTGGTAATGCTTCAACAACTAACCTTACAACATCAGGAACTCTTACCGTTACCGGGCAGACTAACCTAGGTAATGCTTCTGCTACTGCACTTACCTCCTCGAACCTCACCGTTACAAGTACCACAACCTCAACCGGTCTCATCGCTACAATCCTAAGTA
>CAZJJX010000016.1:0-19772 GCA_964546555.1 uncultured Candidatus Saccharibacteria bacterium
CGGTGAAGAAATTACTAGTTCTAGAAATAAAAAGGAAAACATTTTTAGTTACACGAATAGACACCCTAAAAGGCGAGCGCATAGCGCTCGCCTTTTAGGGTGTCTATAATTTGCGTGATATACTTTTCAGTATGATTAAACAATACATAAATAATATTTTCATATCTGCAGTATTTGTTTTCGTTTTATTTTTTTCTTTTTCAAATTCTACTGCAGCTATTTATGCAAAAATGCCATCAACAGATGCTGTAGACAGTAGTCCTCAAGACCCGGCAGGTTTAATTATGAGTTCTCTGTATTTTTTCTTTAGACCAGAGACGTATTTTACCCTTTTATTTTTTATTGTACTCTTTATCATTAATTTTATTTTGCTTAAAAAACAACAAGATGAAACAAAGCTTCGGAGCGTGATGTTGGTGGCTAATATTATGGCAGCACTACTTATTTTCTTTCTTCTTGGTGCATTTATTTTGACAGACTCAGTGAATACACCAATGATGTCAACATAGCATATTGTAACGACTATTTTACATCTTCAAGGTTATGGTGCTGTATCTCATACTTGCCCTACTTCTCATTATATGGGAATTTTTATACCCTGCTCGGCGTAATGTGATTATTATCAGTGCAAGAAAAATTGGTAACATTGCACTGTATCCACTTATTGTTGTCACGGTGTCTATTGTAAAAATTGTATGTATTTGGTTTATAACTAAATATCTTTGGTCTGCTGAAGTCGGGTTATTAGCTGTTATTTCTCAATTTCAAGTTCTATATATCTGTCTTTCATTTCTTGTACTTGATGGCAGTATGTACCTGCAACATAGATTGTTACATTCAATCTCCATATTATGGAGCCTGCATGCACTTCATCATGCAGATACTGAAGTAGATATTACTACTTACTTCAGACATCATCCATTTGAATTGGTTTTTAGTATTGTTGCAACATATATGACAGTTGCAATTTTTGGTATAGCTCCTCTAGTGTTGGCTGGTTATTTTATTGTTAATAATATATTTCAACTAGTGCAACATAGTAATATTAGGCTACCAAGTAGTCTGGATAAATGGTTGTTATATTTTATTGTTACACCTTCTTTTCATGTAAAGCACCATTCATTGCTTAGAAGTGATGCTGATACTAATTATTCAACAATCTTAACAATTTGGGACAGAATTTTTGGGACCTATAATGTAGGTAATCATGCACCTTACTGCTTTGGGGTTGAAGGTTTTAAGAGTGAACGATACCAGGGATTAGACGCAATGCTTGTAATGCCATTCTTACTATGGTGGAAACAATTTAAAGAAAGGGAATAGGTGCATAATTTGGTGTTACTCGTGAACGTATCCGTCAGATCGAGGCAAAAGTGCACGAAAAGTCAGACCTGATTACTAAAACCTAGACTTTTAGTAGCAAACGATCTGGAAATTAAATAATGTTACGCATTTGCCGGTTGAATAGGTCGGGTACGTGTAGTAGACATCTTGGTAGTTATACGTAGGATAGGTGTAGTTAGTGTAGGTCTGTGTCGGATAGTATGTCGTAGGCAGATATGTCTGATACTGATAGTAGTATGAAGTAGCAGGGTAGGTTTGCGTGTAGTAGGTAGTGTTCGTTGGGTAGTAAACAGTGCCGGTGTTTCCTGTAGGATAGGTATAGTAGTTCTGGTGCTGGTAGCTTGTATTTGCACAGTTGTTACGGATTATAGAAACACTGTTTGTTTGACCATTTTTGTACATTGTATAACAGCCATCAGTGTAGGTGTATGAAGTATTGTTGGTTGTATATGACGTAGATGGGTAGTAGTAATACGTTTGGGCAAATGTTGTTGTTGCACCAAAGAAAATAGCTGACCCAAGAAGTATAATAAGGAAAAATGGTTTCATATAAACGCATTCTACGCCAACTGTACAAGGTGTCAATATTGACTTTTTGTATTGTATAGTTATTTTTTATATAAAAAAGCCACAATACGTGGCTTTGTGTGAGCATTTGCTTAGGATTACTGCTCTTACCCTTGTTCGTAGAGACCTGCAATCGGTTGTGTTTTTTGCATCGGGTCGCTATGCGTGTGATGTTGACTTGTTCTAGTTGTTATAGTATCACCTTTGAAGTTCTTTCCGAACCAATCGTCAAACCTTGACGCGTCAACAGCTATCGTCCTAGTTTCAATGCAGTGTGCTGGGCAGCCACTGTATGTACACCTATCTCGAATATCTTCTTCTACTCGTTTACACGTTTTGCAGATGTCCCATAAAACTTGCTCCGTTGATTTTGTTGCCATCAGACACTTTCATTTTTTATAAAGGGAGAATCTATTTTATCTCATTAATTGATATATGTCAATAGACAATTGCAAAAAACCTTTAAATATGGTATTATTGCGGGACAGTTTTTAGGCATTAGAGATTAGACGTTAGTAAGATACTAAAGTCTAAAGTCTAAAGTCTAAAGTCTAACTTATGTTAATCGACCATATTACACTTACAATTCATGCAGGAAAAGGTGGCGACGGCGTTGTTCGTTGGCGTCGCGAGAAGGGTATTCCCTATGGAGGGCCGGCAGGAGGTGATGGTGGAAAAGGTGGAGACGTCTATTTTAAGGTGGTTCGTGATATTAACGCTCTTGCTATGTATAAGCATAAGACAGAATGGAAAGCTGATGATGGTGAGGCAGGACAGAAGCGAAGTATGCATGGAAGTAATGCAAAAGATCTCTATCTCGAAGTTCCTATTGGGTCTGTTATCTACAATCGTGAATATGACAAGCATTATGAGTTCACAGAAGAAGGTGAATATTTACTATTGCGTGGTGGGCAAGGAGGTCTTGGTAATGAGAAGTTTAAGTCTTCAACAAATCGAGCGCCTGAAGAATTTACCAAGGGGGCAAAAGGGGAGTTTGCAACATTTGATATCGAGCTTAAGCTTATCGCTGATGCTGGGTTAATTGGTCTTCCAAATGCCGGCAAGAGTTCTCTTCTTAATGCTATCACTCGAGCGGGTGCTAAGATTGGAGATTATGCGTTTACGACACTTGAGCCTAACCTTGGAGCATACTTTGGCTACGTGCTTGCAGATATTCCTGGACTCATCGAAGGAGCAAGTGACGGTAAGGGGCTTGGACATAAATTCCTCCGTCATATTACACGTACGAAAGTGCTAGTTCACCTTGTGGCAGCAGATAATGAAGACGTTGCAGAAGTTTATAAAACCATCCGAAATGAGCTTAGTAAGTATGATAAAGGACTTCTACAAAAAGAAGAAATTGTTGTGCTTTCTAAGACTGATACAGTTGATGAGAAAGAGCTTGCAAAGAAAGTAAAAGAGCTTGAGAAAGTTTCTAAGAAAAAAGTCACCCTTCTTTCGCTCTATGAAGATAATGCAGTGAAAGCGTTTGGAGACATGTTGGTGAAGACGCTTGGGATGAAGTAAGGGGTAGACTATCAGACCGCTTTGCTTTCAGACAATCAGACAAAATGCTAAATACAAAAGCGCGTCCTACGGACGCGCTTTTGTATTTAGTCTGACAGTCAGGCAGTCCGAATGTCGGACATCTTATGTAAGTGCTGTCTTGAGTAGTTCCTGAAACACTCCCGGATTACCTGCACCTTTAGATTTCTTCATGCATTGTCCAACGAAGTACATGAACATGCTTTCTTTACCAGCTTTGTAATCTGCAACCTGTGTAGGGTTCTCTCTGATAACTTCGTCAACAATTTTCTGCAGGAGTGCCGGGTCATTCTTTTGGATGAGACCTTTTTCTTCTGCGGTTTTCTTTACATCAAGGTTCTTGTCAGCAATCATAAGAGGAAGAAGATCTTTTGCTCCACGAGAAGAAAGTTCACCTTTTCCTATCATTTCAAGGAGAGCGATAAATGTTGCTGGGGTAGGGAAGTTGTCTCTCATCACTTCTTTATTTTCTTTCTTAAGCAGCCCGAAAATATCTGCAACGAGATAGTTCGATGCAAGAGTAGCAAACGCCGCATCTTTACCAGAAGTTACTTCATCAAAATAAAATGCAACAACAGGGTCAGCGACAATGATGTCCGTCATGTCTTCCTTAAGACCCATACTCATAAGACGTGTCTTGCGAGCAACAGGGAGTTCTGGGATTTCCTTTTTCATCGCTTCGATGTCAAAAAGTTTTGAAAGATAGAGCTTCGGAAGATCTGGATCAGGGAAGTATCTGTAGTCGTGAGCGTTTTCTTTTTTTCGTTGTGAGAAAGTCTCAAGCTTACCTTCATCCCATCCACGAGTTTCTTGTATGACTGCCCCACCTTCTTCTAAGAGCGCAATATGGCGATCAACTTCGTAACGGATAGCGCCCTCAACGGAAGCGAATGAGTTAATGTTCTTTACTTCGACTTTTGTGCCGAACTTATTCGGATCTTTTGACACTGAAATGTTAGCTTCGATACGCATCTGCCCGAGTTCCATGTTAGCTTCTGAAGCGCCTACATAGCGTAGTATCTGTTGAAGCGCGCGCGCGAACTCTCCTGCCTGTTCTGCAGAATGAATCACTGGTTCTGTTACAAGCTCCATAAGTGGTACACCTGCACGGTTGTAATCCACAAGCGTCGTACCACCCTCATGAGAACTTTTAGCAGTGTCTTCCTCGAGGTGGATACGAGTAAGCTCTATACCGTTTATAGAGCCACCTGAGACGATTGGGAGCTTGTATTGTGAAAGCTGGTATCCTTTAGGGATATCAGGGTAAAAGTAGTTCTTACGGTCAAATTCGGTGAAATCAGCGATGTTGGCGCCCACTGCGAGGCCAACTTGGATAACCTTACGAATTGCGTCTTTATTTGGCACTGGGAGGGTCCCAGGATGCGCCATACAGACCTCACAGATATTGGTGTTAGGTTTCTCAGGTTGTGGGTCATTTTTACAACCACACCACATCTTGGAGTTGGTATGGAGCTCTGCGTGAATTTCAAGTCCGATGGTAGTGAAGTAAGGGGTAGACATGGGATATATTCTAACACTGTTTGACTATTATGTTAAATAATGGTATGATAATAAATAGTAGTTTTATTGTATCTCACCGAATGAAAGGAATAGGAAAATGGAAAAAACTCTCGTCGATAAAATCGACAATGCAGAATATTCTGGAGCAAATGGTGCTGTACATACTGCTCGGAAAGTGCTTCGTCAAGGTTTGTACAAATACGCAGACACGGAAACGAAAGTTATCTCAATGCTTGAGTACATAAACGTGCTCTACTCAGCTATGACATTCTTTGCGAAGCGTTCAGGACTATTTGCAAAACTGAAAGCACTCTGGTATGCAGTTCTTATGACCAAATGGACAATGAAAATTGACACCATAACCTCATCTAAGGACTGTGCTAAAAGTATTGGTGCAGGAGGTTTTCATGTCATGATGATGGTGTGGATGAGAGACATGCAAATTCTTCACAAGATGAAAATCTTGAAAGTTTTTAACAGTCTGCGTCCGATGTTGTACCAGAGAATGATTCATAGCTATAACCAGATTGGCTTCCTTGCGTCTCTTGAGGCTCGCCATTACGAGCGCTCGGATAGTATGGATCTTTCACCAGCAGAACGATTGCATCTTTTGGCGGCTGCTAATCTGCATGAACTGTACCAAGATGGCTTGTATCAGTATCCAAGTGTTGAACATGCTAAAGAAATTGTGTTTCAGGTTGTAACGTTTTGCTCTATGCGCCAAAATATTGGCATCAGAGGGCGAGATGAAGCACAATTGATTGCTAGGCTTTGGCGGGCAATTGGTCACAATGATTTGGCGGAGGATGTTGTTCGTCGTTATGGAACATTAGATCAGCTCCAAAAAGCGATGACTTGACGTTAAAAACTCAGCGCGACCCCGAAGGGTCGCGCTTTTACTTTACATCATTGGTTATGACTACTTTGTAACTTCAATTATCTTCGCAAACGGATAATATTTTTTATTCCAGGTTCTCTGACGTTTTGCATACTGCCATGTGGCAATACGTAGTTTTTCTACAAGTTCATCGTAGGTAATTTCTTGTTCTAGATATTTTGCCATCCATTTGTACTCTATGCCACGCTTAGCAAGTGTTGCTATCTCATACCCTTGAGCGATGAGCGATTGCATTTCTTGTATCATCCCTGCATCAAATCGTTTCAAGAGTCGCTTGTGTACTCGTTCCTCGAGGACTTCTTTTGGAGGATTAAGGAGATACATTTCGATATCAAAGCGAAATGTCGGCTCATCAAGGACAGGAACCTTGCCGTGTGCTTCTATAATCTCAAGAGCGCGGATAAGGCGGATACGATTGTGCCTATCGATGGTTGCGGCACGATGAGGGTCTTTCACTTGTATCATCATGTAGAGTTCATCGTCAGTCTTATGCTTAAGAGTATCCTCTAGTGAAATAGTTACAGGAGCATCTGGAAGTGTGTTTTTGTACATGATTGCATCTAAGTAATACCCTGTACCACCACACAATATCGGAGTTTTGCCACGAGAAATAATGTCACTAATTATAGGAAGTGTCCTGTCTCTAAATTCTTTTACCGAAAAAGATTCGTTAATATCGCAGATATCAAGCATGTAATGAGGAATACCTTTCATTTCATCCTGTGTTATTTTTCCTGTCCCGATATCAAGTCCTCGATAGATCTGTCTTGAATCTGCTGAGATAATTTCACCATTACATGTGAGTGCTAAGTCCACTGCAAAATCACTCTTACCTGAAGAGGTGGGGCCTGCAACGACAATGAGATGGGGATTTTTGCTCATGTCCTTATACTACAAGGTAATTAATAATAAGAAAAGAGTATTAAAGTTATTAGTAATTAGTTATTGGTAATTGGTGTATGTGATTGTGAATTTGGTATACTAATAACTACTTACGAATAACTAATAACTACTAACGATCATGCTCATCCTCTACACAAAAAATAATTGTAAATATTGTGAAAAAGTAAAAGATGCTTTTCTTGCAAGTAACGTAACCTATGAAGAGCGAAATATTGAAAATGAAGATTACCTCGCAGAAGCTCGTGCAAAAGGTGCAATGACTATGCCGTTTCTTGTGGACACAACAGCAAATGTGACTGTGCGAGAGTCGGATGAGATTATTAACTACGGCTGTGAGTGTGCGTTCTAGTGTGTTACCGTCTCTTTGCAAGATTGCCTAATATTTACAGTATTCTAAAACAAAAGCCACCTTTAAGGGGTGGCTTGCCTGCTATGCAGGTTTTCTTGGTTTATGCCATTGCTTGCGCAAAGAACTTGGAATGAACAGTAAACGGTTCCTTCAATTTCTGGTGCCTCAGCTTCAGTTGGTCTGCGTCCACACTCACCACGTGCATCGGTGTGAGAAGGTCTTCTTCCAAAAGCCCTGTTCGACTCATGATTTGCCCGAGTTTTTTCGGGTCTTTCATGGCTATCGGGCATGCGGTCACTCTCTGACCTTTCTTGAAGGTCGTTGTCTTTTGGGGCATTCTTACATCTCTTTTGTTGCCTGCTTTCTTAGGGAATCTATGAAAGTCAGTATAGTATACTACCATACCTTCCCAAAACTGTAAAGATTTCTTATTTTACTGTGTCTGTGGGTGGTAGTTTGGCGTTGTGCTTCCTTGTAGGTATTCTGGAGAACAGAGTGCAAGATGTTCAAGGAATGCTTCGCCTGTATCACTCAATCTATATCCTGCTTTGTGTTCCATGACTCGTATCATGACGTAATTCCTTTCAACAAGATCATCGGTAAATGCAGTGATATCAAGTAATGAATAGCGTTTGTACGCTAGCTGTTCAACGAGGACACGGATATCGTCAGTTACAAGATAGAATTTTGTTTGCTGTTCCTCTTTCTTTAGCATGAAGAGTGCAACGAGGATACGTATATGCTTTTTCGAAACAGTAACAGGTGTTAATGGCTGTGTTTTTTCATGAAGAACTTTTTGGTAAAGAACAGTGCATTCATTATTCGTACTTTTTAGTGATTCTAGGATTGTATCCATGAAGGTATCTCCTTTGTACGTGTATGACAGTTCACACTCTACCATGAAAGCTTTGTACTTTCCAAAATGTTCTACCGCAGTTTACTCTAATATGGTAGTATGTATCCGTACGAGTTACTTCACCTAAAGAAGCTATACGTAATGCCGGAGTGGTCGAGCAACTTGGTTGCGAAGATGTCGGAAGCCAGCAGGCGTACGACCAGTGAATGATCTCATTCCGCAATTAAAAATAAAGATATACTATAATCTAGGTGGGGGCTGAATAAACAATTAAATAATAAAATGCCGGAGTGGCGGAATGGTAGACGCGTTCGACTCAAAATCGAATATCGCAAGGTGTGGAGGTTCGAGTCCTCTCTCCGGCACATGTACTAAAAAAGAAGCATAACGAAGTGCTTCTTTTTTAGTACACAGTGTCTATTAGAAGCACATGACCTGCGTCATGTGCGTGAGGACTCGAAGTACGGGGTCGCGAAACTACTTCGAGCAAAGCGAGGAGTTTCGTGACCGAGTCCTCTCTCCGGCACAAATTAAAATAAAAAACCCACCGAAGTGGGTTTCAAGAACTACTGAGCAAAACGATCGCATGAACCGAGGTTCACTTTGATCTTGTATGCTTTTGCTTCCCAGCTCGTAAGGTCGTAGTAAAGCCTGACCATTGTCCCGTCACCGCCAACGGCAACGCGAGCACGGCCATGATACCTAGCTATGAACTGAGAAACAATCTTTCCATCGTGATCAAAAATCCTGCAACGAAGGTTTTTGCGTTCATTTTGTGCCTCAGCACAACAGAAAGCAATTACCCACGCCAAAGAAAGTCCTTCTGTGACGAAGTCTTCACGATGGAGAGCGACAACATATTTGTCAGTGTCCATATCCCACTTTTTATAGTGGAACTCGACAAAAAAAGGTACTACATTCGGGATCTCCGGTTGAGGGTTGATGGTCATGCCAGTTCTCCTTGCTTTTACGCAAGTGAACTAGTCATACCATATGACTATGAAATTCATTTGCGATATGCTTCTTTATTATAGCACATATAATACACTTCTGTCAAGTATTTCGTTTTTGTTTTGTTATTTTATCTGCTTCCTTTATTTGCTATTGGACTCCTTTCAAATATGCTGAGTTAAAAAAGTTACAAATTAGTTACATTTTTAAATTATCCTTTACTTCATTTTTACTGTTAACATTGCCTCGTTCTCACTATGCTATACTGACTCAATAAACAGCTATGGGACAAACAGAATCATCAATTTTTTGGATAGAAACAGACAAAATCGTACCGAATCCATTTCAGCCACGACGTGAGTTCGATGAGGATAGATTACGAGAATTATCAGCAAGTATTAGACAGTATGGAGTGCTTCAGCCACTTGTTGTGTCTCGAAAAGAAACACACATGGACGATGGTGGTGTAAAAGTTGAGTACGAGCTCATCGCAGGTGAGCGACGTCTAAGAGCATCTAAGCTTGCAGGGATTACACAAGTGCCTGTTGTTGTGCGCACTGGAGATGATAGTCGTGCAAAACTCGAGCTTGCGATCATTGAGAACTTGCAGCGTGAAGATCTCAACTCTGTAGAGCGTGCACAGTCCTTCCAGAGACTCGCAGATGAATTCAAGCTTACATGGGCAGAAGTTGGGCGCAAGATGGGCAAGAGTCGAGAATATGTGTCTAATACCGTGCGTATCCTTATGCTCCCACAGGACATTCTCGATGCGATATCAAAGCGTCAGATTAGTGAAGGTCATACAAGGCCTCTTCTTATGCTTATTGATAAGCCGCAGGAGCAGATGACACTCTTTAAGGAGATGATGGTGAGAAAGATGACCGTGCGAGAAGCAGAACAGATTGCGCGTCGAATAGCATTTGAGAAGGTACGAAAGAAAGACCTCTTCATGACTCCAGAAGTTGTAGATATGGAGGAGCGTCTTGCGGAGACTCTTGGGACACGTGTGCAGATAGAGCCTCGTGAGCGTGGAGGGCGTATTTCGATTGATTACTTCTCGCACGAAGAGCTTCTTGCACTTTCTGTTGCTATTCGAAAAGCAGGGGAGCAAAAGACCCATAAAGGGATGTTCGATAAGTTGCGTGATGAAGATATGGAGGTACTCCAATCAGTTGCACCAACTCCACGATACATCAAGCCGATTACTGAGATTACACATCTAGATCAAGATGGTGTCCCCCATACTGATGTTATTGGTGAAGTTGTTGCGCTTAACGAATTACCTGCAGGTGTGACACAAACTTCAAGTGAAGCAGTTGAGTTAGACGGCGTTGCTAGTAAGAACATAGAAGTGTACACCGAAGCATCTCATGCAGAAGATGATCGATCAATCGATGAAGTAAAGCGAGATGAGCAGGAGGAGGATCTTTATTCAATTAAGAATTTTGCACTATAGGCAAAAAGTTTTTCTTCAATTTGTTCATGATATAATCAGTTTAGTTAATAATTGTTCATTAATCAGGAGAAACATATGGCACATGAAACCTTTGAAATTCCACAAGATGCACCACAGATTGGTGCAATACATACACACTACAAAAATCCTCATCATGAATACAAGGTAACAGGCATATCACTTAACTCAGATAGTGATGAGTGGCATGTTGAATACATTCCCTTGTACGAAGGTGCTGTTGCGCAGAAGTTTAACCGATCGCTTGCAGGGTGGCTCAATAAGGTGACTGTTGAGGGTAAAGAAGTTGAAAGGTATCCATTTTTGCGAATGGATAAGTAATGGTAATAGTAAGCAGGTCACCGTGTGCAGAATATAGAAAATAATACTTACAAAAGAGCGACACCTTTGGTGTCGCTCTTAAATATTGTGTCTACTGATTGCTAACCATAAGCAATTGTCCACTATCTCGTAAGCAGCTTCTCCAGTGCATTTCCGTGCTCCTTTATATGTGCACGGATCTTTCGTTTTGCAAGTGTTGTTTTTGCCATATCGATCCACTTACGTTTAGGAGATGCTGAATCTTTTACTTCTATCTCTACAACATCACGGTTATCAAGTACTGTGTGAAGTGGGACAAGTTTGCCATTTACTTTTGCTCCCGCTGTATGATCTCCGATATCTGAGTGGACAGCATATGCAAAGTCTATCACTGTAGACCCGCGAGGGAGATCTATCACATCACCTTTTGGAGTAAGAGCAAACACTCGCTCCTCAAAGAAATCATTTTTTAGGTTTTTCATAAAGTCCTTGTGATGTTCTACATCTTTTTGCCACTCAAGAAGATCTTTAGTCCAACCTGTCTTCTTCACAATTTCATCTTTGCCAATATCTTTGCCAAGTTCTTTGTACGAGAGATGGCTTGCGATACCGTACTCGGCTTCTCTATGCATATCTTTGGTTCGGATTTGTATCTCAAGAGTGTTACCGTCACCTGAAAAGATTGTGGTGTGGAGTGATTTGTAGCCATTAGGTTTTGGTACTGCAATATAGTCCTTAAAACGCCCAGGTACTGGCCTGTAGAGTCCATGGATAACACCAAGAGCTTGGTAGCAATCAGAAACAGTGGGTACGATGATGCGAAGAGCGACCACATCGTAGACTTTTGATTCATCCATTTTGTAACGCTTTAACTTTTGCCAAAGTGAATAGAGATGTTTCACGCGATGGTCAATCTGCTCAATCTCAACGTCAAATATTCTAAGTTCTTCTTTAAATGCGACGACAACTTTTTCTAACTGTTCATCAGAAATTGGATTCATGGTGGTGAAGAGTTGTACAGTTTTCTTGTACTCTTCTGGATAGACGTAGGGGAATGCTGCGTCTTCTAGTTGCGCCTTAAGGCGCCCCATACCAAGACGATCTGCAAGTCGTGCGTGGATCTCAAGCGTTTCGAGTGCGATGCGCTTTTGCTTATCAGGGGAGACGAATTCTAACGTGCGTATATTGTGAAGGCGGTCACAGAGCTTGATAACGACAACACGAATATCATCTGCCATTGCGATGAAGAATTTTCGCAAGGATTCAACGTGACGCTCAGCCCCGGTATATCGAAGTTTCCCGAGCTTGGTTACTCCTTCGACGAGCTTCGTGATATGTTCACCGAAGGCTTGGGTCATTTCAATGTCCGTAACTGCTGTGTCTTCAAGGACATCGTGAAGAATACCTGCAGCAATCGTCTCAGCGTCCATTCTGAGAACAGCTAAGTTCACACCCGTCATAAAGACATGATTGTAGTAAGGTTCGCCAGATTTTCGTAGTTGACCACTATGTGCTCGGTCAGCAAAATCACATGCTTTTTTGATAAGCGCTTTGTCGTGCTCTCCAATATCAGGAAGGAGCGCAAAAATTCTATCAGGGTTAGTGTCTACAAATGTTAATGAGTCCATGTTACTACAATACCATAAAGTAGGGGGAAGGGTACAGGGTCAAGAAATAAATTAGTCTGGGCATAAGCTGCGGTGGTTCTTTTATTATAAAGTTAAAGTACAAAATAAAAACCCGAATCGAAAGACTCGGGTCTTGGTGGTGTCTAGTAATGTGTGATACCGAGCGCTTGTCCAATTATGTTGAATCGAGCAAGTAGTATTCTGTCACGGTCAATTTTTTCTTGTTTATTTTTTATCTCATCGCTCAATAATTTCAAAACCCCGTACCCAAATGAAAGGAGAATCTCGGGTGAGGATTCCAAGATTGTCTTTAGTTCGTCAGGTACTGAATTATTCAATCTCATACATGGGGGTAACTTTATGTATCGTGCTACATTAACTGGAATGTATGTCGGAATACCTTTTTGGCCGTTTTCGATTGATCTTACTTCCCCTTCATACCATTCAAGATATAGATCTCCTTCTTGGGTAAGACAAAGTCGAATAACGAGTCGAATGTCTCCAAGCTTCCACTCACCATTATCTGGCTTCTTGAATTCAGGCAGTTTAAAATAATCAGAAGCTAAGACAGTAATCCTTGTTTTTTTGTTATCGTAGTCAGGGGACTGCGGAAAAAGGAATGGAATAAGGGTAAGCGAGTAACGACGAATACTGTGATCAGTTAGTCTCTCGCCAAGATTTTCAGTTTTCCAACTAACAAATTGCGAGCCACCTCGTAGATGGCTATAACGACGGTGCAAGCCGTTAATATAGGCTTCAAAAAGCTGAAGCCTTTCATCCAGACAAAGATCTCTACTTGTGATGCGAAAATCACTAACCATGATTTCAACCAAGTCATGCGCACGTGACATGGCACTCTCCTTTGTTTGCTCATTAAGGAGCTTGTTAACCGGAGTACACCGGGACTAGTCGCTACTCTATACTATAGAAAAATAAAATGCAATCAAGCGGCCACGAAGTGGTTGCTAAAAGATTAAAAAAGATATGGAATAGCAAGAGCTAAAGATAGAATTAATGAATACACGATTATATAGTCAGTTACTTTTTTAGGAAGTTTATAAATTACTTTTTTACCAAGGTATACCACACTTAACATGAATGGAAATAAAACAAGAATAGATAGTGCATCATGAATTGGAATTGCTTCATGGATAAGTCGGGTAGATAGCATGCCAATTCCGCTCGCTAGGAATACTACCGCAATTGTTCCTTGTACAACTGAAAGTGAGTGTCCTTTAGAAAAAAGATAACCTTGTCGTAGTGACCCAACTGACATTCCAAATGATTGGAGAAATGCAGTTATAAATCCAGAAACGAATAATCCGTAATGCTTACTTTTTTCTTTTGTAGGGTTAGATTTTGCAAAGTATTTATAGAGATACGAAAACCCTGAAAGAATAAAAATAGCGACAATTATTTTTTGTGGAATACTTCCAACAAAATATCCACCAACCATACCACCTATAATTCCATATATTGCTAGACCAAGTGCGTCTTCCCAGAGAATTTGCTTCCAGAAAATAATAATACGAGCAAGTGCACCTAATACAAGAAAAAAAGTTGTCAGGAAGAGAACTTTGTGTGGTTCATAAAAATGTAAAAGAAGTGGGTTGATATGAAGTGAGCCAGGTAGATTAATAACAGTGCCTAAAAATGTTACCAGGAGAGCGAGAAAATAAAATGCAAACATCTTGCTTGGTAGTATATCAAATATTATCAAGCGGCCACTTCGTGGCCGCTTGATGTATAGTATTCTGAATTTACCCACTCACAAGATTTTCGTGAGAAATGACTTGCACAGGCGGACGCGCCGAGCAGAGCCGCATTTCAGCAGAAAAGATAGGTGTTCATTTCGATGAAAATCTTAAAAAAGAAAATTAAAGTTTAAGAAGGAAAGGTAACGTAAGATTTTAAAGAATAAAGAATATTCTTTCTCTATTTCTTCTCTCCTAATTTATGTGGATTATGGTTCGGGCACATCTTATCAGAACATCGTTCTGGAATTGTCTTTGTCCCAGTCATCATAAGCTCACCACATTGTGTTCCGTCAGCTTTTACATATGTACAACGATTGCCTGTTGGTCTTGTCTTTACAATATGTTTACAGTCAGGGTAGTTAGAACATGAATAAAATACACCGAAGCGGCCTTTGCGTTCTTCCATGAATCCGTCCTTACATTTGTTGCAACTTACTCCTGTTGAGTTTGCTTTACGAAGTTCTTCGTCTTGTTCAATATATTTACACTTAGGGTAGTTAGAACACGCAATGAACTTACCATAACGCCCGTCACGTTCCATGAGTTCTCCGTCGTCACACTTTGGACATGCTTTACCAAGCTTCTTTGGTCCTTCCATAATACTTCCGTCTATCTTTCGTGCGCCGGCACATTCAGGGTAGCGAGAACAAGAATAGAACTTACCATTTTTTGCAAGTTTAACAACCATACCACTGTTACAGAGTGGGCAGAGGATGTCAGCAGGAGCTTCTCCCATGCTTGTTGCTTTCTCAATGTCATCTTTGGACTTCACATCTTTTATGAATGGTCCGTAGAAATCTTTGAGTGTTTTTAGGTATGTTGCTTTACCTTCGGAGATAAGATCGAGCTTATCTTCCATCTCTGCAGTAAATGTATCGCTAATATACTGTGCAAAATGATCTTCAAGGAATGAAATAACAACCTCGCCAGTATCAGTTGGGTGAAGTGCTTTGTTTACTTTTTCTACATAGCCACGGGCTTCAATTGTTGAAAGAATCGACGCATAGGTTGAAGGTCTTCCGATGCCACGCTTTTCAAGCTCCTTAATGAGCCCCGCTTCAGTGTAACGGTGCGGTGGTTCTGTTTGCTTCTCGATTGCTTGAAGTGTCTGTAGGTTTATCTGTTCTCCTTTTGATAATTCTGGAAGGATGACATCATCTCCGCGACTATCAGGGTCAACAGCTAGCCATCCTGGAGATATGAGAATAGAACCGTTTACGGTGAAGTTAGGAATACTCTTTGTTGTTATGTTGGCAGTGATTTTACTTCGCTTAATTTTTGCATCCACCATCTGGCTTGCTACAGTTCTTTCCCAGATAAGTGAATAGAGACGTTTTTCGTCATCAGTTGTGCCGCCACTACGAACAGTTGCGTGGGTTGGTCGCACTGCTTCGTGGGCTTCTTGTGCATTTTTACTTTTGGTTTTGTAGGTTCTGACTTGTACTTTATCTTTTCCGTAATTCTTTTCGATAACTTGTGCAATCTCTGCAACAGCTTGAGCAGAAAGAGTCGTGCTGTCTGTACGCATGTAGGTGATGAGACCTTTTTCGTAGAGCTTTTGAGCAATACCCATTGTACGTGATGGAGCATATCCTAGACGAGATGACGCAGCTTGTTGAAGTGTAGAGGTTGTAAATGGAGCTTTTGGTGATCGTGATGCTTCTGTACTTTCAACATCGAGAATTTCCCATGTACCTTTTCTGCCTTCTTTAACTATTCTTTCTGATTCATCTTTACTATTTGGTTGCACTTCACATTCCATCTGAAGTGGATAGGTTTTACTTTCTGACATTCTTCCTACAGTTTTCCATTCACCTGCAATAACGAAGTATGTTACAGGGATAAATGCACGTATCTCACGCTCACGTTCCATGATGATACGAAGCGCAGGGGATTGTACACGGCCTGCAGATAGCCCATATCTAACCTTCTTCCAAATGACACCAGAGAGATCGTAGCCAACAAGGCGGTCAAGTACGCGACGTGCTTCCTGAGCCTCTTTCATTTTCATGTCAATATCACGTGGGTGCTTAAGAGCCTCTTTGATTGCACTCTCGGTGATTTCGTGGAATGTAACACGCTTTGCACCATCTAGCTTACATGCATCCTTGACGTGCCATGCAATTGCTTCTCCTTCTCGATCGGGGTCGGTTGCGAGGATTACTTCGTTTGCTTTTTTTGCAAGAGATTTAATATCAGCAATAACCTTTTCTTTACCTGGAGTGACTTCATAGTGTGGGATGAATCCACCCTCGATATCAACTGCCTTCTTGTTACTCTTTGGTAAATCTCTGACATGTCCAACAGAAGCGCGTACTTCGTACGCGCCATCTAGATATTTTGAAATTGTTTTTGCCTTTGAAGGGCTTTCTACGATGAGGAGTTTCATAAGAACAGTGATTAGGGGTCAGGGACTAGTAGTTAGTGAAATGAATTCAAATAGATAAAGAATATCTAAATTAGTATACATTATTATTATGTTTTCACGAGAGAATTTTCCACTCTTGGTGACACTGTGTTTACTATTTGTTAGCAGGCTGTCCCTTGTTCCTTTTGTTTAAGGACCTAAAAACTAGTCCCTAGATACTACACTATCCGTCTTACTTCTCCAAATGACTCTTCTATATAGCTATGTATCTCAAGCGAGGAATAGGTTGTTATAAATGTTTCAAAAGGGAGCTTGCTTAAGGTAAATAATGTATCTTTATCAAGAGGTTCTCGTAGGAGTTCTAGGAGTATTATTTCTTCTTTTGTGAAGGTTGTAGATGGAGTCTTTTGTGTTACGTACATGTGAGTTGAAAGATGGAGGAGTTCGAGGAGGTCTTCTGATGAAGTAATTGGTGTTGCTCCTTCACGGATAAGCATGTTTGTGCCATGGGCTGAAGGGTTAAATATCTCTCCTGGGATTGCCCCGATATCTTTACCTAGTTCAAGAGATTGGCGTGCGGTGATTAAGGTGCCAGATTTTTCTTCTGCTTCAACGATGAGAACTGCATCAGAAAGTGCAGCCATAATTCTGTTGCGTGCAGGGAATGTCCAGGGTGCGGCAGATGTGTCAGGTTCAAATTCTGACATAAGTGCGCCACCTCTCTTTATAATGGTGCGCGCAAGCGTAAGATGGTTCTTTGGATACAGTGCCTGCGCGGCAATTCCACTACCTGGTACTGCAATAGTGCGAAGGTTATTCTCTAGTGCGCAGGTGTGAGCGATACTGTCTATTCCATACGCAAGACCGGAGACCACAATGACATCGTAACCAGCTAGCCCTGCTAGAATTTTTTCAAGGGCACGCTTCCCGTACATTGTATGCTTTCGTGATCCTACTATGGTAAGGATACGAGGAGTAGCTCTACCTAGCTCGTCTATAGTTATATCAGGGAGTGTGCCTTCTGTGTAAAGGCGCTTTGGAATATCATGAAGTTCATTAAGACGAGAACAAAGAGGGTTATCCTTAAAATCCTTTTGCTCTATTTGATAGATGGATTGTTCCATAGACTAATCATAGCGAATGATTGTTGTTAGACACAAGGGAGAGTGTATAGGCTTAGTGCGATTGTGTAAGATATGGGTCTTTGGTGGTGGTAAAAAAGAAAGGGTCGGGTCACGCGAAGCGTGCACCGACCCTATGTAACTTAAAAACAAATAATCGCATGTTCGTTGTTGTTTGATTCTATGATGAGACCTTTTAGACCATCTTTGATGACAACAATGTGCTGCCATTCTTGAAGCATTCTTTTCCACGATTCTTTTCGATTAAGTCTCACCATTGTGGCAGATCTAGTATCGCTGTTGGTGGCTAGGTACTGTGGATGTTTCAAGAATTGCATGATGTAATCAAAACCACTTAGATCTTCAAGAGGAATTTCTATAAGATACGAAACTCTGTCTTTGAAACCTTCAGCGGCAAATGGTGCATACAGTGAAGCGAGCATCACTACTACTTCTCGTGGAATAAGTGGACAAGAACCATGAGGGGTTACTTGATACTTTTCTTTGCCGTATCCGTTGTAACTAAGATATATCCCTGGTGCACCATATTGAGTGAAATCATATTTTTCGATTGTCACTGTTTTTTCAAAGTATGTCCTGTTGGGATAATAGAGTTGGCGACCAGCAAGTTGTATGTTTACTTCGACGCTCGTTGATAAGCTTATTGCATCACGTACAAAAGGTATCTTATAAATCAGAAAAAGTGGAACACCAGGGAAGATGCAAAGAATTATGAGCGCTATCGTAACTCGCTTTTTTGCAACAGCTTTTTCTAACCCTCGAATATCAAGGAGTTGCGAAAGTGTATCGAAGTATTGTGTGAACACTTTTTTGAGAATCCAGGTGATCAAGTCAAGAACTGCTTTTTCAAGCATGAGGACAATTGATGTGATGAAATCCAGAAGGATAACTACTACACCACGCGTAGTCTTAGTATCTTTCTCTTGTTCTTTGGGAGGGTTTGATTTATTGTGAGAGAACTTTCCCATCTTGTACTCCTTGTGCAAGAAATAGTAAGCATGAAATTTATGATTATCCTATCAAGAGTTGACTTGCATATCAAGCACGTTGTGTTTTCTTATACTTCATGTAAGAATGAACAAAATTCTTGTTCTTTAACATTCTGGAGGTGGTCTATGGCATTACGAGATAGACAAATAGGAGGTATCCCTCTTGTAAAAGTAGAGGCGGCGATCCTCACAGTATTGTGCGCATTAACGACCCCAATCATGGCTATTAAGGTTTGGTTTCCATTATTTTCAGTACCGGCTGAGTTTCGTCTTCCGATTATTGTTATCGGATTTGTTTCTTATATTGGCCAGTGTATTGGAAATGTTCCTAAAGGAAAAGAACGGGCTCAGCTCTTCTTTGGTATGTATACCGGAGTATCTTTTTCTGCAGGTCTTTATCTGCTACCTAAGTTACCATTTCCTTTTATTCTTCTTATGCTTAGAGTGATCACAAGTGAAGTAGTGTATCAGTATCTTGGCTGGGTGCTTGAAGGGGATGTTTCTGTTGAGAGTGTTGTGATTACGTTTAGCACAAGCGGGCTTTCAAAAGACGGCATTAGAGTCCAGGTGGCCGGCTCCCTTATTTTTGAAGTTGAGAATGCTGCAGTGTACCTTTCGCAAGCGAGTGATGAAACAAGTAAAGTAGGGATGAAAGAAGCACTCAAAAGTGGGGTAGAAGAAAAGATTAAACGAAAAGTAATTATGCTCCATACTGTTAAGCAGCTCAAGCAAGCTGACCATGAAGGCGTTGAAGCACTCTCGCTGTGGTTTACCGAAGCATGCTTCTTTAGTAAAGATTTTGGTGTTTCGCTCTCAAGAATAAGAATTACTGATATCGACATTCTTAGTAAGAATGTCGAGCGCGCCTTTGATGCTGATTTGTCACAGGAGTTGTTCCGCAGGAGCACAAATGAAATTGCGCTCGCGTTTGCAGAGTTTCGTAGTAAGCTGCCTTCTGGGATGAGTGATGACACCGCGCTTCTTCTTTTTAATATAGGAAGAAACAATGAGGGCTTACCAAATGTCACCATGGCCAATGTGAAGATGAAATAGTTCTTACGTTAGGTGCTCATGATGATATTAAAAAACAGACACAATGTGTCTGTTTTATTTTTGTTCTGTAACATGTGCCCCCAGTAGGGATCGAACCTACGACCTGCGGATTAAGAGTCCGATGCTC
>CAZJJX010000017.1:0-16681 GCA_964546555.1 uncultured Candidatus Saccharibacteria bacterium
ATAAGAAGAAAGATGTTCTTGTGGTGTACGATGATCTTTCTAAGCATGCGGTTGCGTATCGTGAAATGTCACTCCTCCTTAAGCGTCCACCAGGACGTGAAGCGTACCCAGGAGATGTGTTTTATCTCCATTCACGTCTTCTTGAGCGTGCATGTCGCCGTAATGAGGCATCAGGGGGTGGCTCAATCACTGCGCTTCCAATTATCGAAACACAAGCAGGTGATGTGTCAGCATATATCCCAACTAATGTGATCTCAATTACTGATGGACAGATTTTCCTCGATGCTAACTTGTTCTACAAAGGTATTCGTCCAGCGATTGACGTTGGTCTTTCTGTGTCACGTGTAGGATCTTCTGCACAAACAAAAGCGATGAAGAAAAACGCTGGTAAGATGAAACTTGCAATGGCACAATATCGTGAACTCGAAAGTTTCTCACAGTTCGATTCTGATCTTGACGCTGATACAAAGAAAACAATTGAACGCGGAAAGAGAACAGCAGAAATGCTTAAGCAGACAAACGGAGCTCCGCTTTCTGTTGGACTACAAGTTGCTTCTATTTATGCAGTAAATAATGGATTCGTTGACACGATTGCACCGCTTGAAGTTGTAGAGTGGGAGAGCGGTCTTCATACGTTCTTGTCTGCCTCACACGAGGATCTTGTTACGAAGCTCGCAACTAACTGGTCAGATGAACTCGAAGCTTCTCTTAAGGAGGTAATTGGTGAGTATGCGCATGCATATTCAAAGCCTGAGTAGATATTTTGTCTACGTCGTAGTTATGCCTAAGATATAATGCAAACAAAAGTTATCAAAGAAAAAATAAAGAGTGTCGGGAACATCAAGAAAATCACTAAAACGATGGAGATGATTTCTGCTACGAAGATGAAAAAGGCAATCGATAGCACGATGCTCATTCGTCCTTTTCACGTAGAGGCTCAACACATTTTACATGATATTTCTCTTGAACCGCACACACAGCATCCACTCCTAAATAATAACGGGGTGCAAGATGAAGTTGTTATCTTGATATCCTCTAATAAAGGACTTTGCGGTAGTTATAATGTAAATATTTATCGTAAGCTTATCCAAAGTTTTCCTGAAGAAAGACGTAAAAATCTAAAAGTGATTGCGTTTGGTAAGTATTCAGAAAAGATTGCAAAGAAACTTAATTTTGAAGTTCTTGCTTCATTTAATAAGTCTGTAGTTACCGGAGATGATGCACATGCAACATCATCACTTATCGTGAAGTGGTATCTCGAAAAGAAAATCGGAAATGTGAGTATTATCTATACTCACTACACATCTGGAAGTACATTTACACCGACAACAACAAAGCTTCTCCCATTCTCTTCAGAGGGGGAGCCAGATAGAATCGGTGAACCACGCTATGCGTACGAGCCTGACCAGGACACTGTTCTTTCTAGTATCATTCCAATGATGCTTCATAACATCATTTATGGAGCGATTCTTGAAAGTTATGCCTCAGAACATACTGCACGTATGCTTGCAATGAAGAACGCAACAGATAATGCAAAAGAACTTCAGGCTGATCTTAAGCTCTACTATAACCGCGCACGACAAAGTGCGGTTACTCAAGAAATCGCTGAGATCTCTTCCGGTGCCATGGCTCTTCTCTCATAAATTTTATACTATGAAAAAAATTCCCGACAATGCAAAAAAGGTTTTCGAAGGAGTGATTTTCGATGTGTTTCAGTGGGACCAAGAAATGTTTGATGGTTCTTTTGCAACATTTGAAGCAATTAAAAAAAGAGATACTGTGCTCACTGTTGCTGTTGTTGATAATAAAATAGTTCTTAATGAAGAAGAGCAGCCACACATTGGAAAATTTTTATCGATGTCATGTGGTATGGCAGAAAAAAATAGCACTCCACTAGAAAATGCACAACGAGAGTTACTCGAGGAGACTGGTCTTGTCTCAGAAGACTGGCACGAGTGGCAAACAACTGATCCGTTTAAACATCCTAAAATTGAGTGGAATAATTTTATGTTTATCGCAAAAGGGTGCAGAAAAGAAAGCGATCCAGTCTTTGATTCTGGTGAAAAGATAATTACACATTACATTACTTTTGATGAGTTCTTAGAATTACGACATAATCCAAAATTTAGAAATAAAGATTTACTACCGATACTAGAAAAAGCCGCAAACTCCGAAGAAGAAAAGCAAAAATTACAAGATCTGTTTGGAATAAAGAATTGAATTACTAATCACTAACAACTAATCACTAATCACTACCAATATGAACAAAGGAATAATAACAAAAATCGTAGGGCCAGTTATCGACATCACCTTCACACAAGGGGTGCCTGCGCTTAAGAATGCGCTTACACTCACAAATCCAAACGGAACACCGCTTGTCCTTGAGGTTGCGCAACATCTTGGTTTCAATGATGTGCGTGCGGTTGCGATGAGTTCAACAGATGGTCTTGTTCGTGGAATGGAAGTGATAGACACTGGAGCTGCAATCCAAGTGCCTGTGGGTGATGAGATTCTTGGAAGAATGTTCGATGTGACGGGTGTTCCTATTGACCAGAAAGGTGCTGTAAAAGCAAAGAAGACGTATCCGATCCACCGTGCTGCGCCAACATTTGATGAGCAGTCAACAAAAGCAGAAGTGCTTGAAACTGGTATCAAGGTTATCGATCTCATCTGTCCATTCCTTAAAGGTGGTAAGGTTGGACTCTTCGGTGGAGCGGGTGTAGGTAAGACAGTGGTTATTCAGGAACTTATTCGTAACATTGCATCAGAACACGGAGGATATTCAATCTTCGCAGGTGTAGGTGAGCGTTCTCGTGAAGGAAATGATCTTTATCGTGAAATGGAAGAGTCTGGCGTGCTTGATAAGACCGTACTAGTGTTTGGTCAGATGAATGAACCACCAGGAGCGCGTGCACGTGTGGCACTCTCTGCACTTTCGATGGCAGAGTATTTCCGTGATGAAGAAAAGAAAGATCTTCTTCTTTTCGTTGATAACATTTTCCGCTTCACTCAAGCAGGCAGTGAGCTCTCAGCGCTCCTTGGTCGTATGCCATCTGCTGTGGGTTACCAACCAACACTTGCAACAGAAATGGGGCAACTCCAAGAGCGTGTTACCTCAACTAAGAATGGGTCTATTACTTCCGTGCAAGCAGTGTATGTGCCAGCAGATGACCTTACTGACCCGGCTCCAGCAACAACGTTTTCTCACCTGGACTCAACAGTGGTGCTCTCACGTCCACTTTCTGAACTTGGTATTTATCCAGCGGTGGATCCACTTGACTCATCGTCTACAATACTTCAGCCGGATGTTGTAGGACAGGAGCACTATGATGTTGTGCGTGGTGTGCAGAAGGTGCTTCAGCGTTATAAGGATCTTCAGGATATTATTGCGATCCTTGGAATGGATGAACTATCAGATGAAGATAAGCGTATCGTTGCTCGTGCTCGACGTATCCAGAAGTTCCTCTCACAGCCGTTCTTCGTGGCAGAACAGTTTACTGGAGCAAAGGGTATCTATGTAAAGCGTGAAGATACAGTGCGCAGTTTCAAGGAAATTCTTGAAGGTAAGCACGATCATGTTCCTGAGTCAGCATTTTATATGAAGGGCTCAATCGATGATGTATTAGCTGCTGCCAGCCAAGTAAAATAATTACTAGATACGAGAGGTCGGGAATTAGATTTTAGAGAATACAGAAATCATCTAATACCTAACATCTAACGTCTAACATCTATCCCTATGCTAAAACTAAAAGTAATCACTCCAGATAAAGTAATCACCGATGAGGTGGTTGATAGTATTACACTACCTACAACAAGTGGTATGATTACGGTGCTTAATAAGCACGTTGCACTCGTGTCTACCATCAAAGCAGGAGAAATGATTATTAAAAAAGGTGGTAAAGGTGTCGGATATTCTGTATATAAAGGACTTGTGAATGTGCGTCCAAATGTGAAAGGTATCACTGAAGTTGTCGTACTTCTTGAGCGTGGAGAAATGATTGAAGAACTCGATCATGACAGAGCAGAAGAAGCGCTTAAGCGTGCTATTGCTCTTAAAGAAGAAAATACTGACACAGTAGATTTCAGCTTCTTTGAAGGACATGTTGAGAAGGAGCTTAATCGTGTGAAGATTGCGCGTAAGTATAAAAATAGAGGTTTCCAAGGATCCTCAGATAAGATCGATCTCTAGAGGATTTTACAATAAAAGAAAGATTGATAAAAAGAGAAGAACAAAAGAGCGACCACCTACGGTGGTCGCTCTTTTGTTTACTTTGTTTTGTAAAGGTTTTACATCTTCATGTTGTTTCTTACAAAAGAATAAACAAAAGAATGATTCCTACAATTATTCTATACCACCCAAATACAGAGAACGAGTGTCGACGGATATATTCAAGTGCAAATTTAATTACAAGAAGCGCTACAATAAAGGATGTTATGGTTCCGACAGCAAGAGGGGTTATTGACGCTACCGTGAGTTCGCTATGTTTTTTGAGAATTGTATAAAGCGTTGCCACCATCATTGTTGGTACCGCAAGTAAGAAGGTGAATTCAATGAGTAGCTTCCTAGAAATTCTAAGTAGGAGGCCTCCGACAATAACTGCACCTGATCTTGATACACCAGGAATAATTGCTATCGCCTGACAGAGTCCTAAAATAGCAGCTTGCTTGTAACTGATCTTAGAAATTTCAACAACTTGACCTTCTTCGGTATCGTTTTCAAATTTTCTTTCTACAATCAGGATAATAATACCCCCAATAATAAGGGTGCATGCAACAAGTACTGGACTTCCAAGAAGATTTTTGATGTAAGGATATACAAGTACCCCAGCTATTCCGGTTGGAATAAAACCAATAATTAGTTTTTTTATCATCGATGGTTGAAGTAGTTTTTTGTAAAAAACAACAACAACAGCAAAGATGGCGCCAAGCTGTACGACAATTTCAAACGTAGTAAGTGTTGCAGAATCTACAATATGGAGAAAATGTGACACAAGGATCATGTGTCCAGTTGATGATATTGGTAAAAATTCAGTAATTCCTTCAACGATACCCAAAATAAAAGCGTGCAGTGTTGTCATAGTGTTTCAAAAGTATAGCATTAAGAATCTTTTTCACAGTGTGAAAACAATACTAATGATACACTAAGATAGAATGTAGAAAATAAAACTTAGAATGTGGTAATGTGTAGAATGAATACTTACTATTTCGTACAATTTCTGCTTTCGATCCTTCAGTTTCCATCATCTAACTCATGCGCCTTTCTTATATTACAATCCAAGGATTCAAATCTTTTGCAAAAAAAACTACCATTGATGTAACTCAGCATGTTACTGGTGTTGTTGGTCCAAACGGTTCTGGTAAGTCAAACATCGCAGAAGCGATACGCTTTGTGCTCGGTGAACAATCCATGAAGAGTATGCGTGGAAAAACCGGTCCTGATGTAATCTTTAAAGGTTCAGAACATCTTGCTCCACTTTCTCGGGCGTCAGTTACGATGGTTATTGATAACCGTAAAAAAGATTCCTCACTAGGTAATGGTCAGATGCCTGTAAGTGATACTCTTGCGCCATATCTTGTTTATGAGCACCTTATCTTGTCTCGTACAATGTACGCAGATGGTACGAGTGATTATACTCTAAACGACGCGAAGGTTCGCTTAAAAGACGTTCAAGAGCTTCTTTCTTTTGCAGGTATTGGTGGAAGTGCTCACACAATTATCAATCAGGGTGAAGCAGATAGAATACTTCTTGCTTCACCAAAGGATCGTAAGGAGGCACTTGAAGATGCACTTGGTCTTCGTGTCTATCACATGCGCTTAAACGAAAGCACACGAAAGTTAGAAAAAGTAAAAACTCACGTCCGTGAGGTTGAGCTACTCCGTACTGAGATCAAACCTCACCTCGAACATCTCGGTCGCCAGGTTAAAAAAATAGAATCCCAAGAAGAAGAGAGACAGAATTTCTATAACCTCCTTGTAGCTTTTTTTCATAAAGAAGACATATCGCTTGAAGCGCTTCGTGAGCGTATCAATGAAGAAGGGACATCAGAGTCACTTATCACCGTTACAAAAACTATCGAGAAAGAACTTGCTATCTTAAAAGAAAAAAAGAAAGACTCCAAAGAACAGCAGGATCTTAGTATTGTTGCAAATAAGAATCGTCTAATGGCAGAACTTAGAGTCCTTATTGAGCGTAAAGATCAAGTAGTAAAGACTCTCGGGCGTCTAGAAGGGGAAGAGGCGATGCTCGAAAAACAGATGGCAAAGGAGCGCGAAGTAACACAAGTTTCTGTTCCAGTGAGTGAAATGAAAGTAAGTCATATTACTATCATCAATCGCTTAAGCTCGCTAACAGGAGCGCTTAATGAGCATGATATCCCAAAAGCTTTTTCGGTAGCAAACACTGTCACAGAAGCGACTCATGAATTTTTTAATAAATATACAAGCGCTGATACTTCCAGAAAAGAAGAAATCGAAAAGGAGATCCTTGTGATTATCGAGTCTATTCGTGAACACGAAGAGACGCTTAAGCTTTTCCTAGAGGAAATCAAGAAACTTGAAATATCTATCTCCGAGCTTGATCGTAAAGGAGAACAAACAGTCACCGATAGGCACGAGGAAGAAAAGAAGATTATGCTCCTTGAAAGTAAGTTGCGTGAACTAGAAAGTGTTATTTCTCTTCGCAGACAAGAAGAGCAAGAGTTATTCTCAAGAACTGATTTTGCACGTTCGTTACTCCAAGAAGGTGTTGTGATTGTTGGACAGCATATGCTTCGTTACAAGGAGATAGAACCACTCGAAAAATATAACGAAACCAAAAAGCAAGATCTAATGCGTGCAATCGAGCGATCAAAGCTTCGCATCGAAGAGGCGGGTGTTCCAAATAAAGATGAAGTTATAAAAGAGTACACTACCACCAAAGAACGAGACGAGTACCTCCTTAAAGAACTTGCAGATATCAAAGAGACAGAACAAAAGCTTCTTGTGCTTATCGATGAACTCCGTTCAACGCTCGCTTCACGGTTTTCAACAGGAGTACAAGAGGTCTCAAAAGTTTTTAGTACATTTTTTGGAGAAGTTTTTGTTGGTGGAAAGGCAAAGCTTGCACTCGTAACTTCTACAAAGATTGACGAAGTGGGTAATGAGCTCCATGAACAAGGCATTGATCTTGATGTGAGTCTCCCAAACAAAAAAGTAAAAGAGATAAGTATGTTCTCAGGTGGTGAGCGCGCGCTTGTGTCTATCGCGCTACTCTTTGCGATGTCTGCAATTACTCCACCACCATTTATGGTGCTCGATGAGACTGATGCTCCACTTGATGAAAGTAATGCACGTAAGTATGGTGCAATGCTTAAGCGACTTGCAGAGCACAGTAAGTTGCTTGTCATTACACACAACCGCGAGACCATGAATCATTGCGACATGCTTTATGGTGTAACAATTGGGGTAGATGGAAGCTCTAAGTTGCTTTCGATTAATTTCAAAGAAGCAGAGAAGATGGTTGAATAAGGATATTTTTGTTATAATTTCAGCATGAAATATATAAAATGGCTCAGCATTATTCTTGTTGTAATCATCTTTTTTCTCGTTGCTGTAGGATATTTAAAGAATCAAAATAATGTTCCATTAGTAATTGATACCAATAAATGTGTTCTAAAAAATTACCCATCTGGAGATATTTACGGATGTCCAAGTTCTTCTCTTTCAGAATTTTCTGCAGTAACAGTACATGATACAAAAACTAAAAATAATTGCACTGTCAGCTATAGTTATTCACAAGGTTTTTCTTTTAAGAACGATTCACAAGCGGTTTCGATTAATTCTAAAGATTTAGAAGTTACAAAAGATAAAAATAATGAAGTGGTATCTATGGCTGCTTTAAATGGAGCACTTATTTCATTGTATTTAGATAAGAAAATGAATGTTCAAAAAGTTGTTTTAATCGGTATCGATAATACTATTTCTCAGTGTCTAAACACAGAAAATTAATTAGTATTTCTTGGTCAAGCCACCCATAATTTTTCTTTTCAAAGCCTTACGGAGCCGGGTAGGCGAGCAGAGAGCGTTTTCAGCAGAAAAACGACGGTGCTTTGTAAAGGAAAAGTTTAAAAAAAGAAAAGTAAACTTGAATACAAAAAGATATTTAGATATGGGTTAAAGTCAGTATTTTATGATATAGTAATAGAATTATGCAACGACTATTTACTGGGCACATTAGTATTACTTCTAAAAAAGACGGATTTGTAAGGGTTGAGGATCTTGAACAGTCAAAAGAGGGTGCAATTTTTGTTGACCATTCACATTTACACACTGCGCTTCAAGGGGATTATGTTGAAGTGGAATTATTGGGGAAACATAAGAACCAAAAAGGCGAAGATGAGCTCTATGGTAGTGTGACGCAGATTCTTGAACGTGGTCGCAAGGGGTATGCTGGAGTTCTTGAGGAAGAGAATGGTATGTGTTTTTTGGTTCCTGATGATAAGCGAATGTATACAGATGTTATTATCCCGAACAATGCTCGTATGGATGCTGAGGTAGGTATGAAGGTGATTGTTGCAATTACCGATTGGACTGATGCTAAGAAATCCCCTATTGGTAAAGTAACAAACATCCTTGGGAAGCCAGGGGACAACAATGCCGAGATGCTTGCGTATGCTCGTGAGCGCGGATTTTCTGATGAACATGCACAAGAGGTAAACGATGAGGCAAACAGTATCAAGTCACGAGGTATCAGTGATGAGGATAAAAAAGATAGACGCGACTTTAGAAATATTCCTACTTTTACTATTGACCCAATTGATGCAAAAGATTTTGACGACGCAATCTCATTTCAAAAGCTTCCAAATGGTCACTATGAAGTTGGTGTTCATATCGCAGATGTTTCATATTATGTTCGTGATGGTATGGCACTCGATGAAGAGGCGATTGCGCGTGCGACATCGGTATATCTCGTTGATCGCTGTATTCCGATGCTGCCTGAGGTGCTTTCTAATGATCTGTGTCCACTTGTACAAGGAGAAGATAGACTCGTTATGTCGTGTGTCCTTGAGCTTGATGATGAAGGAATTGTCCATAACGAATGGTATGGTAGATCTCTCATTAATTCACATCGCCGCTATACCTATGAAGACGCACAGGTAACTCTTGATACTAAGCAGGGCGATTTTTATGAAGAGCTTGAAATATTAAACACCATCGCGAAGAAGTTACATAAAGCACGGTTCGATAATGGTGCACTTCAACTTGAGACTGAAGAGGTTAAGTTTAAATTAGATGAGAAAGGTGTACCAGTAGATGTGTATGTTAAGACACGTGGTGATACACACAAGATGATCGAAGAGTATATGCTCCTTGCGAACAAGTATGTTAGTAAGTTCATAACCAAAAAGCAAGAAGAAGTAAACGGTGAAGGTAATGCAGTGTGTATCTATCGTATTCACGATAAGCCTGACGCAGATAGAATGCACGACCTTGATCTTTATATCAGGGGGCTCGGGTACCATGTGCGCTTTATGGATGGACTTATTCCATCAAAAGATTTAAATGATCTCTTGGTAAAGATGGGGGATAAGCCAGAGAAAGCACTTCTTCAGGTTCATATCACTCGTGCAATGGCAAAGGCAATCTATAGTACTAACAATGTCGGTCATTATGGGCTCGCATTTGATTTCTACTCACATTTCACTTCCCCTATTCGTCGTTATCCTGATGTGCTTACTCATAGACTTCTTATGCGTGTCGTAAACGGTGATTATCCTAAAATTGAAGAAAAAGGGTTCTATGACAAGTTGTGTATGCAGGCATCGCGCCGTGAAAAGGAGGCATCTGATGCAGAGCGTGGAAGTATCAAGTACAAGCAAGTTGAATACATGTCTTATAGAGTTGGTGAAGAGTTCGATGGTATGGTGACTGGTGTATCTGAGTGGGGGGTCTTTGTGGAAGAAAAGAAAAGTAAGTGTGAGGGTATGATTCGACTTCGAGATCTTGGAGACGACTTTTATAACTATGACCAAAAGGGTGGGCGAGTATTCGGTGAGCGAACAGGAGTAGAGTGGAAGATAGGTACACCAGTAAAGATAAAGGTTAAGAGCGCGAATCTTGAAATGAAGGTTATTGATTATACGCTTGTTATGTAACATGTCGCGTACAGGTTATACTTTAAGTAATGGACGATACTATTAAAACAATTCTTCGTGAAAGTGTACACGCACCTTCAGGTGACAATAGTCAGCCGTGGCATTTTAAAGTTAGCACAACGACAGTCCAAGTGTGGAATGTTCCGAGTAAGGAGTCATTGATATTTAATGCACACCAACAATCATCTCTTGTTTCATGTGGTGCACTTATCGAAACTATTTGCTTGCGCGCCAGTTCATATGGGTATGAAACATCTGTTGATCTATTCCCAGGCAGTAAAGAAGAGAATTATGTTGCATTAATTACATTTACTGCATCACAAATTAAGGAAGATGATTTAAGTCCGTACGTGCTTGAGCGGGTGACAAATAGATATGCATATACTGGTGATTCTGTTCCAAAACAAGATCAGCAGTTCATCACTGAAGTGGTACGAAGTGCACAACTAAAATCTACTATCTGGACAGACTCTCAGGAGCAGATCAATCAGCTTGCAGTAACGCTCACGGTATATGAGATGTTACTATTTGGCAACAAGAAGTTACATGCAAATTTTTTTCGAAAAGTTTTTTTTTGGTGGAAGCTAAGAAATTACGGTCTTCACATAGCAACACTTGGTCTTACCTGGTATGAACAGCTTGGAATGGCGCTCCTTCGTTTTTGGCCTATTATTAAAGTATGTTCTTTTTTCTATAGTGTTTCAGATTTCGTTTCTGTGACAGTGCAAAGAAAGTACAAGACATCTGGGAATTTTGTTGCGTTTACTGGGGATTACGGAACCAAAGAATCAAAAGTAGCCTTAGGAAGAGATATTCAAAGATTTTGGCTGGCGGCAACTAAGTATGGGTATGTGCTTCAGCCGTGTGATGGTGTTATCTATTTGAGTCATGCGCATAACACCGAGCCTTTTGTTTTTTCTAATGAAGAAAGAACTAAACTTCTAGATGCATATAGCATGATTCAGCAAACCTTTAATACAGACGAGAAGATAGGTTTTATTTTTAGAATAGGTAAATCGGTAAAGCAAGCAGTGCGTTCACCACGACAGTCTTTAAAAATTGACCGTATACACTAAGAAAAATTGACATAATTACATATATGTGACATACTATTTAGTTAGTTGAACTTTATACAAACAGGGGTCAAGATATGGTAACAACGTTTTTTCTCAAGGTAGCACTTGAGGTTATAAACTTGTTTTGCAACAACAGAATTGCATTCTGGTTGGTAAAGCAGTTTGAGGTGTTTGACGCGGTGTTTGTGATGTATCCTGCAGACCAAGAGTTTGCTGATGCGCTTACATTTCGCTGTCGTCAACGACGGATTCGATTTCGTCCGTTTATCACGGGCGTTATCGTACACCCTAATTGCAAACGCACACTTGTGTTTGCGGTTAGTGCGTTTATCGACAAGGCAGGTGTTGGGGAAGATGAAGAGAACCTTCGTCTTCTCCATGCTCGTACTGAAGATATTCGAAAGAATATCGGTGCAAAAACGACACACTTTGCTGGAACTCTGCCTGGCAGGTTTACAAATTTCAGAATTCGTCGTGGGACGAATCAGAAAAATGAAAGACTTGCGACGGTGGAAAATGTCGTAAACGCAATCAGGCAGGTACGAGAAATGAAATCTCATACCAATGAGCACTCGGTTATTGTGCTTGGAGGTAATGGTTTCATTGGTCGAGGTGTCGTTGATGTGTTACGTCAAGAGAGTGTCACGGTCATATCCATCGATAAGAATGGAGGCGACACGACGTACACGATGCCAAAGAGTGCACATCTGGTTGTGAACATCATGACCCCGGGTGCAATCAGAGAGTATATCGATGAGAAATTCATCGGACCCTCCACAACGGTGCTCAATGAAGTGTACCCCGCACCTCATCAGGAGCTTGTCGAGGAAATGAACTCCCTTGGTGCGGACGTGTTCCACATCGTAGGTGTTGTCGCGGATGCATATCCGTCATTTCCAAAAGCCTATCGTGGTGCTGTGCCGTGTTGTGCTGCTCTTACTGACGCGAACTACCGGGTCGGTATTACGAAGCTTTGATTCTGAGATCTTGTGGTAATCCACGAGGTCTCTTTTTATTTTATAGGCTATACTTAGAAGTATGTTTACTTACGACGTGGTTAATGTCTTACTTGCGATCATTGTTCTTTGCAATGTTGCACTTCTCCTTCCACTTATTCGCAACATTAAGAGCAATGTCCAGACATTTGTGTATGTGGTTAATATCGTTACGATCTTACTATGGATTGTAACGATGATGGGATACCGTTCCCAAGGTATATATTTTGAAACATGGTTACGTGCGCTCTATGTGGTAGCGGTATTTATCGGTGTTACGTATATGCAGTTTACGCTCTTTTATCCACTTAAGATGAAGTATGCGCAATATTTTGTGTATGGGATTAACTTCCTCGCTTTTTGTACGGCGTATTTGGTCACACTTACTAATACAATTATTGTACGAGGTGTGCGTGTACCAAATGGAGAACCAGAGATAATTTTCGGTTCCTGGTATCCACTTTACATACTGACAATCCTTGTCCCGTTTGTAATTGGTTTTATAAGGCACGCATATCTTATTCTTAAGCATAATTCGAAAGTTACGTATCTTCTTGTCGGGTATTTTATATCAGCAAACATTGCTTTTGTTACGAATCTTATGATGCCTTGGATGGGTGTATTTATTTTAAACTGGGTAGGGCAATTTTTTACGGTAGTGATGGTGTCATTTACAACGTACTCTATATTGCGTTTTAACGTAATGAATATAAAGTTTTTCGCTATAAATGTAGGGGTGACATTGCTTCTTATTACAACGTTTTCTCAGATGTTATTTGCTGATTCTTTAAAAAATCTTCTCATTGGCGGGCTTGTCTTTTTGATCGCTTCTGTTACCGGGTGGTACCTTATGGTGCTAAGTAAAAATGAGCGCAACTCTTTGGAGCATACTATTGAACTAAACAAAAAAATTAAAAAAATAAATAATGAGCTACAAGATGCAAATGAAAAACTAAAGTCCCTTGATACATTAAAAAGTGAGTTTATTTCTCTTGCTTCCCATCAGTTACGATCGCCACTTACTGTTATAAAAGGATATGCTTCTACGCTTACTGATGGTATTGTTGGAGATCTTACGCCAAAACAAACAGAGATTGTACGGCATATCCAAACATCTGCACAAGGCCTTGCGTCGGTTGTTGAAGATTTTCTTAACGTGACAAAGATTGAACAAGGTGGTATGAAGTATAGTTTCGAGCAGACAGACTTGCGAGCAATCGTGCTTGATCTTTCTGCTGATATGAAGCTTGCAGCAGAAGATAAACATCTTCAGTTTTCGTCTCTTGTAGAAGATGGTGACTTCATTGTTCAGGCAGATGGTGTGAAGTTAAAGCAAGTATTTCTTAATCTTATTGATAATAGTATTAAATATACAAAAGAGGGTTTTGTTAAAGTGATTCTTGCAAAAAAAGATGAAACGACAGTGGTCTTTTCAGTGTGTGATTCAGGTATCGGAATAAGTGAAGAAACAAAAGCAAAACTTTTTCAGAAATTTTCGCGTGGCGAAGGTGGGATTCTTAATTCCGGCGGTTCTGGTCTTGGGTTGTACCTTGCGCAAGAAATTGTAAAAGCGCATAAGGGTCATATTACGATCGATTCGGAAGGTTTAGGGAAAGGGGCTATCTTTTCGGTGCTATTGCCATACAAGGAGTAGCGTGGTAACTTTGTTGCTCTTAGTGGTAAGACGCGCTATCATAGTGATATGAAAAAGAAAATCATGATTGTGGAAGATGACAAGAGTCTCCAAGATATCTATACGATTAACTTTGAGGCAGCGGGTTATGAAGTAATGATTGAAGGTGACGGGTTATCTGGTATTTCTGAAGTTGTCGAAAAGAAGCCAGATATTATTCTTCTTGATGTGATGATGCCTAATATGGATGGGTTTGACTTTCTGCGTGTTATGAAAGAAAACACAAGTGTCCATGTTCCTGTTGTTGTCTGTTCTAATCTTTCTGACCAAGCAACAAAAGATAAAGCTATTAGTGCGGGTGCTACTGAGGTTTTACTGAAAGTTAATTATTCCGGTAAGGAGCTTGTTGCAAAAATAAATGCCGTACTTGACGATTACATTCTTAGGCATAAAGATGAGTTTTCTAACAAAGAAGTAGAATCATAGTTACTCACATAGGTTTTTTGATGTTACGTACTATACTTAAGGTATCGTTATACGTAGATATCTAATTTAAATACTATTATGGAAAATGATTACTACCTTGGGATAGTTGATGGAGTCCATTTCGACCTGTTTGGGGTTTCTATCGCGGTTATAGGTATCCTTGTGCTTGCGTGGTCTGTTTTTTATCGAAGTCGTAATAGTATCACAAGTAGAAGTTTTTTATTCTTCTCATTTGTAACTATTCTCTGGGGTCTTTCAAACTACTTTTTGTATAAATTTACTGATCCTGCTGATGCGCTCTTGGCGCTTCGTTTCCATATATTCCTCTCTATCTGGCATGCGTATGCGTTCTTCCAGCTCGCATATGTGTTCCCTAATGAGCAAAAGATTTTACCTCCATGGCATCGATATGTACTTTTGCCTCTCGCATTCTTTACGTCGACGCTTCTTCTTATTCCGTTTGTTTTCCGTGAATTTAGTAATTTTATCTCGCCAGATGAGACGATTAGTCCTGAGAAAAGTCAGGGGATTATCTTGGCAGGCATCGTAACAATATCATTCTTTGTTGCAGGTATCGTGGTACTCTTTAAGCGAATCGGAGAAACAAAGGGTGATGAACGTCGCCAAGTGACACTTATGTTTACAGGAATGTCACTTACTGCTGGACTTCTCCTTCTCTTTAGTTTTATCTTGCCTATTGGTTTTCGTAATTTCGATTTTGTGCCATATGGCGCGCTCTTTATCTTCCCTGTTATTGTGTTTACTGCATATGCTATTTATATTGTAGAGCTCTTCCACGTAAAGAACATTTTTGCAGGGCTCTTTACCTTCTTTCTCTGTGTGGTTTCACTTATAGAACTTATCTTAGCTGAGACCGTTGAACAGCTTTTGCTTCGTATATTAGTGTTCCTTCTCACTATTGTTATTGGTATTCAACTTGTGCGTAATACCTTTGAAATTGAACTCGCAAATGAACAGAAGTCTGAGCTTATGAGTTTTGCAACCCATGAGATCAGAACTCCAATTACTGTTATGCGAGGATATGCAACAATGCTCTTAGATGGTGATAAGGGTGACATTAGTAAGCCTGTGCGCGATCTGCTCCAAAAAATTATGATCGCAGGTAACGATGTTACGACGCTTCTTTCAGAGTATCTTGATAAGTCAAAAATTGAACTTGGTCAAATGGAATATTACCCGACAAAGTTCGATGTAGTCCATGCGGTTAATGAAACTCTTTCAATCTTTAAAGTTCACGCTGAACAAAAAGGCATAACCCTAACTCCGTCCATAGAGACAAATCGCGCTTATACAGTTAATGCGGACCAGGCACGCTTTAAAGAAATTATTACAAATATTATCGATAACGCGATTAAGTACACACCACACGGTTCAATCTCGGTAGCTGTTACAAGTAAAGAGGGGTACGTGACAGTTTCAATTAAGGATACAGGGGTAGGGATTGATGCTGAGGTGATGCCATCTTTATTTAAGGAATTTTCTCGTGCAGATCTCCAGAAGGTGAACATTTTAGGAAGTGGTCTTGGTCTATATCTTGCGAAGCGTTTTGTTGAAGCACAAAAAGGAAAGATCTGGGCTGAATCCGAAGGTAAAGACAAGGGTTCTCAGTTCTATGTTCAATTCCCTGAGGTTAAGCATGCATAAATTTTAATTTCTCTAAAACCGTATGTCAGAACAAAAAAAGAAAATCATGATCGTGGAAGATAACAAAGATCTTCAAGATATCTATAAACATAGTTTTGAAAAATATGGCTATGAAGTAGTGCTTGAGGATAATGGTCAAGAAGGTATTGATAATGTCGCCAAACATCTCCCCGATGTTGTCCTCCTTGATCTTATGATGCCAGGCATGGATGGGTTCGGATTTTTGAAAAAAATGAAGGATATTGGCGGATTATCTATTCCTGTTATTGTGTGTTCCAATATCTCTGATGTTGAAACAATTGGTCGCGCTATAAAAGATGGCGCCACAGATGTTATTCTAAAAGTTGATTATTCTGGAAAACAGTTAGTAGATAAGGTAAATTTTATTATCGAAGAGTATTATCAAAAAAAAGTGAGCAAGGAGGTTGAGGTAGATCAAAATCAATAAAACCGTCTAAAATAGCTTTTTTAGTCTTATTTTTGTTTATTTTAGGCATTTGCCAGGACGGACTTCCATTTTTCTGTAGATTGTGGTAGAATACGCATCATGTTAAAAATCAGATTACAGCGTACAGGACGCAAGAACGACCCACACTTTCGCCTCATTGTGACCGAGAGTACTCTTAAGCCTAAGACATCTCAGTTTGCTGAGATTGTTGGAACATACAATGTTAAGGCAGGTATTTTCGAAG
>CAZJJX010000018.1:0-16236 GCA_964546555.1 uncultured Candidatus Saccharibacteria bacterium
TAGGACAACGGTTTCTGGCACCGTTAATTGAGGTTCGAGTCCTTATACCCCAGCCGACATATTTTCTTAGTTTGTAATCAAACTGTAGAAAATAGAAGTCCTAAGTGTACTCACGAAGGATACTATCCCTATTCACTGCTTGTCGTTTGTAAGGACTCGAATACGGGGTCGAGAAACTATCTCTAACGAACGAAGTGAGGAAGTAGTTTCGTGACCAATTCCCCATACCACAGACATAATTAAAACTCACCTTCTAAAGCGGTGTGAGAAACATACTTATTATTAAGGTGGTACGCTTTTTACTTTGAACCAAAGATTTTACCCATAAAACCTTTAAGTCCAGAAGACTTTGCAGGAGCAGCCCCTTCTTCAGGAAGACTTTTTTCCTCCTTTGGTCTCCTAGAAATCTCTTCTTCTATCACTGCTATTTTCCATGCAAATTCATCGAAGTTAGCCTGATTCTCGTCTGGAGAATTATAAGGGTTAGTGGAGAAAATTCTCTGAGCTTCCCTATAGTTGTCTAACTGAGCCTTTAACATATATGGAGGCAGTGTTTGCGCATTTCTACGAACTACCGCCTCTTCGCTAGCTCTACTTTCAACACGTTCTGTAGCTGACCTATTACTTAATTCATCCGTAATATTGTTGATGCTTTCTCCAAGCCCCTCCTTCACTTCTTGCGACGCCTCACGTAATTCATTTCTGTGTTTTCTTAGCGCATCTTGTAATTCAGCATAAGACATCGACTTAAACGGATTTTGTTTTTGACTATCAAGCACTTCAGGTGAAGAAGGCTCACTGTTAACAGGACTAGTATCAAATCTTTTAGCCAAAGCATCCAAATCTTTTTGTGTCCTAATTACAGGACCAAGTTTTACTGTTGATTCTTGCCAACTCCCAGCTAGATTATTTTCTAAAGACATGGTATCTTAATTATTTTTACTTCTAAAGTATACCACCCAACAAGCGTAAGCCTATAAGGATACACATGAAGATTCTCTGCCTTATGGCTAAATTGCTAAGTATTATTGTAATAAAAAAAGTTCTAACATCGTCTCAAGACCCTAGTACTTAAAAAAGGAAACCGCACGGTTTCCCATGCGGTAAATTCAAGAACCCATCTTCACAGAAACACTCGTGGTAGCCGTTGCAGGAGTAACCTCCGCAGCATAAAACTCTTTACGAGCTCCATAAGCAGGGTTTACCAGTTTTCGATCGCCAGTTTCCATTCGGCTTCGTTTGTAAAGGCTTCATAGTAGGCAACAGGATCATCTGAAGCGGGGTAACCGTGGCTTGGATGAGTACGCGAACGCTCATCTCCTGGTGTGTGAATGTAGTCTAATTGCAAAATCATCCAATGATGACCCTTAGGAACATCACCAAATGAGCAGACTCTTTTCCCCATGATGTCATTACTCCTTTTACGGTTAATAGAGCAGAACTAGTAACATCTTATACTTTTATTGACAAAAAGTAAATAATGTTGTTTATAATAAAAATTATTCTAACATATCCAACGACCCCAACCAACATATTTTCTTAGTTTGCGTCCAAGCTGCAAAAAATAAAAATTTAGACCTGGTCACAATGAACAGATTTATTAAATAAAAAAACCCGCCGAAACGGGCTTTTTGCCGTTTGGCGGACTGTCTTCATGTAGACAATAACTTCTTAAATTTGAAGATGAGAAAGATATAACTAAATCCCGCCACCGACAAGCACCCCCCAAAAAGTTGGACCCACCAACTAGAAGAGAAATACATAAAACCAAAACCACCAAGTACCAGAGTAAACGCCAGAATAATTCCGGGGTAGAGCTTACTCATAGAAACACCCTGATTTGCTTCACTCATTTCGCACCTCTTTCTATAGTTGATGATAAATAGACACATTCCCATAAGGAACTATTTATCATAATACACTATATATGTGTATATGTCAATGGTTGTAGAGGTGAGTACTACACTTAATCCAAAACTAAACACTCATACTAAAAATGGAAGCGTACCAGCATTATACGGTAACCATCTGATTACGCTAAAGAAAATAATACTTTTATTCTTTAGCGTCAAATGTGACACCTTTATAAAGCAGGACTTTTGATTTACCTGTTGCAGATGACTCACTTGCTGGTAAGCTTACAACAAATTCAAAGTAGATTTTACCTTTACCTTTTACGGCAAAGTTTAATACCCCGCCTCCTCTAGTATTAGAAAAGGTAAAACCTGTACCAGCAAGGTCGATTCTTGATGTAGCGCCGCACAAATTTCCCGTATACACCATATACAATTCAGCACCTGGGTCACAACTAATTTTTACCAAACCAATACCCCCGACACCTTCTTTTTGCACACTATTAATGTCTACACGAAACTTATAGCCCCTCATACCATCTGCCACATTGTTACTTACAAAGAGGATCCCGGAATAATCCTTTGCCTGTTCAGGTAACATTTCATACGTTTTACTCTTTTCTTCTGGTAAAGAAACATTATCATTAACTACAAAAGGAACACTTTCGTAACCCTGCTTATTCATATCCAAGATAGTTTTTTCTTTACCCGTCTTGACTTGGTTTTGTTCTACGTTCACAGCACTTACAGCTACTCCTGAAGCACAACTCATCTCTTTTATCTTAGTACGAGTTGAAGGCCCAACACTGCCAACTGACGAAAGGCCATTTTCTGATTGGAATTTTTTTAGAGCATCTGTTGTCCCTCTTCCAAAGTAGCCGTTTGGTTTTACTGTTAAATAACCCTTATCGAAAAGAAATTGCTGAAGTTTTAACACCTCACTATTTTCTGATCCTCGTGTGAGCGGCTTTGTTAACCTTGTACAAGACGGCACAGCAACTTGGCGTGAGCCAATATTTACTGTATCGTTACTGGTAGTACTCATTTTATCTGGATAATAATCAAAAAAATCTGCAAAAAAAGCTAAAACATATTCCTGGAACGTTACTTCTCTTGAGTCGATAAGATACTTACTAGGCTGCTGTCCCTGAATACATACTTTGGCAATCGTTCTAGAATTCTTTGTTTTTTGCATACCACCAGAAGAGGTATACGTGCAAGCGGCGTGTTGTTCTTGATATATTTTTATTTGTTCACTATAATTTTTACTTGTAATTTCTAAATTTCCTAAATAATAGGTAGTCTTACTTTTGTCCCCAACACAAGTTGTTTTTGAACTAAAACTATCGATACGCATTGTTTGTGTCGATGAACAAACCGCAGAAGCTGGATGAATTGAAAGCGTAAACAAAAAACTAGCGAATAGCCCCTTAATTAAAATATTTTTCATGAAAGTTATATATAACCTGTACAAATTATATCACTCCTAGAAAAACCCTATGTGTACAATAATACATGTACACACATCTACTATGTCTACCTAGCAACAAATAACATACTATACTACACTACATACATGAGCCATCATATTACTCTTAAGAAATCCTGGATTATTAAAGCTCCTGTACAAGCTGTATTTAGAATAATGACTGACTTTGAAAATTTACCAAACTATTTTCCAAAAGTTGCAGAAAAGGTAAAAATTCTACATCGCGAGGGCGATCTCCTTACCATGGAAGCAACCGTAAAATCTTTCGGTAGAAGCTTTAAGGTAAACATGACAACTCAAATCCTGCCAGGAAAGGGGTTTATTTCTGATAATGATAGTTATCAGTTCGGAACATCTGGTCACGAGGAGCTATTCCTTACGGAGCATAAAGACGGAACACTCATCAACTATACTTATAATGTCACTATCCATAAAAAATGGCTACAATTTGTAGCAACACCTCTTATCAAAATGTATTCAATGAAATTCTGGGAAAAGGCGGTCATCATGGAACTTAAAAAGAAACTAGAGAACCTACAAGGTTCATAAAAACAAACCGACTCATTCGAGTCGGTTTTTACTGTACACACCCTTTTCTGTGCAACGACAAAAGGTGATGTAATTTTTTGTGCGTAAACACAATTATATTTTTGTGGGTCAGTCTCATATAGATAACACCAGAAGGCATGTTTATGCGTTTACACAAGAGTGCAACTTTATAGGAGAGAGCTTCTGCTTTGTACTGTCTTTCATGTGAAGCAGCAACCTTTTCAAGAACATGTGCAAACTCACTATACCAAGCTTGTATCACTTCAGGGACACCTTTTTTTGTAGAAGCAACAGCAGGATTAACCACAGCTTCGTGAACAAACTCTACAAATCCACGATATGACACCTCTATGGAAAGGACGATGTCTAGCGAAGCAAACACCTTACCTTCACTAAACTGCATAACAAGAAAATCACGCAAACGATCTCGGGCTTGCTGCATTTCAACTAGTGTTATTGCTCTTATAGAGTAATGTTCTAGTTTTTCAGAATTGATATTCCAAAGATGTTTGAGTTTATTTTGTTCTCTATCAATTGCTGCTATTTTGTATTGACCAAGTGCAACGTCAAAGAAAATCTGAAATTCTACCTCATCCTTCACCAAAAGCCTTGACCCACCATTGTTACTAAGAAGCAAAAGAACATCATCACAGCATAAACCAACCCTTTGCCTAAAGACCCAACTCTTAAGATCTGTCGTAAGCATTGCTATCTCCTATGTCAAGATATCGGTCTAACTCTACCAAAATATAGTGATTTTGCAAAGCTAGGCATTCATCGGTACTTCGATAAAAAGTAACGTTGCTCCACTTGGTGATGTAACTGCTATAGTATCGGTTTCATAAACACCAAGAGCGTCCCGAGACTTGAGCTCTACATGAGAGACCGTCAGATGACCATCTATTACAAATGTATAGACACCATGCCCAACCTGCGACATTGTGTAGGTGTAAGTTTCGTTAGTATTTAATTTTTTATAAAGAATTTTTGCATCCTGATTAAGAGGGAGACCTCCATCACCCACAAGAACAATCTCGTTACTCTTATCATCGTAAAAATCAACATGCTTTTCGTTGTACGAGGGATTGAGTCCGTGTGTATGCGGTGTAATCCATATCTGAAATAGCTCAAGAGGAGATGTTTCACTATGGTTATACTCTTTATGGATCACCCCACTTCCTGCAGACATCACTTGAATATCTCCTTCATGGATATCATATACATTCCCAAGACTATCTTCATGAGAAACTGTACCTTTTGTTACAATCGTAATAATTTCCATATCTCTATGACCATGTGCCCCAAAACCAGATAACGGCGCAATCACGTCATCGTTAAGAACACGAAGTGCCCCAAAACCCATCCTCGTCTTATCATACCAATCATTAAAACTAAAACTATAGCGTGTTGTAAGCCATTCATACTGACCTCCACCGCGACTCTCAGACGTATGTAGAATCATCTTCATAACCACAAGTGTACCACGTAACTAATGATATACTCAGATGATGCCCTATACAGAAAAACATACGAGATCAATCGCAAAAGCTATCAGCTATCGACTTCTCAGTATATCTGTCGATCTCATCATCATCTTTGCAATTACAAAAAAAGCAGAACTAACTCTTGGGATTGTTGTTATCTCAAACATCGTGAGCATCTTCCTTTATTATTCTCATGAAAGAATTTGGAATCAATTCAGGTTCGGGAGAAAGCTAACAAAAAGACGAGGCACCAACCCTCACTTACAGTGAGGCACGTACAAGACGAATATCCTGATAAGAATATTTCCCGTTACCTTGCTCATAAACAGGTGTAAGTTTTGTTGTCTTTAAATCCTTAAATGCTTTTTTGATTGCATCAGCAGTCTTCTTAGGAGGGAGTGTATGTGTAAGATCAAGAGGTTCCTTAAGCTCAAGTAACTTTTCAATATGTCCAATAATTGTATCAACAGAAAGTGAGCGAACTTCTGCAATTTCTTCTATAGTCATCTTTTCATCGAGCATTGTTTTTGTTTTTATATGTGACGGAACTTTAACCTCAATCTCATCATCGAGATCTTCAAGTGGAGCAAGTGAGCCGCCACTATCTGTGAGGAATTTATTATGAAGTCGCTCAATATCTTGTGCAGAATACTTAGTAAGCGCCTGTTCACTTGTATTACTTTTTGCTCTAAAGAGTATATCTGCCTCTCGTACGCTATCTGCAATCATAAATGCCTGACTATTGAATCCCTTTATATACAGTCCGTCCAAGCTTCGCAATCTCGAAAGCGCTACATACCCCTGCCCTGAAGCAAAAGATCGACTGAGGTCAATCTCTGCTCTATCGAGTGTCATGCCTTGGCTTTTATGTACTGTAATTGCCCAAGCAAGCTTAAGAGGAAGTTGTGACAGTTCTGCTTTTACTTTTCCATCTTCTTCTATCTTCCAGGTATCTGCTCGAACAGTTATTTTTTTACCATGTACAAGCTCAACAATCGGAGCACCTTCTTTATCAAAATTTATTACCACCCCCATAGAGCCATTAACATAACTTCTATCTTGTGCATTTTTTATACATAATACCTTTGCTCCAATCTTAAGATTAAGTACTTCATCAGCAAGACAGTTATTCTTAAGCGTCTCCACAAGTGCAGCTTTGCCTTTTGTGATCATATGATACGTACGAACATCACCCTTTACGCGAGAAAAAGCCTCTTGATTAATAAGATCAACATTTTCGTTATGTGTGTAGAGTTTTATGTGATCCTCAGTATGAGGTTTTTCACTTGCCCCTTTTATCATCTCATAGTGTTCGTCTTCTATCTCTCCTGTTCGTATTGCTTGTAAGATAGAACTAAGAGCGTCATCATCTTGACGAAACTGCTCAGTTAGATAGCACACTACGGGCTTTGCTTCTTTCCATGCCTGCGAACTAAATGCAAACACATCTTCGCTTTCATACTGATCACTACGCCTTACAACTGGCGGCAACTGGAAGAAATCACCAGTGAATACAACTTGTAAACCACCAAAAGGCTTATTATTACGACGCATTTGTTTGCCAAGCATATTAAGCATATCAATAAACGAAGCGTGCAACATTGAAACTTCATCAATAATAAGCACAGAGGTGTCGTTCCATCGCTTATAGAGATTTTGTTTTTCCTCAAGTGCTTCTAGTTCGTATGGTTTAAGAGATTGCTTTACGCCGATACCACTCCATGAATGGATAGTGGTTCCTTGTACATGAGTAGATGCAATACCTGTTGAGGCGGTTACTGCATATCGTACTCCATGCCGTCTAAGGTAGCTGATATATTCGCGAAGCACATAACTCTTCCCAGACCCTGCAGCACCAGTAAGAAACGTGGTGTAGCCAAGCTTGAGAATAGTGAGTGCGGTAGATTGAGTCATAAACTATAGTATATAACTTTTCACTGAAAATAAGATATATTACTTCAAAAAACTAAAATAGTGTTCAAAAGTAGTCGTGCTTGATTTTATTGATATGTATGGTATCTTATATGCAGACTTTTTCTATAACAATGAGGAGGGTACTGTATGCACGACATACTTATTTGTAAGCATTGTGGTCACCACAAAGACCGTCACAATACAAACAAATCATGGAATCGAACAAGTGATTTCCATACTCTGGAAGGATACTTAATCCCCGTTATTGCCTGTGGAAATTTTGTTAAGAAAGAAGACCAACGAAAACAAGTTCTTGATCTTACGTATTCTGGGCCAGAGAAGCGCAAGCTTGCGCCGGTGATTTTGAAAGAAACCATTGATGCTCTACAACCAAGAATACGTGAACGAGTAAACCTTCAACAATTTAAGGGGGAAGACCGCCGAAAATTAGCATAATGTTCTACCCATGTGGTAGAACATTTTTTTATACTTATTTATACCTTTAGATACTTTCTCACTGCAAGGAATGATGACACAACGGTTAAAATAGAGCCAAACGCAAGAAGTGTAAGAACAAGTTCAAAAAGATGCGCCGTGTAGAAAGCGTTGATATTAAGCCCTTCAAAGAAAAAGACTGTCTTTTTGGTAACCCACACTGTTGCTGGGAAGAAGAGGACTACGGTAATAAGCGTTGCAACAAGAGAGTACAGAAGAGCTTCAACAATAAAAGGCCCTCGGATAAACATATTTGAAGCACCTACAAGTTTCATAACAGCAATCTCATCACGGTAGACAAAGATTGCAAGGCGGATTGTATTGTACACAATCATACAACTCATAAGGACGAAGACCACGGAGAGCCAGAACCCTACGGTGTTCACCCACCCGATGATGCTGTTTAACTTATCGATACTATCTTTTATCTGATAATAATTTACTTTATCAATAATCCCCTTACTATCTCCTAGTAACCCTGAACCATCATTTAGCTCATCAGCAATAGCAGCATATCGAGACGTATCTTTTGCAACAACAGAAAGCGATGCACCAAATGGGTTGTTACCGAGCTCATCAAGTGCCTGAAGGGTGAGCTGATCTCCTGAGTGTTTGTTCTTAAAATCAAGAAGCGCTTGTTCACGAGATACATAGGTAACATTCTTAACATCAGATAATCCAAGCAATTTTGCTCTCACATCGGTTACCTGCTGCTCAGTTGCGTCAGTTGTAAAATAAACACGCACATCAACTTTTTCCTGCACTTGTGTAAGTGTATATTTAAAAACCGCAACAAGAAGATAAAACGATGTAATAATCGAGAGCGTAATTGTAAGAATAAAAATAGATGAAAGTGACACCGTTCTATTACGGTAGAAACCTCGTAACCCAGCAAGTATTGTTCTTTTCCAGAGGATTGTTTTTAACATACGGTTTACATCGTGAATTTACCAGACTTCTGATCACGGACCACTTTACCATTCTCCATAGTAATAACACGGCGTCCAAGATTATCAACAATACCCTTATTGTGTGTCGTAAGAATAACCGTAGTACCAAGATCGTTAATCTTTTTTAAAATCTGCACAATATCATATGTGTTAAGTGGGTCTAAGTTCCCTGTCGGTTCATCAGCAATAATAATTTCTGGACGATTGATAATAGCTCTTGCTATAGCAACCCTCTGCTGTTCTCCTCCTGATAACTGATGTGGGAAGTGGTGCATTTTATCTCGAAGATCAACAAGGTCAAGCACGTGTGGCACATCTTCTTGTATCTCATCATCGTGACGACCCGCCGCTTCCATGGCAAAGGCAACGTTCTCATACGCAGTCTTGTTAGGAATTAGACGGAAGTCCTGAAATACAACACCTACCTTACGACGATATTTTGTAATCTCCTTACCTCGTAAATCATGAATATTATCTGAGTAGAAAGAAACAGCTCCTTCAGAAGGAGACTCTTCTGCGAGAAGCATCTTGATAAGAGTAGTTTTACCTGCACCAGAGTGTCCCACAATAGAAACAAGCTCGCCTTTATTAATGGTGAGAGAAATATCGCTTAGCACCCGTGTTCCGTTTTCATATTCTTTTGAAACTCTGTCGAAGTAAAGCATTGGTACAGTATAGCACGACCAGATGGAGTGGTTTTAGTGGGTAGGTGTTGGTAACTTGGCTAGACGTAGACGTGAAGTAACTAGTTATTGGCGAATTAGCAAATTCGTGCCTTTGGCATAAATAAATTGGTAATTAGTGGTTGCAGGAGTGACATTCGGCCGCCCCTACAACTAAAAATAACATTGTATTCCAAGAAATATTCCAAGAAAATAGTAACGACAAACAAAAAACCCACCTTCACAAGTGGGCCATGCTTTTTACATTTTATTTTGTGACTACCTGGGAAGTAATGCTTTTATTCGAGCATTAACATCAAATGCTCGCAGCCTCTGACATCGAGGAGTTCTATAGGTTGGTTCACGTAGTGTTGTGCGAATGCGTGCATCCAGCTCTTGAAAAGATAGACCGTAACGAGTCCCGGATAGACGAACCCCAACATCTGTACCATGCAAACGCATTACTTCTTCACATGCTTGTTCAAAAATAGATTTCATTAGACCCCTCCTTAAAGAGGAAAGATAAGAAAACTATATCATAATTTACGAGTAAAATCTCTCCATTTAAGCAACTGCTGTACTTACAACTAATTACCAATAACTAATTACTCTAGAGCCCCTTCTCAGCCTCAATTAACCCATCAAGCTCCCCTTTCTCAAGTACTGCCTCTACGTTACTCGTCTCATAGTCCGTCCTATGATCCTTAACCATCTTATATGGATGTAGCACATATGAGCGAATCTGATTCCCCCACTCTATCTCAGTTGTCTTACTTATTTGTCGCCCCTCTATCTCTGCTTTGCGCTTTTCTTCTTCTATCTTAAAAAGTTTTGCCTGCAAAATTTCAAGCGCTTTTTGCTTATTTTGTTCCTGTTGTCGTTCTGTTGCCACATGTACTGCAATATTCGTAGGAATATGAACAATGCGCACCGCCGTCTCACGCTTATTCACGTTCTGCCCACCTGGACCACTTGCTTTTGAAGTTTCGATACGAATATCTTCTGGTGAGATAACTATCCGCTCCGTAGGTGGAATAACAGGTAACACTTCAACCATAGCAAATGAGGTATGACGTTTTGCTTGGGCGTTAAAAGGCGAAATACGCACCAAGCGATGAACTCCGGACTCAAACTTTAAGGTGCCGTACACATTTTTCCCTGTCACTTCAAGCGTAAGATTACGGTATCCCCCATGATCATTCTTGTTATCATGTAAAACACTATACCAAAAAACTTTTGTAGAAAAATACGCATCATACATCTCAAAAAGCATGCGAGCAAAATCTTCACTATCATCTCCTCCAGCACCCGCTAAGATACTTACAATTGCACCACCTTTATCAAGAGCACTCACTCCTTCTTTTTTATCTTTCAGTTCTTTGAGAGTTTTAATAGTTTCTTGAGCTTTGTCTTTATCATTCCAAAAATTAACCTCATTCATCCGTGCTTCAAGTTCCATGATTTCTTGTTCAAGATTTTGTTCCATAGACCTGTAGTATAGCAATTTTATAGACAAATTGCTTTGTCGTAAGAGTGCGTTATACTAAGAAAATTATGGAACGCAAAGGGATCATTTTGGCTGCGGGACGAGGAACACGGTTACTACCAATGACGCTTGGTGTTAATAAACAACTCCTCCCGATCTACGATAAGCCGATGATATACTATCCGCTTTCAATGTTTCTTCATGCTGGTATTCGTGAGATCCTCCTTATCCTTGACCCTCAAGACATATCTGTTTTCAAACAAATTCTAGGCGACGGATCACGCTTTGGTGTAAAACTTTCGTACGAAACTCAAACCGTTAAGCGCGGCATCGCGGACGCTCTCATTATTGGTGAGCGTTTCTTAGCAGGCTCCCCTGTTTGTCTTATTCTTGGAGATAACGTTCTGCACGGAAATGGCTTTGAAGAATTTATACGAAACACCCACAAAGAATCAACATCAGGTGCTACTATTTTTGGTTATAAAGTAAAAGACCCAGAACGGTTCGGCGTTGTCACCTTTGATGAGCAAGGAAAAGCAATTTCTCTTGAAGAAAAACCTGTGAATCCAACATCTCCTTACGCTATCCCGGGTGTCTACTTCTATGACAATCAGGCAGTTGGATTCGCAAAGACACTCACACCATCCTCTCGTGGCGAACTAGAAATAACAGACCTCAACAAATGCTATCTTTGTAAAGAAGAGTTACATGTAAAGACAATCCCTGAAGGTATTACGTACTTTGACACTGGCACATACGACTCTCTCCTAGATGCGTCTCATTATGTAAAAATAACTCAAGAAAAAGAAGGGCGACCAATTGCTAACCTTGAGAGCATTGCCCACACCTATGGTTTCATTGACCACCAAACATTGCAAGAGAGTGCTGAGGCTCTTTCAAAGACTTCCTACGGACAACACCTCCTCTCACTTCTACCACGCTAGATTCTTCAGTGAGCAGTGACTTATTGATAATATCGCTTTCCCGAAAGATCTTCAGGGAGAAGATCTTTGTTCTCATACATTTCGTACCCTTTTCCATAACCAACATCTCGCATAAGCTTTGTTTCTCCATTACGAAGCTTTAGCGGGATAGGAAGATTACCAAGATTCTTGGCATCAGATAGTGCCAGGAGATACGCATCGTACGCGCGTCTATCTTTTTTTGCTTGTGCCAAATAGGTAACACCATGGGCAAGATTGATACCACATTCTGGGTAGCCTATCGTCTCCACAGCTTTAAATACTTCATTTGCAAGCACGAGTGCATGTGGATCCGCCATACCAATATCCTCTGAAGCAAAAATAACCATACGACGAGCAATAAATTTTGGATCCTCACCGGAAGCAACCATGCGCGCAAGATAGTAAAGTGCTGCATCGACAGATGACGCTCTCATGCTCTTAATAAATGCACTAATGGTATTGTAGTGCTCTTCACCTTTCTTATCATACCGTAGATGACGAGATGATAGCGCTTCAGTAATTGTTTCTTTTGTAACTTTTCCATATAACGTTTGCGTTGTCTCCACTAGCCCAAGAATCTGCCGAGCATCTCCTCCACCTATAGCAATCAACATATCAATAACGTCATCATCAAACTCATACTTTGTCCGTTTGAGAATTTCTCTAATATTTTCTTCATTTAATTCTTGCAACACAAAAACTCTCATTCGAGATAGGAGCGCAGAAACAACTTCAAAACTTGGGTTTTCTGTAGTGGCACCGATTAAGATAAGTTGCCCTCTTTCAACATACGGAAGAAGATAGTCTTGTTGTGCTTTATTGAATCTATGAATCTCATCTAAAAATAACACACGCGGGCCAAATAAATCTCCCCCATGTTCGACAATCTTACGAATGTCATCCTTTCCAGATGAAACAGCAGAGAGCTCGTGATAATCAGCATTGATTGCTTTTGCATAGATTCGTGCAAGCGACGTCTTCCCAGATCCAGGAGGTCCCCATAAAATAAATGAAAATATGTGCTTCTTATCGATTGCATTTCGAAGCGGCTTACCAGCACCCACGAGATGATCTTGGCCGATATATTCATCGAGTGTTTTAGGGCGAAGGAGAGATGCGAGTGGTTCCATGAATTATATAAGAAAGTGTACGCTTTTATAAACAAGGAGTAAATAGCAGAATTTAAAGATAAAACCAACAGATTTCTATATCGTATATGGTTTACTCAAAAAACTACGTAGTTAGCTTTTCCTTCCATTTCAAAAGCTTCGCCATTTTGAGCAAGAGGCGAGGATCGGTCACAGAACTTCTCCTCGCAAGCTCGTCGATAAAGTTCCGCGACCCCGTATTCGACCTCTTCGAAAGCCAAGCAGTTGGCTTTCTCCTCTGTCTCAAAAGCTTCGCCATTTTGAGCCAGAGGCGAGGATCGAACTCGCGACCTTCTCGTTACGAGTGAGATGCTCTACCGACTGAGCTACTCTGGCATTTTGTTAGCTCATATTAGAGCCGATGACCAGAATCGAACTGGTGACCTTTTCCTTACCATGGAAATGCTCTACCAACTGAGCTACATCGGCTTTTTATAAATGGTGATTAGAATTGTATCAAAAAAATGTTACCAATACTAGTTGATAGAAATGATTTTTGATGGTGAATGATGCCCACTTACGATACGGACAGATGTACCCGGGAACAGGTTACGACAAAGTTCAATTACTCGAGTGTTTGCAAGATTATTCTCTGCAGAAACCCTGACCCACATACGGTATTCATCGTCTTTTAACTTCTCTACTTTTTCCTTCTTCGCACTAGGTATAACTTTGATTTTTATATACATGTAACAAAGGGAGTTATTCGTACTTAGTTATTGGTTATTAGTTAAATACATTGTGCATTCACTAATTACTAATTACCAATAACTAATTACTTTTAATTTTTTTCTTTCCAATCATATTCTCCTGCTTAAGACGGTACTCATCGATTAGCTTATGGTTACCAGAGAGAAGAACTTCTGGTACTTTGTACTTTTTCTTATTGTGCTCATAGATTTCTGGACGAGCGTAAATCTCGTGAGACGCTATACGCTTTTCCTCAAGAGACAATTCATCGTGGAGCACACCCTTTATCTGACGCGAGATAGCATCAATACACACCATGGCAGGCAACTCCCCTCCAGTAAGAACGTACTCTCCTATGCTCCATTCTTTAGCTTTGAGAATCTTTTTAACACGACTGTCTATTCCTTCATAACGACCACAAATAAAAATGACATCTGTGTATTTTTTAGCAGTTGTTTGTGCAACGGTATTGGTAAACATTTCTCCGCCCGCATTAAAAATCACAATCAACACTTTTGCAGACTTACGACGTGAGATTTTCTTCTGTATCTTTTCTACACAATTAATGATTGGATCTACCCACATCACCATACCAGGACCTCCGCCGTACGGCTTACCATCTACTCGTCTATGTTTATCATGGGTATATTCTCGAAGTGGGTATGTTATTACTTCAATCAATTTATTTTCTATCGCACGAAACATAATCGACTCAGCAAAATATGAGTCGAGCATCTTAGGGAAAATCGTAACAACATGAAATCTAAGAGGTGTTTGTTTTTTGAGCATTATTGACATTATATCATATTTGTATTATTATAACAATAGACTCAACGTAAGGAGACCTTTGATGTACGACTTTTTATCAGCTTCATGGGAGGCACCAAAACCCTTTCTCTTAAACGCAGTTGAGGATTTTATAAGTAAAACCGAGCTCTTGCCTCAAGCGCGAAAAAAAATAAAACACAGACCAAACAATGGCACAATTTACTACCACAACCATCAGAGAACCCAACAAAAAATGGTAACCATTTGTGTTGACGTCGTCCGTTTTAGTTTCACATACAAAAAAGGAAGATACTTCTCAACCTTAGAAAAACACCCTGATATTGTTTTTCTTGCGTCAGTTTTGGGAAGAACACCAAGAGTGCTTATTGGCACAATCAAAGAACACGCACCTCATAGCTGGCAGTAATAACATCAGCTTGTTTATCAGAAAGATAATCTCTTTATGATACGAATTGATTTTTGGGCAATGTAACTAAATAAGTGCAACATCTACTGCGACAAGAATCACACCAAGCAACACATGCAAGTGTTGCTTTTTCTTATGTGTACAGACCCCTCTTTGGACCTACATCTAAACAGGCAACATTTCTTTACCGAAGAATAAAACTGCGTTGATTTATATAAAAATAGGTAGTAGTATACACGAAGAGGTAGTTGCACAAACAGGAACCAAGGAGTAAAGAGTGGCCGATAAAACAAAAAATGACAATCAAAAAAGCAAGGCATTCATGATTTGCCTTCTAGAACCGATCAATAATTCTATTTGTAACACAACATATGATATTGAAAATCTTTTAGGTTTATTGAAAAAAGTAAGACGTACAGATGATTTTAACGAAGCACTTAAAGTACTCACTGACGTAAGTAACCATCAACTCACACTTGCTCAACATCTAGTTGATATAGTCAGGTCAATATCCATCACCCCAGAATCAGAAGAAAAAATTCATTAATGTAAGTACCGAAGCACAAAGTGGCACCTTGTGGTGCCACTTTATTTATTTTGACGGTAAACTAACTATTAGATTTATGCGTTATAAACTTTTAAGGTCATTCATGACCGCATCAACATCGTTTGCATCATAACGAGGGAAGTATGACTGAGCCCCCTCTTCTTGTTGTTGATATGAAGAGCGTCCTTCTGGTTCGTTGATCTTAAGATTAACTCGTGCATTATTCTTCATGCCAACAACACGAAGGAGTGTACGAAGTGCTTTTGCTGTTGCTCCGTCACGTCCTATAATTTTTCCCATGTCAGACGCATCAACATCAAGCGTAATCAAAACACCCATTTCATCAACTCGTCTTTCAACTTTCACCTTATCAGCATTATCTACTAAAGCTTTCACAACATACTCAACAAATTCTTGATCTTTCATATATGTAATTGTTTGTATCTTTACAGTGTACCAATCTATTACAGATAGTATACAAAAGTTATTCACAGAGAAGAGCTTTAGGCTATCAGTATTTGGCTTTTTGATTACATGTAAAAGCGACGCCGTAGGCGTCGCTTTTACATTGTATTTAGCCAAGAGCTATCAGCTAACTGCTAAAAAATAACTACGCTTTCACTTCTTTCTTTTGTGGAGACTTCTTAGGAAGAACGTTTATTTTCTTACCTGCAATAATTCCCTTTGTAACAAGAAGGTTGTGAGCAGTTGGTGTAACCTGTGCACCAACTGACATCCAATGCTTTACACGATCTGCCTTTGCTTCGAAAATACCTGCCTTAACATTGTATGTTCCAACAATCTCAGCA
>CAZJJX010000019.1:0-11254 GCA_964546555.1 uncultured Candidatus Saccharibacteria bacterium
CCTCCTTGTACATATAACAAGTCTCTACGGGCTATTCCCATTTTTCTTGAAACCACTGTTTTCAGTTATGGGATTAAGTGTTCTCAAATTCTCAGTTGTAATGGCATTACTTATCTGTCTTTCATATCTCTTTATATTTTTGTTCTTAAAAAGAATTATTTCAAATACTGTTTTACTCTACTGTGGTTTTTTAGCAATTTTATTCTACACATTCCTTATAAATAACCCAGTGTTCCCAAATCTTTACTATCAATACTGGCCAATTAGATTCATATTCCCAGCGTTATTCTTATTCCTAACATCATTATATTTCAGAAAAGAGAGACCACTTATATACTACATAACCCACTTCTTGGTAGCATGTGGAGTTTTATGGAATTTTGATTCTGGGATAATTGTCTTTATTGCATGGATGATAGTGCTTGCGTATAACGAACTTTCAAAAGGAGTTGCACTTAGTGAAAAAGTTTTTGCAATTATAAAGCACACGTTCATATCTGCAACCTCGCTTGCTATTGTAGTTTTGTCATTCTCATACATTACACATCTACAAAGTGGCCAGTTGCCGAATCTATCATTGTTCTTACAATACCAAAAAATGTTCATGTCAGGATATTTCATGATTGAGATGCTCCCTCCGCCACATTCATGGAACCTGCTTATCATTATCTATCTTGTTGGTTTGCTTATTGCTATCGTAGCGCTTATCAATAAAAATATTGATTATAAGAGTAAGCTTATTTTTACCGTAACTATTTTGGGGGTTGGTCTATTTACCTATTTCCTTGGTAGATCACATGATATGACACTTATCCCGCCGTCGTATCCTGCGTTTATTCTTATAATCATCTTTGCAGACACTCTCTACCTACGATTCCTTGCAAGCAAAAAAATGCGCACAGGAGAAATGTTTATTTTCTTGTTTATTGTTTTTATACTGGCATCAGCACCATTTTCTATGCTTTATAATAGTAAACTCTTTACGAAATATGCATCCCATGGCGCAGAATCTTTCTTTAAGAAATACACTACAACATATACGGAAAATATTGCTTTTATAAAAAAATATTCAGATCATGGTGACAGTGTGCTCATCCTTTCCCCTCACAAAGAAGGAGCTTACTACGCAGAAACAGGTACGCGATCTGTGGTAGATATCCCCTCCTCTACTGATTTATTTTTCAATAGTGAAATCACACTATTGATAGACTTTTTGAAAAATAATTATGATGTTAGCATTTTTGTTGAAACACCTCTTGATCAATACGACCTCTATGACTCACGTATCAAGGAAACCTTGCTTTTGCATTACAGGCCACTAAAGTCTAGCAATAGTAATATGACATTATTTGTGAGAAAATAACTAGACACTGCAATTTATGAAAACGATTCGCTTAAAAATTTGTGGATATGGCACAAAGAACCCAACCTCCTATGCTAATTTTATTGTGGAAAGATTACACAAGTACTATAAGGTAGAATTTTCAGAAAATCCAGACTACCTCATCTATCACGAATCTACCTTTGAACACTTAAAGTACAATAACTGTATTAAGATTTTTTTTACAGGTGAAAATATCACTCCTAATTTTAATCTATGCGACTACTCAATTGGTTTTGATTATTTGAATTTTGAAGATAGGCACTACAGATACCCACTCTATCTTATCAAGGTATTTTATAATGATGCTGAACTTGAACTTGTAAACAAAAATTATTTATACGAACCATTACATCTTACTAAAGAAGACTTGGCCACCAAAAAAGAATTCTGCAGTTTTGTCTATTCAAACTATAGGTCAGATAATCACAGAAAATTGATCGTAGAAAAGTTAAGCGAATATAAAACAGTAAACTGTGGCGGATCGTATCTTAACAATACGCATACAAAAATTGCCAATAAAGTAGCATTTGAGATGGGGCATAAGTTTTCGATTGCATTTGAAAACTCTTCACGTTCTGGGTACACCACAGAAAAAATTGTAAGTGCAATTGCAGCAAAAACAATACCTATCTATTGGGGTAATCCAAATATTGCCAAAGAATTCAACTCAAAAAGATTTATTAACTGCCATGATTATAAGAACTTTGATGAAGTCCTAGAAAGAGTTAAACAAATAGATGCTAATGACGAACTCTACTTAAACATGGTAAATGCACCAATTGCCGCAGATGGATACTCGTTTACACAAGTCCAAGATGAATTCGATACATTCTTGAAAAATATCTTCGACCAACCGCTTGAGAGAGCAAAGAGGCGAACAATCAACCCTACTCGCGCTCTTGATTTTGAAAGATATGAAACAATTACCTCGATCTATGTTTCATTAAAATCTTTAATGTTTAGGTGTATGGTTACCCTCTATAAACCTTTCAAAAAAAGCCGTTATATTGAAAAACTGAAGCACACTTTGTTTAAAATATAACAATACAAAAACACTATTTTTTTGGTATACTTTACAAACACTTCACTTCGGAACTATGCACATCTCTTTAAAAAACAATCTTCAAAAGGCAATTCTTGACCGTAGTAATCTCTATGACTTCCAAGGAAGCAGACTTAAGCGTTTAACCATGGATCCGATGCGAACACTTGAATACTACGTTAAACAATACATTGCATACCTAAGGCCATACAGAGTCACCAAAAAAACTCTTTGGGGTGAATCAATGTCATACTATCTGCCAGAAGCTGGAATGGTGTACTACTATGGATTTTGGGAAGTAAATCTCGCTAACTTTTTTATTAACTTTATTCAAGAAGACGATGTGTTCTTAGATATCGGCGCACATGTCGGTTACTACAGTATGCTTGCAAGCTGGCTAACGGATCATACATGTAAAGTCTACAGTTTTGAACCAACACCAAGAACGTACAACAGTCTAAAAATAAACACAGAAACTAAATCAAATATTAAGATTTTTAATAATGCTGTTCTTGATAAAGAAACCACTATTGAATTCTTTGACTACGGACCAAAATATAGCGCATTTAACTCTTTTAAGAAAAGAAATAGTGATGTCATCTTCTTCAAAGACTCGGTCACAAGTTTTACAACAAAAACAATAGCTATTGATGATTTTTGTGCAAAGGAAAACATTATCCCAACATTTATTAAAATTGATGCGGAAGGGTCTGAGTACTTGATTTTAGACGCGATGAAAACTCTTATCAAAGAACATAGACCAAGTATCACTATTGAAGTTTCAAATGATCCTGATTTACTAGAGAACTCTATTGCTTCAGTAAAAATTTTACAAGATGCAGGATACCTTGGTTTCATTATTACTAAAGAAGGTTATCTAAAAGAAGATTCTTTAGAAACAATACCGCTGTATGACAACTTCCTTTTTGTTCACCCAACAAAAAAAGACAGAATCAGTCACCTGTGTATCTAGGGTTACTTAACCCCTGCCGTACACATCTTCGTGTCGCACGATATCATCTTCTCCAAAATAATCTCCAGTTTGTACTTCTATAACCTCTAATAAATCTTGGCAGTTATTTTCTAAGCGGTGAGGTATACCTTTTGGTATAGGGATTTTACAACGCCTAAACACGCCCACAGAAGATTGTCGTTAAGACACAAAGCTATATCCTTGTCCACCCATCAAACTCAACATCTTTGTTTGGCGCACTCCACCACGTGGATGCATACCACTTCTTGAGTGCAACAATCTTCTTGTTAGGTGCTTGTGATAGCCATGCTGCCCACCAAGAGTAGGTGCTATTTGCAATAATAAAATTTTTTCCCAAGGACATAAGCATAAGCTCTTCATAATCAGTAAAACCTTGACCACTTACCATGGTTATCTTTCTTCCTTTGATTGCATTTTGTAACCACTCAGCATTATCAGAAAAACCAAATAATTCGCAATCATCGTCAAAATGCTTAAGAGCCTCTTCATAATACTTCTCATCAATAAAAGTAAATGTCTTGTTGAGAATATGATCGGTTCTTCGTGCATGAATCATGAGCGGTTTCTTTGCAGATTTAATTTTCTCTTCCCATTCTTTATATGCATCACTTTTTTGTCGAAGTGTCACTTCTTTCAAAATAATCTCTCTAATCTTCTTAAAATATTTTTCTGACACATAATAACCATCTGCGTAAAAATTATCTGCATTTTTAGAAACAGAAACATAACGAACACGCCGTGTTATATCAATCTTATTAAGAATTCTTGTTAAGAATTTTTGGCGAGGATGTTTCTTTTGCGTCTTAATAGAGTCACTAATTAAAAATTTGTCGAGTAAATATTCTCGCTTAGTATACTTAGTGTTTGTATCAAAAAAACTTGTATCAAAAATAACATCTTTCCCTTCTTCTAATAACGCCCTTCCGTATGCATACTGGAAGAGCTGATTTCCTAAACCACCCTGTACTGATACTGTTATCATACTCTGAGTATACCAATCTCTACACCCAAAAGACAACTATTTTGAAAAAAGTGACTTAAAAAATATCGACAGTCGAGCATCTTTTTGTTTATTTTGAACTATAGTTACAGAGGAGCTTGTGGCTGAACTTTGGTTTACTTTTTTTGATTTTGTGGTGACGGTTTTTTGAGTATAGATATCTTTTACTGGATATTTTTTATCCTGATATTTAACAAGATTCGTTGCGTTTGTTATTTCCTCTTTGTGTGGTGCTGTAGCTGTCGGCTCATACAGAGTCCTGGTTACTTCTTCCATATTTTGAAATAGTAATCGGATAAGTGTTGTTGTAGCAAGAGATGTGCTAGCAAAACCAAGAGCAGCCCCGGCTATGTGTGTCACACCTTCTCCTATAAATGTGTTTTTTGGAAACGTGTATAGGGCTCCATTTATAGAAAGTTTCCAATATGATAACTCTAGGTCAGATCCGCCACGATTGTTGATATCAATATAAACACCTTGTTTGCCAAGTTTAAACGACGACAGCGTAATATCTGGAGCAACAACATCGACATTCATTTTTGCTGACCCTGCAACAAGTCCATTTGTCGCATCAACAACAGTAATATATCTTCCTGGATAACTAAAACGGTAGAGCGTTGTACTTCCTACAGCAGAACCGCCATCGCCAAACCCCCATGTATATGATGCATTTACAATCGGATTCCCGGCATTTGTAGATGCTGCCACCGAAAACAAAGTAGGAGCACCGGCAACAACTTTTTTATCAGTCGGCACATAAAGAACAATATCTGCTGATGGAGGAGCTTGCTTAGGTATCGTTGTCGGAGTGCTTTCTGTGGTAGTGTTTTCTGCTTGAGACGTTTCTTCATCTTTGTTTTCGCCACCAGGCGTTGGACTACTCACTACAAAAGCACCCCCAAAACGTCCATAAGTCATTCCCTCTTTAGCTGCTGTGTATGAGGAAAGAGTATCGAGTGCTGTGCCCTGTAACCGTATCTCAAGTGACGTCACACCTGAATTAACAAGACTAATAGAGGCCCTTACAAGAGGTGATGCATACGACGGATAATCTTGCAAAAACTTAGTCGTACCATTAAGTGTAGATCCAATAACCCCGTATCCGCGAGCCGCAATTGTAGCACCACCTGAAACAGGAAATACAGGGACAGGGCTACCTCCTTTTACCGAAATTTGAAGTCCCGAGATATCAATATCTGAATCTGAATTATTATATACTTCAAACCATTCACGGCCACTATCATCCCCGATTGGGTTAGACATAATTTCGTTAATTATTAATGCATGCACACCATGAAGGGTACTAAGCACACATATAAGCAACGAAAAATATTTCATAAAAAGTTAGTCTTCAATAAGATTTCTAAGTATATCTTCGTCAATTTCTTTTTTTACTTTTAGATGAATTTTTTTTGTGTATTCTTCTCCTTCATCAAACCTAGGTCGCGGAACAACTTGCTCCACAGAGTCTTCAAGAAAAACAGCATTCTTTGATTGTATTTCATCTGCACATGGTGTTAACTTTTCATCTGCGCGATCCTTCATTGCTTTTGCAAGCGCATCCTTGAGAGAATTTGCAGGTTTTTCATCAAACAACGGGACAGAAATTTTTTCAAGCGGCTGCTGCTTAGCAGGTTTTGTGTACTGATTTTCAAATGTATTTTGCTTCTTCGCATGCTGTGGAGGCTTGTGAAAAGCTTCTTCTACCTCTCTTGCCTGCATGTAGCTTGTATCTTTATGTTGTACAGGGTCATTATTTCTTTTCTCAAATCGTTTTGGAGGGAGAGGTGTTGAGTCAGTTATCTTGCGAACCTGGAGTGTTCTTGCGTTATTGTTCCCCCTATCATCATAGACTTGCTTTTGTGGAGGCCTCTGAGGAGAGTCGTAGGTGCGTTTTGGTTGAGTATATGAAGCGACATCATCTTCTTGAGCAAATGCTTGCTTAGCTGGTTTCTTCTCTTCTTTTTGAACTGGTGTATAAAATGCCACAATCTCCTCTTCAACTTCAAAACGTGGGCGTCCATAGGTACTTCTGCTGTGCGCAATAATTGACTGAGCGTACGAAGTTGAGGGATATGCAACAGGATCAAGCGTGCGCGCAGAAAAAGGTTGAGATCCGACCCCGTCAATCATAAGACGCAAATAAATCTGATGAGCAGATAAGTTCACAATATCATCCATTGTAAATACTGGAGCAAATTCTTTTTCAAAAATCTCGGCATCGGTTGCCCCAACTCGGAACACCACCATAGTGCCTACGTTTCCAAATACAGCAGCCTTAACCTCATCCTCCATTTGTTCTACATACTGATGCGCTACAGTAAGTGCAAGATTATACTTACGCGCTTCAGATAAAATGGATGCGAAGGATTCATTAGCGAAATTTTGAAATTCATCTACATAAAAGTAACACGGTGGGAGCTTTTCGAGTTCGTATGGACCAGCGTCAGCTCGTGACATTGCTGCAAGATAAATTTTTGTAACAAGAAGTGAACCAATAAGATTTGCGTTACCTTCTCCAACCTTTCCTTTTGAAAGGTTCACGATAAGGATCTTCTTTTCATCCATTAGCTTACGGATATCAAACGACGTTTTCTTTTGGCCTATGATATTACGAATTAGAGGGTTGGCAACGAACTGTCCAACTTTGTTTTGGATAGCCGGTGCTGCTTCAGCTGCGAACTTATCTGTGTAGTTAGCGTACTCTTTTTCCCAGAAATCTTTTACTGTCGGATCAGTCACATTAGAAACAATAAATTTTCGGTACTCTTTATCAATAAGCATACGATTCACACCTAGAAGTGACTGTCCTTCATTTTCAAGGAGCGCAAGAATAATGTTATTAAGAATATATTCCATGCGCGATGAAAACTGATCCTTAAACAACTTCTTAAATGCAGCCATAACCCCGTTTGCAACGAGATATCGCTTATCTGCATCAACTTTTTCTAATACATTAAGACCAATTGGATGTTCGCCATCAAACGGTGCAAAATACACAACATCTTTGATTCTAGATTCAGGAATATGGTCAAGCAACTTTTCTGCCATAGAGCCGTGCGGATCAAGCACACATATACCCTCCCCGTTGTTAATATCTTGGATGGCTATATTTTCGATGAACGTTGATTTACCCATACCTGTTTTACCAATAACATAGGTATGCCTTGTTCGATCTTTTTCCTTTATTCCAAACTTCAATTCTTTGTTTCGAAAATCAACTTTTCCGATGTAGGTCACTTTCTGATAATCACTCATACACTCAAGTATACCTAGACATACGCATAGTTACTAGTTGATACCTAATTATTCTGGCTTAAGTGCAGAAGGTGTGTACTTATTTGCTGGATCCCAGAGCATCCATGAGTGAACACCAAACTTTTCTCCTGCAGTAATCTGCGCTCTTACCATTTCTTTTGTATACGTTGCTCCCATGTCAAAATCTTGGTACCAAGGTCGTAGTTTTGCAATAAGAGTACTTGATGCAACTCCTGTTGAACTTGCTGTAGCTAAGGTAATAGCAACAGCCCCTTTTGTTGAATAGGTAATAATCTCTCCTGGGTGTGCTGCAGGATTCTGGAAACCTGCAGTGCCTGGATAAAAATGAGACGGGTAAACCATAAGCGAAACATAATCAAAATAGGTAAGTCCATCACCAAGATCTTGACCCAATGTTTTTGTCTCATTAGAATTTGTTGCAATAATACCAAAAAGATCTCCAGAGATAGGAATACCTTTTGGCGAAAATTGATCATGCAAATATGCATAAAATTCTTTAACAATAGCCCTCTTATCTGTAAGACCTCGCTCTTGTGATATCGGGAATCTCATCGCCTTTAGATCGCCGTCAGTAGGGAAACGAATATAATCGTAGTTCAACTCATCAAACCCTCTCGCATAAGCCTCGTTACCGATACTTACAAGATACTCCCACATTTTTTTACTTCCCGTATCAACCCAAGGTTCACCTTTTCTGTCTCGCCAAATTTTACCTGTTTTTATATTAGTAACTGCTTCTTCAGGGTGTTTTGCAACATAGGCTGGATCTTGGAATGATGCAATACGGGCAATTACATAAATATTTTTATCATGTAGCTCTTTAATGAGCTCATCAAGATCACGAACTCTTCCCTCCCACGAAAGATGCCCCGTATTATCCTTTACATCAATTACAATTGCATTTAATTCAGTAGTATCAACAAGGTCAATTAGTCTCTTTCGAACAGACGGGGTACCAGCAACCCAGCTCGACATATAAATTGCTTTTACATGTGCAGGAGTTTTGATGTGCGTTACAACAGGTGTAGTAGATGTGGCAATAGGCACCGTAGTTGTTGCAGGAGTGGTTGTAGCAACCATCTCTTCCGCCAGAGTTTCACTTTTTGAATAGGTTTCAACACCTAACTTTGTACCAAAATGAAATGTTGAGGTTTTACTGCCCGCTAACCAATAGATACCGAGTGACAATAACAAAAGAACTATAAAAAACTGTTTCATGCATTCATGCTAGGTGAAGCGCTTGGACGACTTTCGGTTTGCTGCTGATATTCATTATGGGTAATCTTCTTACGAAGATCAAGTGTACTAACATAAAGCAAAACTCCAGCGATGATAAAAACAACATCTTTAAAAACAGTTGGTATAAAAATCCAAGGCGATACAACCAGTAAGACAGCAACAAATCGTTTAATTCCAAGCGGTGACATATAGGGCTAGTGTACATTGTTTACACGTGATATTCAAGTATTATAAGCCTGTTATACACGTCACAAGAAAAAATAAAACAATAGAGTACGAGAAAGTAAACTAAAGCTTTAAAGTTAGACTGCGCGCTGTGACGGCGCACAGCAAACACTAAGCCCCTTCTATAATAACCACAAACTCTCCTCGGAGAGTATCTTTATGTGACATAAAGTGTTCCATGACTTCGTGAGCGGTACCACGTATAAGTGATTCATGTATCTTTGTTAATTCTCTTGCAACCGCAACATATCTTCTACTATCACCAAGAATATCTGCAAGAGTAGCAAGCGTTTTTTCAATACGATGAACAGACTCATAAAAAACTGATGTCGTAGAACTTGCAGCTATTTCTTTAAAAATTGTTTCTCGTCCTTTTTTATGTGGAAGAAATCCATAAAATGTAAAATGTGCAGATGATACCCCTGATAACGAAAGCGCCACAGTAAGGGCCGATGCACCCGGTAGTGCTACAACCTTCACATCAGGCAATTCTCTGTAGATACGATCAACAAGCAGCACTCCTGGATCAGAAATTGTAGGAGTGCCCGCATCAGACACAAGCGCAAGCTTATCACCAGCTGCAAGCCTATCCATTATTGCTTCGATATTTTTGATACCTGTTGTTGCGTAAAAAACCGTAGTCCTCGTTGTAATGTCATACTCCTTAAAAAGTCTTTGTGTAATTGAGGTGTTCTCACATAAAACACAATCAACCTCTTTCAAAATTCGAATAGCTCGAAGTGTTATGTCTTCGAGATTGCCGATTGGCGTTGGGACTATATAGAGTACACCGTGTGCTTGTTCCATAGCATGTATCCTACCATAAAAAAGAAAAACACATGCGTAATGCATGTGTTTGCGGCACAAAGGCCACTTAGGCAAGCGCCTGAGTATCGGTATCTTCTGCTTCTGCAAAATCAACCCCATCTTCAAGTACATACCCTTGGTTATCTGGTGACCAGTGGACTAACTCCTCTGTTCCATCAGAAAAACGAAGCGCATAACGCATATTGTGAATCGTTGGATCATATGACGCGATCACAGATGCTTTTTTTGCTATGCCGTTATTTGTATCGGCAGTTGAGTAGACCTTCACTCGTCTCTTTTCCACTGAACAGAGTGCAAGTGTAAGTAATTTTAAGCCCATCGGAACTCCTAACTAAAAAGAAATTCGCACGTTTCTGAGTATGTGCGATATTTATATAATACCATTTTTTTATAAAAAAAGCAAATTACACTATGGTACCCGCCGAACTTCGGGCTCTAGAATAATTCCTGTAACATCTTGGATTGTTTTGCTTATTGTGGCAGCAAATAGCGTAACGTCATCTGCGTGCGCATTGCCATAATTTACAATAACAAGGGGCTGGTTTGGCCATGTCCCCACATCCCCTATACGTAACCCTTTTGCGTGCGCCACGTGCTCAATAAGCCATGCAGCAGGCACTTTATAACCACCTTCATCAGCTTGGTGTATTGGGCAGGTTGGGTATACGAGGCGGAAGCCTTCGGCTTCCACCTCTGTTAATACCGGATTCTTAAAAAACGACCCCGCATTTGGATATATCTTCCAATCAGGAAGCTTTGCCTTTCTGATTTCTATCACCTTTTGGCGGATATCATTAAGCAAAAGTTCTTCTTTGCTCATAAGCGCATCAAGAGGTTTATAAGTAAGTATAGGGTTTGGTTTCTTTGAAAGTCTAAGCGTTACCGAAACAATCACATACCTTCCAGGGGTGCGCTTAAACAATGAATCTCTATAACCAAACTCACACATTGATTTACTAAAAGTAACCTCATTTAGTGTCTCATTATCAAATGCGACAAGTGATTCAAAAACATCTGCAAGCTCAACACCGTATGCGCCAATATTTTGAACTGGTGCAGCACCAACAGCTCCTGGAATATACGAAAGATTTTCGATCCCCCAATACCCATGCTCTACAGCAAACAAAACAACATCGTCCCATATTTCCCCAGCACCGACAGTTATTACAATCGTATCATTCTTGTCTGACTGTCTGACTGTCTGACTGTCTGACGTCCGCATCTCTATTCCCTTTATTTCATTTTTTATAACCAGTAATCCTG
>CAZJJX010000019.1:11264-13548 GCA_964546555.1 uncultured Candidatus Saccharibacteria bacterium
AATCCTGTAAGATCTTCACCAAAATATGTATTAGTTCCACCACCTAAGATATGTATTCTTAGATTTTCTGCATGAGCATAGAGCACGCACTCCCGTAAACCCTCTATTGAAGAAACTTCTCCATACAATGCCTCTCCCCCTATTTTAAATGATGTATACGCATCTAACCTACGTCGAGTAATTTCCATATACCTAAGAATAGCAAACTTTAACCCTTATAGCACCCCATATAACAACCCTCTGTTATCCACTTGTTAGAACAAAAAATACATGGTCAAATGTACTATAATTGTTCTTACTAGATCCACTCAGTATACGAAAAGGGAGAACCTCTATGGAAAGCTCAGTTACAATTGTAAGGGTAATCCCTGACGAATCTACTGGAGAATTATTCTTTGCAGAAAATCCTGATTTCTTAAACACAAGCCCAGAAGAGTTGGTTACCTCAGGTTTTGATATACTGGCAAATAGATTTGCAAGCTCAGGGTATGGAGACATAGCTGCGCCTGTGGTTACTAAAACACGTACAAAAATAAAGCCCGCGGTAACTATGTGTGCGGTATTAGATGAGGTAGTTGTTGGGCATATGAGTGTCTATGACGCTCATCAAAAAGTTCCCGTAGAAGAGGATTTTCCAGATGTATACCAAACGTTTCGTTTAATTCACCGAAATGAAACTATTCTTCATTGCGGGGACCTCGGCACCACAAGTGAACACTCGTCGAACATGAAAGTGATTGCAAAGCTTCTCTGGGAAGGATATCTTTTTTCAAGAGAACAGAACTACGCGAGAATGTTTATGTGCGTGAATCCAAAACATGTTGATTTCTACACCAAGATAATCGGTTTTAAACAAACAGGCAAAAGTGTAAAGTGTCTTAAAGGGCTTACAAATGCCCCTGCGGTACTCTTATACGCAACTCCTGGGACAGTCAAGGTTTCCAATCTTGAACGCTTAGGAAAGCGCTGAAGGCATCATCATGATGCCTTTTTCTTTTACATACCCCTTGCTTCCCAACTTAACCAAAAAATAAAATATCGATAATGTAAAATCCTCTTCTTAGAAGAAGAGGATTTTAGCATGGTGCGCGATCCTGGAGTCGAACCAGGGACCTTTCGAGTATCAGTCGAATGCTCTAGCCAGCTGAGCTAATCGCGCATAGTATTATGTATTTCACCTGCAAACAATGTACTCACTCAAACAGTAAGCAAGCTCTACATGGATAGCAGCTGAGTTACCTGGGCTTTGGCAACAAATAGAAAGTAGCTTTCACTTAACAATCTAGTCCAATTATCCTACCATAGAATGAGAAAATATTAAAGGCCAAGGGTGCTCGTGCACACCCTTGGCCAGTTGCACGACCGTAACTGATTGTGTCTTACAGCCAGTCGTACACTTTTTTCCCAAGTGTATTAGGTTTTCGACTGAAGTCTACGTGGACAAAAAACCACGCAAAGGCTGAGGCCGAAACGATGAAACTTATCCCGTACAAAACCCTAAACTTGTTGGCCATGTACAGATCGGTCACCCAAAAGTAACCGATAATAACCGTGACCAGCAGGCTTACGATGAAGCCCACACGAATGAAAGTACTGTTTCCTTCTTGCACAGGTTTCTCCTGTAGTTGAGATATTATTATTATATAACACAACTACATAAAAGTCAATAGTTACAAAACCCTGTATTTGTAGTAGTATTCTTAGGTCGTTCACTCTTTTGGAGTAATCCATGAAAATCTCCCAGATCCAGCGAAGCAAGCTTAGCAAGCACTCTTGGTGTGTCTTTACAGCGTGTCAGATGACCCAGCGTGCAATCAGTGAAAATCTTGCTGATCGCGGAAACGCTTCTGATTCACGTATGAGCATTTTTTATGACGGTAAGGAAATCTCGGTGTTCCGTATTCCGTTTGAGATTGCCGAATTTCTTGCAAAGAATAAAATTGCAAACTCGTACTCCTGCACAATCTATCACAAGGAACGCTCTAGTGTTCCGTGGTCTGTATGGAACGAGGGCAGAACAACCCCTCTTTCAAGGCTCACAAGGCTTACTGGCCTGTTTAGTGAAGCTGGTAGACAGCTGCCAAAAGCACGAGAACTTCGTAATGATGCAAAACTGCGTAAAGTAAAAGGAAGAGTGTAAAAACAATAACGACAATAGGCCAAACGCGAAGCGTTTGGCCTATTTTTTGTAGCATACATTACACATAGTTTTTATCTTTCTTTTGTCACACTCTAGCGCATAATGCGACTATTGTTACGTTTAGCTGTAACGCGAATGATGTTA
>CAZJJX010000020.1:0-11359 GCA_964546555.1 uncultured Candidatus Saccharibacteria bacterium
CGTATCGATATCATGCCGATATCTGAGACGGTAATGCTCCAGATTGAGATTGCAAGCGGAAAGATTTCGCACCTTCAAGTGGTAGATCCAGTTTCCATGAAGCTTGTAGGTGTTGTGGAGGATTATTTTATATTCCCCGCAAAACACTTTATTTCTGATGTGCCAACACGAGACAGAGCAGTACAAACGATAGAAGCTGAGTTGAAAGAGCAGTTAGCGTATTTTGATAAGGAAGGAAAAATTTTAGAAGCAGAAAGACTTAAGCGTCGTACTCGCTACGATGTGGCAATGATCAAGGAAGTTGGTTTTTGCCAAGGAATAGAAAACTATTCACGTCACCTTTCAGGTAAGGCACCGGGAGTTGCACCTGACACTCTTCTTGAATACTTTCCGCATGATATACATGGTAAGCCGGAGTTTCTTACTGTTATCGATGAGTCGCATGTGACACTTCCACAATTACATGGAATGTATGCAGGTGATCAGTCTCGAAAAAACACTCTTGTTGAGTATGGGTTTAGACTTCCGAGCGCAAAAGACAATCGACCACTTCGTTATGAAGAGTTTGAGGAGCGAGTCGATGAGGTTATTTATGTAAGTGCGACCCCGGGTGAGTACGAGCGCAGTGTTTCTACACAGATTGTAGAGCAGATAATTCGACCAACCGGTCTTCTTGATCCTGTTCTAGAAGTGCGTAAGGTAAGTCAGTCAGGGGTGTACAAGGGGCAGGTTCATGATTTTATTGAAGAGGCTGTAAATGCGGTAAAGAAAGGGGGGCGCGTCCTTGTTACAACGCTTACAAAAAAGATGGCGGAAGATCTATCTACGTATCTTAAAGAGCAAGGAGTAAAAGCAGAGTATCTACACTCAGATGTAAAAACAATTGAGAGAATTCAAATCCTTACTAATTTCCGTAAAGGTGTTTTTGATTGTCTTGTGGGTGTTAACTTGCTTCGAGAGGGACTTGATCTTCCTGAGGTTACTCTTATTGGTATCTTAGATGCTGACAAGGAAGGGTTTCTTCGGTCTGAAACATCGCTTATCCAGACAATTGGCCGTGCTGCTCGTAACAGTGAAGGGCGAGTTATTTTGTATGCAGATATTATGACAGGCTCTCTTGAGCGAGCAATTAAGGAAACATCTCGTCGACGTGCTCTCCAAGAAGCTCATAACAAAGAACATGGTATTACACCAAAAACTATTATCAAAAATATTCAAGATATTACAGAAACAATTGTAAGTAATCATGATAAGGCTGTATCAAATGAACTCTCTGTTGATGCAAAGATTTTTGCTAAGAACCCAGACAAGCTTATTAAGCTCAAAGAAAAGCAAATGAAAGAAGCTGTGAAGATTTTGGATTTTGAAACCGCCGCTATCCTCCGCGATGAGCTTGAAGTTCTTCGTATTCGTTTGTCTAACAAGGCAGACAAGTAGTGGCTATAATTAAAAGTATAATGAACTCTGTGTCATGTTTTAATCTTCAAAGCTATTCTTAAGAAATAATCTGCCGGAGCGCTTGGCCCGAGGCTCTAGCAGGCGTCCAATTTCTTGGCTTGTACTCAAGCAGTTGAAATCGCAGTACTGAGGACTACCGTCCGAGTGTAAAATTATGCTTGTTCATGTGCCTCAAAATTTGCTAATTTCGACGTGATTTATACGCTTAAAAATCAGATGAAGAGCAAAAATAAAACGTAATGTACGTAAGATTTAAATTTTATATGGATGTGCATAAAGTCCTTTGGTGAGCTCCCACCTGTAAGACTAGAATACCTTTACATCAATAAAAATCTGTGTTTTTGCATGTTTTTTTGGGCGGAGTATACTAGGAAGCATATGAAAAAATATGTACCGATTATTATAGGATTAGTTGCTCTTTGTGCTGTATTGTATTTGGGTGGTAGTGGAAGTACTGATAAGGAAGATAAGCTAGCAAAAGAAGAAACTTCAACTGAAGTTACAAGTAAGTCATTTCAAGGAAGTGTAACAAAGATGCACGAAGGTGAGCAGAAGCTTGCATACGGTCTTGATCTAGAAGAGACTGCAACTGCAACCGTAACTATGGACGGCGCACTTGTTAAAGTGACTGATGCTGATATGCCTGTGCTTGCAATGTACATGAGTTATGAAGGTGCACGTGGTTACACTCCAGCTGATTATATTGCAAAGAATATTATGACTAAGGTAACGGGTATTACAGTGAAGGATACTGTTACTGTTGGTGGTAATGAATGGGCTGTTGCGGAATCTGCTAATAGTATTTGGCATGTTACTTCCGTTGAAAATGGCAAGTGGCTCATCGTTGCAGAAAACAAGAAAGTAGATTCAGAAAAAGCTGACAAGATTCTTGAGACATTTGTTACCGCGACTCCAGAAAAAGAAGTTGTTACAACTGAAGATGCTTCTGCTCCTCAAAAGAAGGATGAAGTTTCAACAGATACTATCGATGTTCAGGTAAAAGATGAAGTCGCCTCACCAAAGGAGTCTAACTAGTTACCGCGAAGAAAAACACCTACATCATGTAGGTGTTTTTTATTTTCAGGTAAGCATTGCGTTTCGGATTCTGCTTAGTCCTTGTGTTTCTTCATTATCGTCACATGAAGTGTCACGAGATACTTCATATGCTGGGAAAAACTTTTGTCGTCTATTGGCCTTTTTCGGCTTCTTAGTATTTGTACCCGATTTTTGTTTGTTGGCTGATTCTTTGGGTCTGGAAGATGTGTCATCGTCCATAGAGTACCTATAGTGAAAGTTGATAATCCGTATAACACGGTCCGTATACTATACTAACAAATTTCATGTTCTGTGCAACTCATTTCTAAATATGGTAGAGTACAGCTCATGAAGAAAAAAGTTTTTGTCGGAATGTCTGGAGGTGTTGATTCTTCTGTTTCGGCGTACTTACTAAAACAACAAGGCTATGATGTTGTAGGAGTTTTTATAAAAGTCTGGCAGCCAGACTTTATTGAATGTACCTGGAAGGAGGATAGATTAGATGCTATGCGTGTTGCGGCACTTTTAGATATTCCATTTATAACACTTGATCTTGAAGAAGAGTACAAGAAAGGTGTCATCGATTATATGATTGATGAGTATCGATCTGGGCGTACACCTAACCCTGATGTGATGTGTAATAAGGAAGTGAAGTTTGGAGCATTTTACACATGGGTAAAGAAACAGGATAAGGATGCACATATTGCAACTGGACATTACGCACAGATAGGAGCCGATGGTCAGGGATTGATGGTTAGTAAAGATACAAATAAAGACCAGACATATTTTTTGTGGACTCTTTCTAAGGAAATACTTTCTTCTGTAGTATTTCCTATTGGTGGTTTAGAAAAACAGGAGGTGCGTCACATTGCACGTGATGCAAATCTTCCAGTAAGCGCTAAGAAAGATAGCCAAGGATTGTGTTTTGTTGGAACAATCGATATCAAAACACTCCTTAAATCATACATAGAATCAAAGCCTGGTAATGTTGTGCTTCCAACAGGCGAAGTTATAGGTCATCATGATGGCGCTATGTTTTTTACTATTGGTGAGCGACATGGTTTTACAATTACAAAAAAAACTACTGAAGATACACCGTATTTTGTGATCTCGAAAGATATGGAAAATAACACGCTCACTGTTTCGCACACTCCTCCAAAAGAAAAACAAGGGGATAGTATGACACTTGAAAAAACAAATTGGACAATTGCTCCAGAGATTGGGCGTACCTACGAGGCTCGAGCGAGATACAGAGCACCATGCGCACATGTTGTTTTTGTAGATGCAAATCATGTGCGGGTGCTAGATGGTGATATTACGGAAACTTTCGGTCAGTCACTTGTTGTGTATGATGGTAACTTTTGTATAGGAGGTGGAATTATTACAGAACACACAGATAAAAACTAGTGCTTGTGCCTTCTGTATTTTTTATGATGTCGTATTTCTAGGTAGATTATCCAAAGTACTATTGCCATAAGAGAAGAAATACTTGCGATTTCAAGTGATTGGAACTGCTCTTCATTAAATTTTTTGCCTAGCATGTAGACAAGTATTGCGGCAACTGGTGAGCCAATTTGCGCTGCGATACCATAGAGTATTGTTTTTTGAACAGAGAGACCAAGACCACGAAAGAGGGTAAGGGTGCCAACTATTTTTGGAAGTTCATGAACAATGATGCCTATCGTCGCTGCATACCCCACAAGTGGGTTGATGAGATATGTGGTTCCAATAACGGCACCATCTAAAAGTGAATGGAACGCTTCACTGATAACAATGCCTTTCGCACCGTCCTCGTGTGCGTGATGTTTGTGTGTGTGAGAGTATTTTGAAAGTATCAAAAGAGTAAGTGACGCACCGAGTAATCCTGCGAGGACATCCTTCCATGTGAAGACTGCTGCGTGTTCAATGTATGTTTCGTGTAATGTTATAACAAGAAGGCCGATACCAATACATAAAAGAATTAGTCGCATCTTCCCTTTAAAAAACTCTGCTCTAAGCATAAGTGCAAAAAAAGCAAGTAAGGGGAGTGCGCTCGCGCTTACAACCATGAGAATAAAAGGCAAAAAATCATTTGTTTCAACGAGGTGTGTCATGGTATCAAGTTTATAATTTTTGCGAATTATTTGCAACTACGCTTGAAGTAAGCTGTCGCTTTGTGGTAGAATTTTTGTATGGCAAAATATACACAAGATGAATTAATGGTATTACTCCAAGAATCAGAATTACGTATCACTGGGCACAGGATGCTTGTCTTGCAAGCTGTTGCTCGCTCTCGTCAGCCGATAACTGTACATGAAATCATGACTGTGCTTCGAAAAAAAGAAGACATAGATCAAGCGACAGTATATCGAAACCTATCCTCGTTACACGAAGCAGGACTACTTCGAAGGCTTGATTTTAACCATGGGCACGCACATTATGAATTAGAAACTGGTCGAGCGTCTCACCAGCTTGTTTGTCAAAAATGTGAGACTATTGAAAAGATTGAGGGTGTATCTATAGACGACGCCGTTAAAAAGATGCTTAAGAAAAGTAAAAAATTTAAGAATACTACAACCCACTCTATTGAAATATATGGCGTATGTAAAAATTGCGCGTAAAGAAGATCTCAGACATACAAAGATCAGATATGGTCCTTGCATTTTATAATAGCTATGCGGTAGACTTTTTGTAACACCTAACACCTAACACCTAACACCTAACACCTAACACTTAACACCTAACACCTATGTCATTACTACATCAAAAAGCTCCTACTTTTTCATTACAAGATCAACACGGCGTTACTCATAGCTTGGAACAATATCACGGTAAAAAGGTTTTGATTTATTTTTACCCGAAAGATGATACTTCAGGATGTACTACTGAAGCGTGTAATTTTAGAGATAACTATCAAGCACTTTCAGATGCTGGTCTTGTGGTTCTTGGGATTAGTAAAGATAGTGTGAAAAGTCATAAGAAGTTTGCTGAAAAGTACAAGTTACCTTTCCCGCTTCTTGCTGATGAGGGCACTTCGGTGTGCCAGGCATACGGTGTATGGGGTAAGAAAAAATTTATGGGACGTGAATATATGGGGATATCGCGCATGAGTTTTTTGGTCGACGAAAAGGGTGATGTTGCAAAGATTTACGAAGAAGTAAAACCTAAAGAACATACTCAGGACGTTGCAAAAGATATTGCATAAAAAATGCCGCACGGTACGTGCAGCATGGGACCATTCTTCATGGATGAAATGGCAAAATGTTTTCGAGTTCAGGGTAACTTTTTACCCCAAGCAAGTTTTTATCAATAACGACTATGAATTGCGCATGTTCTAGATAAGGGCTCTTGTTAACAGCGTCAAGGTTCTCGAACGCAAAAGATTTCATCTTGGTAAGGTCAATTCTTCTGTTATAGATTTTTTCGCACTCATCGTGAAGGAGTAAAGGTGCAATTTGTCCCACCCATGTATCTGATGATACTACAATCATCGTAACGAATTTATTGCCAGATGACTTCACACCAAGTCTTTTAAAGAGCTCCGTAGAAATGTTGGCTATCTCTTGGCTCTGCGCTGTCAGATTTTCTGGGAACTCATTATTGTTTGGAAAATTATTTGGGAAAATAAAATGTGCCAATTTGGTACCTCTCTATGATTGTGGGGGGGTATTCAGTATAGTATTTTTTTATAAAAAGTAAACCAGTAACTTACCTGTCACTATCATTATATAAAAAAGACCCTCCTTCAAAGGGTCTTTCGGTACTATGAGGCACGATTATGCATCATGTAGTTTTCTTGTTATGCGACGAGTATTTCGCCGCCTTGAATCTTTACCTTCCCATTAACCTTCTTAAATGAGGTATTGGTTGGAAAAGGCGGAATCGGTTCTTTAATCGTCAGTTCCTGGATACGTGTTGCCCAAGTGATGATTTTTTCTGCTTGCCTTCCGGAGGTTGCGTACAGACCGCCTTCACTTGTAATGATCCGAACACAAGGTCCACCCTCCTTGAGGTGTGCCACAATGACTGTGCTTATTTCTTGAAGCAAGATCACTTCTTTTCGTTTGGTTTCTTCTGTTCTATGTGCTCTTTTACCGGCACGAACATGAAGATCTTGTCCGATATTGACGGTGATCAACTCTTGTTTTCCAGCGAGGCGTGATAAGGCGTCGCTGATGGTTTTTGCAGCCTTCGCTTGCTCGTTATTCATTTGCCAATCTCTCTTCCTTTGGTTTTCAAATTTTTATACCTTATTACAAGGCATGCTTGGTGTATGGTTTGCCGACTTAACGGTTAGCCACGAATATTATCCTACAACATGTGAACACATATGTAAAGGTATTTGTGTCAACTAGAAAAAAGAAGCCGTAAGGCTTCTTTTGTGTATTTTGGATTACATTGTTATTTATTCACTGCTTCATCAAGTACAGCTTTGAAGTATGCGTATGGGCGTGCCCCGCCAATCATAGAGAGTACTTCATAGCCATTTCGTTTTTTGATAAGAACAAATGTTGCAGGAGTGCCTTCAACGCCGGCTGCTATGCCATCTTCAAGGCTTGCGTTGATAGCATTCGAGGATGTTTGGTCTTGCATACATGCTGTGTATTCTTTTTGGTCAATACCGATATTTTTTGCAAGTGATTCCTTTCCACCCTTTGGGAGAGTCATATTTTGTTTACTTATTTTGTAAGTAAACATCTCATTGATGTAATCAATACGCTTTTCTGCTCCACCGATTTTTCCTACGCAGTATGCACTACGTGCTTCTTCAAAAGCATTTGGGTGGATCTGTACAAGAGGGAAGTAACGATAAACAAAAGAAACCTTCGATCCATATTCTTCTTTTAGTTTTACCATTGTTGGATGTAGTTGTGCACAAAACGGACATTCTGTGTCTGAGTATTCGACAACAACGATATCACTTTTTATTTTTCCTGCTGCAAGGTCTGACTCATCGATCGGTCTACCTTTAAATGGCTCTAATTGTTCTTGGTTACTTTGGTTACTTATAATTGTTGCGTAGGTGATATGAGATAGAGAAATAAGGAGTGCTCCAAGGATAATGGCCACTGGTGTTGTTAAATGTATCTTTCCAAAAATGTTGGAGAAAAAGTGTCTAATTTTTTGCATATCGTTTATACTGTATGGCACGTAGTTTATCATGAAGTATCACGTTCATCCTATTTTCACAAAAAAGATCTTTTCACATATTATCGTCTCGTCGCTACTTGAGTTTGGGCCAGTCTTTCTTTTTCTTGGTTCGGTTAAGTATCTTCATATTTACGAGTCAACGATGCTTCTTATGGTTGCAACGATTATTTCTACTATTATTACCTATCGTGTCCAGAAACGAATTCCTTACTTGGCACTCTACGTAGCTTTTATAACAATTCTATTTGGTCTTATGACGATTCATTTTCATAAAGTAAAATTTATCCAAATGCGTGATAGTCTTTATGATGCAACATGTGCACTTACGCTTCTTCTTGGTCTTCGTTTTAATATAAAATTTTTAGAAATCGCTTTTGACTCTATTTTGCCTATGACACATAGAGCGTGGGATAAGTTAACGTATATGTGGATCGGGTATTTTCTAGTGATTGCGTTTAGTAATGAAGTTGTACGCAGGTTTTTTACGCTTGAGCACTGGTTTGTCTTTAAGGCAGCTATCATTGTTGTCACATCAGCTTTTGGTTTCTTTTCGTTATATCTTTGTTACGAAGCAAAGCATAAAAAAGTCTTAGGTAGTGCATAAGGGGTCTTTTGTGATAGAATGGCGTGATTATGCATGAAAAGTCTCACGAACAAGTAAATGTGCAAAGTGTGGCACATGAATCTGCCTTAGGTGAAGTACCACATGAAGCAAACGGAAGCTTTTTCCGTGTCCATGAAGAAATTCCGACAATTGCAGCTCCTACGCTTGGGAGTGTTGGGCCGATCACTATAGCAACATCTTCTGTTACGATATTTTTCATTACGATACTCCTTATTGCATTATGTGTTGCTGTATCAAAGGCACGACTCGTTCCGTCACGTTTTCAGCATTTGATTGAGGTTTTGTATGAGGCAATTGAGTCGTTTATCACATCAATCGTCGGCAGTAAAGAAAAAGCTCATAAAGTTGTCCCATTTGTCGGATCTCTCATGATCTACCTTCTTGTTGCAAATCTCCTTCCTATGATGCCTGGAATTTCAGGGTTTGCGGTCACCATAAACGGTGAGCATGTGCCGCTACTTCGTGGAGCTACAACGGATTTCAATACAACCTTTGGACTTGCACTTGCGGTTATTGTAACAATGCAGATTGTTGGTATGAAAGAGCAGGGTGTTTTCGGGTATCTTTCACATTTTATTCAGATCAAGCAGGTTATTCACGGATTTAGAAAAGGTCTTGGAGAGGGAATGGTTGCAATTATTGGATTTTTTGTAGGTCTCATTGAGATAATTTCAGAATTAGCAAAGACACTCTCACTTTCTCTTCGTCTTTTTGGAAACCTTTTTGCACATGAGGTTTTGACAGTCATTTTACTTGGTGCTTTTGCATATGGAGTGCCAGCGCTTTGGATGGGGATGGGGGTTTTGGTGGGTGTGGTTCAGTCTATTGTGTTTACTGCTCTTGTTACTGTGTATTACTCACTTGTTCTTAAGAAAGAAGGGGGACACTAACTCCGTTATAGAAATATAGACAGGTTAAGTGCTTTGTGTTTTCTTAATGGTTGTGATTTTCTTAACTAGAAACATCCCATAAAATCTGCTATACTGCACGACAAGGCCGTGTAGGCTCATTTTTATTGAAATATTGGTATTTAGATAATTTCTACATTTGAAATTTACTAAAAACTGATAACTACTAACTTATAACTATTTATTTATGACACCAGAAGCAGCTATTTATATTGCAAAAGGCATGTGTATCCTCGCTATGATCGGTACAGCTATCGGACAAGGATACCTCGTAGGTAAGACTATGGAAGCGATTGGTCGCAACCCAGACATCGAAGGATCACTTTTCTCTAAGATGATCATCGGTGTTGCTATGACAGAAACAACAGCGATCTTCGCGCTTGTTGCATTCTTCCTCCTTAAGTAACAGCTATCAGCAATTAGCTGTCAGCTTTTGGGCTTGTATAAAGTCAAAAGCTCATTGCTAAAAGCTTCTTGTAATTACTATGTCCGAAATTCTCAATATTTTATCATCAGTTGGTTTTAATTGGCATGTTGCACTTGCTAACTTTGTAAACTTCCTCATCATCCTCTACCTCCTTAAGGTGTTCTTCTTTAAGAAGATTGGTACGGTTATCGATGAGCGTCATGCAATTATCGAGCGTGGCTTAAATCAAGCGCGTGATGCAGAAAAAGCACTCCAGGAAGCAACAGACGAAAAAAACGCAATGCTTAAAGAAGCACGCAAAGAGCGTGATGGTATTGTGGCTAACGGTGAAATGCTTGCACGTGATCTTGCTATGAAGCTAGAGCATGAAGCACAAGCGTCAATCGATAGCCGACTGAAGAAGCTTTCAGAACAAGAGGCTTCTGTGCGTGATGATGTTGAGAAAGCTTTTGCGCGCAAAGCCCCAGAGCTTGTTGCAAAGCTTTACGCTAAGACACTTATGAAGAATCTAACCAAAGAGGATAATGATGCTCTCATAGCTTTTATGAAAGTGTAGATTCTGTAACACCTGTATGCCACTTTCACGAAAAATTGCAAAGCTACTCCTAGAAGGCAAGGTCACTGTTTCTATGGTTGTAACCGTACTTGAAAAGTACAAGCTTACAGATCTGCTTCCATCTATCAAGCAGTCGCTTATTCAGATGTCACAAGGGGTGCACAGTAATGAAACAATTATGATTGAGACTCCGCATGAACTATCTAAGCAGGCACTCGATGCAATACTTCGTATGGTGGGTGATACAGAGGCAACGTATAAAATCAGTATCAATAAAAATGTGCTCGCAGGATTTAAGGCAAAATACAAAGGAATGTTGTATGACGGAAGCGCTGAGAGAATAATCCGCCAAATTACCTCCTAGTATAACCGTTTCTTGTAAACTATTAACCATCAACTATTAACCATTAACCAATTACCATGTCAGTAGAAAAAATTATTCAAGAGCTCGAGGGTAAAATTGCTCACGCAACAACCAATGTTTCCGTGGAAGAAATAGGAACTGTTGTTTCTGTGAGTGATGGTATTGCTCGTGTGTCAGGACTTCTCTCGTGTGCATCACTTGAAGAAGTTGTGTTCGCATCAGGGGCACGTGGACTTGCTCTTAACCTTGAGAGTGACATGGTTGGTATTGTGATTCTAGATGGTGCCGATCTTGTAACGGAAGGTCAGGAAGTTCGTCGCACTAAGCAAGTGCTCTCTATTCCTGTTGGGGAGACACTTCTTGGTCGTGTTGTTAATCCGCTCATGAAGCCGCTTGATGGAGAAGAGCTCACTGGTCTTACATCTCGTGAGCTTGTAGAAAAAATTGCCCCAGGTGTGATGGAGCGCGAACCTGTTAATCAGGCTCTTCAGACAGGTATTAAAGCAATTGATGCGATGATTCCTGTTGGACGTGGACAGCGTGAGCTTATCATTGGGGATCGTCAAACTGGTAAGACTACGATTGCTATCGACACAATCATTAACCAAAAAGGCACAGGTGTTATCTGTGTGTATGTTGCGATCGGTCAAAAGGAATCTAAGATTGCGCAGATTGTAGAGAAACTTAAGGCAGCAGGGGCTATGGACTACACTGTTGTGGTACTTGCTGGCGCGTCACACTCAGCTACGCTCTCATACCTTGCTCCGTATGCAGGGGTGTCAGTTGCAGAATACTTTATGAATAAGAAGAAAGATGTTCTTGTGGTGTACGATGATCTTTCTAAGCATGCGGTTGC
>CAZJJX010000021.1:0-10102 GCA_964546555.1 uncultured Candidatus Saccharibacteria bacterium
TAACTCCTGAAATCCGACATCATTATTCATGGAATGCCAAGCACGGAGGAATACTTCAATCCTTTAATTGATAACCCTTCAAATAGTCACTGGATCCCGTGGCTACAGCAACAACTAAACATAGTAGGCATACTTACCCAAACCCCAGAAATGCCAGAACCATATGATCCAGATTATGAAAAATGGAAGCAGGTATTTGAGCAATTCACATTAAATGAAGGGACGGCACTTATAGGTCATTCGTGTGGAGCTGGGTTTATTGTGCGATATCTTTCAGAAAATAATATAAAAGTAGGGAAAGTCGTTCTAGTTGCACCATGGATCAATTCGCAACATGAAGACAATGTAACTATGTTTGATAATTTACATATCGACAATAATCTCTCAAAAAAAACTAATGGAATTGTCATATTCTCATCATCAAACGATGATCAGACGATAAAAGATAGCATTAAAGTAATCAAAAACTCAATTAAGAATGTGAGGGTGGTAGAATTTGAAAACTATGGACACTTCTGTCTTGGAGATATGAAAACAAGAGAACTTCCAGAACTACTCGAAGCACTTTTAGACTAAACAAAAGAATCACTAATAGTCAGTTAGCAATAGTAAGATTACAGAGTGTAAGTAGTATTACACTCATCAATTCTCATCAAAGATTTTCTTTATTTTAGTAATATAAATTACCCATGAGAATGCAAGACTTACCCAAAAGAGAGAGATAAAAATAAGAAGAGTACTAGAAGGTGAAAAGCTGAGTAATAAAAATCCAGCAAAGAACGGGGCTATTGTATTTAATATTCTATCCATAACAGCATCAAGGCCAAGCACCTCCCCTCGTATGGCTCGTGGAACATTCTCAGCAATAATCACTGACTGACCAAGATTTAAAACTTCCCCTATAGTAAATAGTCCTGCTAAAATCCAAAAAAATGAAAGATTGTCTGTAAGAGCCATTCCGGTGCCTGTAATTGCTAGCAACACAAACTGAAAAAGTGATGTACTATAAGCCCCGTAAGTATCTACAATTTTTCCAGCAAAGGGAAGTAAGATAAACGCAACCAACCCCATAGTTGCAAAGATACTCCCTATCACAAGATCGCTCCCAGAAATATCAAAAATAACTAATGGCCATAAAAATGATTTAATTCCCCAGTTGATACCCCACGAAGTATTTAAACTAATGTAAAAAAGTAGTTGCGGTTTAGTAAAAATAAAAGATAAAGTTTGCCACATTGACCTTCGATGTATCTGTTCATGTGTGTGAGGTTTATCTTTTGGAAGCGCTATCAAAGAGACAGCTAACATAATCACATAAATACCCGCTAACAAATAAAATGGAGCTGAAAATCCATACGTTTCAGCAAGAAAACCTCCTGCCAAAGCTCCGAAGCTTCCCGCAATTGATTGGGCAGAGTAAAGGTATCCAAATAATTTTCCTTTAGAGGCGCTCTCTTCAATAGTATCCTGTACATATGCTGATAGTAGTGGACCCATTGCAACAGCAGAAAATGCCCATGCAAACTTAACTCCATACGCTTCAAAGATTGAATGAACACTCGCATACCATAATGGATAAAAAATACCTACAGCAATACCAAATAAAATAAAATTACGTCTCCCGTATTGATCTGATAGTCTCCCAAAATAATAAGACAAAAGACCAAAAGAGACACTTGCAACAGCAAACACCAGTCCGACTAAACGCAAATCTGTAGTTAGATTTTGCAAGTAGCGTGCTTCTATTGGCGCTAAAATGCTACTAGCGAAAACTCCGAGAGAGGAAATGCATATCAATATAATAAAAAGACGAATATTTACCATGCTATATTTTAATGATAATTATACACACAAACTGACGCAGACCCCATTACACCAGCATCTCCACAATTTTTTGTTTCATCTCATTAAATAATGTTCTATCATTTGGTCGCTTTGGGTATGTAGCATTTGAAAGAATCACTACTGCCTGCTTTTTCTTTAGATCGCCTATTACAAAACATCCTGTAAATCCTCCTTTCACAACAAAACGATCAGGGTATGGAGAAATCAATTCATTATTACTATCACCCCATCCAAGAGGAGTTGCTACAGGCAGCAACTTTGGAAACTGATTTGTTGTAAAATTATACATCATCTTATCAGAAAAAAGTGACTCCTCTTTGTCGTCAAAAGAAAGTGCGTGCTTCATGAACTTTGCAATATCAAGCGCAGCAGCAAACAGTCCTGATGCCCCACTACTGATATTCCCCTTTTGTAAATAGTACGTAGATTCATCATGCACGAACCCTTGGACAAGACCACGATCCATAGTGATTTCGGTTGGAGGAATAGATTCCTTCTCCTTAAGAGAGGGAGAAAAAGTTGCTGTAGTCATACTACAAGGCGAAAAGATCTTTTCTTGCACCGTTGTATAAAAATTTTCTCCGGTTACTTTTTCTATAACTTGGGTTACCAGAAATGCTGTAATGTTGGAATACATATATGTTGTTCCTGGAGGGAACTTAAGTGGCAATTCTAAAATTTGATTTGCAAGCACATCTGGATGCAGACTACTCATTCTTGACTTCATACCCTCTTCCAAAACATATTCGAGAGTATACGTAAGCAAATGCTTGATAGTTGCCTGTGATTTTAATGCATCTTTTGCAAATATCGGGAGGTACTCTGACACCTTATCATCCATACCAACTTTCCCTGTATCTACCAGTTGCATCATAACAGCCATCGGGGCAACTATTTTTGTAAGTGACGCAACATCATATTGTGTATCTTCAGTAACTTTCTTTGCATCTTGATCATAAGCATATGAGCCACCAAAGAATGTATAGCAATCTGTTGCAGTAATATATGCTCCGGAGTAGCCAGGGTATATTTTGTGTACTATTCCTGAATCAAAAAGTTCTTTAAGAGATTGGGATATTTCCATAAGACTACTATATAAAGATAGCACATATAAGACAGATGATAAAACTATGCTACACTTTATGACAAGTGACGTGATACATCCACACAACCGACTCCAAGGGTTAGCGTGTCCCCCGCGCGTGGATGTTTGGTCGCCCGACGCCCACAGGCGTCCTTTCTTTTTATTACCATTTCAAAGTGATAGACTTAAGTACATGGACCCTCACGACATAACGATAGAAACGTACCAAAAAAATTTTGATCTCTATGATAAAAAGACACCTTCTGTTACTTCTGGAGAATATATAGAACTCCTAGAAAAATACATTGCCTCACTCCCGCCTCAGGGCACAATTTTTGAAATAGGTTCTGCTCAAGGGAGAGATGCAAAGTACCTACGAGACAGAGGATTTACTGTTACATGTTCTGATGTTATCCAAGATGCAATCAATGCCCTACGAGCAGATGGATTCACGGCTTTGTATTATGATTTTCGAGACGAGCCAGAAGAAATACTCTTTTCAAAATTTGGTGCAATATATGCAAAAGCTGTTTTTCTTCATGCAACAAAAGAACAATTCGAAGCATCACTAGAATCACTAAAGTTACTACTACGCCCACACGGGAAACTTTGTCTTACTTTTAAAATCGGAGAAGGAGAGGAAATGGAGACGGAAAAATTAAATAGCCCAAGATTCTTTAAATATTATTCAATAGAAGAACTAGATGAATTATTTTCTAGGCATAATGTCACTGTTATCTCAAAAGATACAACTGTCGATAAGAAATGGGTGCAATATATTTTACAAAATAACACATGATACACTGTTTCCTATGAATACCATACCAATCACCGTTTCGATAACTGTCAAAGCTCCGCTTGAAAAAGTCTGGAACTACTTTACATTACCTGAACACCTCTCTGGCTGGGCGTTTGCCTCTTCTGACTGGGAAGCAACTGGGGAAACTAACGATATGCAAGTAGGCGGAACATTTCTCACTCGCATGCAAGCAAAAGATGGAAGTGCAGGGTTTGACTTTGAAGGTACCTACACTGAAGTTACTCCTCTTTCATCATATCGTTATGCACTAGCAGATAATCGTACAGTACACGTCACATTTACAGAAAAAGATACCGAGGTAGAGATAGTTGAGACGTTTGACCCAGAACAAGAAAACAGCGAAGATTTGCAGCGTGCAGGGTGGCAAGCGTTTCTCAATAACTTTAAGACATACGTTGAGAATCATTAATACTTAACATTCATACAGTATTCTAGAAAAGTAAAAAGCACCCGTGATGGGTGCTAAGCGGGATCTTGCAAGACCCTTTCGTGCATACGTGCTACAGAGGATCCTCACCGACGCCGTCAGACATGAAATCATAGACCTCGTTTGACCCAGGAAGTCTGCGCTGCATGTACGAGGCGCCAGTGTGCCCTTCTCCTGTGTACCGCTCCTCATAACGCTCGAAGTGGGCCATGATTGGTGCACCGTCTGGTCTGGTGCCGATACGTACGGGGAAGAATGCGAAACGCGTCCTCCGCGCAGTCAGCTCTTCCAAGGATTTTCCGTAAAAAATCATAGCGTGCTCCTGTTTGGACAAGGAATATATTATACCATATATAAATAATTAGTAAAGATACCTCTTATCTTGCATATGTTTACTATGTTAATAAAAAATAATTTTTAAATGCTACACTATACAGATATGATTGACCCAGAATTAAAATCACAATTAAAAAGTATTGAAAAAGAAGTCATTACACTTCGAAAAGATCTCACATCATTTTCGCAAGTCTTTCTGCGAGGACTAATAAATGGTGCAGGGTACGTCGTTGGGGCAGTTATCATACTTACAATCATCGGTTGGGTTCTGAATGTTATTGGAATCATCCCTGCATTTACGCAAAGTGTAAATGAATTCAGAGAATCCATTGATAGAATAGGCGGGACTGTGCGATAGTTTACTAATAAGAAACTGTGAAGTATATGGAATATACCCTTTCTCTGTTTATTTGCTATTCCCTTATCTTTGCGTAATTAAACAAAACACTAAAGTCCTCACACCAGATAATTGCGTACTGATATTCATCACTATTTACAGATGCAGGTATCTCATAGTGCACATTTCCTTCTGTAGCTTTTAGTTTACCAAGATTGACAAATTCTTTTGCTCGCAAGTCCTTTACTAAGTATACATACAAGTCAGGACCATTGATTGTCTTGAAATTTTCATAGCGTACGTATTTCTTGTCACCAGTTTCTAAAATATACACATGCCCTTCTGCAGGGTGACCTTGCGTTGCAATGACTGGAAATTTTTTAATTTCTCTATTTTGCATAATTGGGGTACGTGTAGTCCCTGTTGCTTGCGCAATTATTTGAACAGGTACAGAAGACTTTGTGTTTATTGCTTCGGCACTCGTATGTTCTTCTCCTTTTTCTACCACTATCGGCATTTCCTCATGCAGAATTATAGTAGTAAAAAATGGTTTGAGAAAATAGAACCCAATCGAGACCATCACGAGCAAGCTAACCCCTATCGATACAAATGTTTTTGTTGACATATGTGTGGTGATACATTAATGAAATAGTTTAAAAAGAATTCTAAGTAACTTCTTGTTTGTTTCTGTCAGCCTACGCTTGGCATACGCAACAGCAAGGCTACGATTAATACGTGATTTTGAAGGATATGGATAGACTTTATCAAAAAGTGCCGAGATCGGAAGATTGGCAGACTGTAGTAACAATAGTTCCTGCACAAGCTCTCCCGCATCATCTCCTACCATAGTACCTCCAAGTAACCTCCTTTTACTATCAAGGTAAACGCACACAAAACCTTCACGCGCACCGTCAGTAATTGCCCTATCATCATTTGCAAATGAGGCCTCAAGTGTATCAAACACAACGCTTTCTTTCTCTAGGTCTGACTTTTGTTTTCCAAAGGTTGCAACTTGAGGAGATGTAAACGTGACCCATGGCATAGTCTTTGGCATCTTTTTCTTCATTGGCGAAAGAAGGTTGTTGATTACTACTTTTGCATGCTCTTCTGCAGCGTGAGTAAACATAAACGAACCTGCAACATCCCCTACTGCATAAACATCTGCATTTGTGGTTTGAAGACATTCGTTAATAATTAATCGTGAGAATTTCTCGTCACATGCGATACCCGCTTTTTCTAAATCTAAATTCTCGATGTTAAGTGCTCTTCCAATACCGACAAAAATAGCGTCTGTGCTGATAGGCTTAACTTCTTCGGATCCTTGTATCGTATATGACAAAGTTTTTTCTTTTATTTCTACAAGAGTTGCGTTGTTGATAATAGTAACTCTATCTTTTTCAAAAGAAGAAGCTAACACAGAACTAACTTCAGGTTCTTCGCGAGGTAGAATCCTGTCTTGTGTATTTAAGATAGTTACATGTGAGCCAAGTCGTGCAAAAGCTTGTCCTAATTCACACCCTATCGGGCCACCACCAATAAATACAAATTCTTTTGGAAGATACTCAATATCAAAAATGTTTTCGTTACTAAAGATTCTCACGCTATCATCACTCTTGATTGATAGTGTTCTAGCGCGAGAACCCGTAGCAAGAACACAAGCATCAAACGATACTTCTTCATCATTAATTGCAATGCTGTGGCTCCCCGTAAATGAGGCGTGGCCAAGCTTTACCTCTATTCCTTTCTTAGCAAGTGCATCACTTGATTCGTGAACACGTATTGTATTTTGTTTTGACTTCACTTCATCCATCACTTTTGTAATATCGACACCACCTGATACTCCTAATCCGTAAGTTTGTGACTGTCGTGCACTGTGTATACATGATGCTACGTGAATAAACGATTTACTCGGAACGCATCCAGTGTTGAGACAATCACCACCAAGAGACGATTCATTTTTATCGACCAACAATACGTTCATGTTAATACTCGCAAAAAACGAAGCAACATTGAGTCCTCCACTTCCAGCACCTATCACGACAACGTCATACTTATTTTTTTTCATAGTGTTTTCCAATATAGATTAGTCCAATAATAGCTACTAATGAGATAATTATATGTACCCCGCTTAGCATCGCAAGAGAATTCCCAAAATACACAAAAGCAAAAGTTCCAGGGATGATGCCTATACAGGTCCCGACTATGTATTCTCGATTACTAACTTTAGTGACACCAAGTAAGTAGTTAAGGGCATTAAAAGGAAAGAGTGGAATAAGCCTAAGCAGTATCACTGTCTCTAGCCCATGACTTGCAAACCGCTTCTCATACTCTAGTATTTTTGGATACTTAGAGAGTATTTTTGTATGGACATACTTCTGAAGAAAAAATCTTGATACAAAAAAAGCAAGGATGGCACCCACAATATTACCTATAAGTGAAATAATTCCACCGTACAATACCCCAAAAGTCGCTCCAGCTAGTAGCGTAAGCGGCGTCCCAGGGAAAAACAAAAGTGCGCCGATGATCTTGCCTAAAATAAGCACAACTCCAGCATATGCTGGATACATGGCGATTACTTCTTGTATATGGTCGAGTATCATAATGACTCTTTGTTATTGTACTTGATTCACATATTCCCCGTACCCTTCTTCTTCCATCTTTGTTAGTGGAATAAAACGTAGAGAAGCACTATTCATGCAGTACCGTTTGCCCCCTCTATCGCTTGGACCATCATCAAAGACGTGTCCTAAATGAGAATCAGCAATACTACTACGTACTTCGATACGCGAAGAAAAGAAACCGTCTTCCTTTTTGAGAACTACTACTGACTCTGATATAGGTTTTACAAAACTTGGCCAACCAGTTCCTGAGTCATACTTATCCTGCGAAAAGAAAAGTGGTTCTCCACTTACAATATCAACGTAGATACCTTTTTCTTTATTAGTGTTGTATTCATTTTGAAACGGTCTTTCTGTTCCATTCTTTTGAGTGACATTAAATTGAAGTGGAGTGAGTGTCTTTAGTTTTTCGTCTTTAATCGCTTGAGTAAAATGCTTCCACGATGCGTCTGGTTGTGTAGTCATAGTTTTCTGTTTTTGTATAGTTGAGGTTGACAATGATTCCATAGAAAATAATTCCTTCACAAATGGACTTGAATCACTCCATACGTCCTTGATATACCCTGTCCTTCCACTTCCTTCTTTATACAGAGTATATCTCACAGCATTCTTATCTTTGTAATCTTGATGATACTCTTCTGCTGGAAAAAAGTTACGGTATGTGAGCACTTCGACAACAACAGGTTTATCAAACTTTTTTGTTGCATCAATTTTTGCAATAAGACTAAGTGCCGTGTCGCGCTGTTCATCAGAGAGATAATATATAGCAGGTGAATACTGGTACCCTCTATCTGCGAACTGCCCACCGTTATCAGTTGGATTGATATGCCTAAAGTAAAGTTCTATGATCTTTGAAATAGAAACAAGAGATGGGTCATAAATAACTTGTACAGCTTCTCGTGCTCGCACCTGTTTACTGCTCACTTCTTTATAACTTGGGCCTGTCCCCACATCATAATTTGTTGCGGTATCTGCATATCCAGAAACAGCAGAGATTACTCCAGGTAAATGGTTATACTCACTCTCAGTGCACCAAAAGCATCCACCAGCTAGAACAATTTTCTGATACGTATCATCTTCTACTTTAGTAATAATTGCACTATCGAGTACTATGTGCTCTGATGTTGCCCGCATGTATGTGTTGTAAAGCGCAAAAACGATACAACCAAGTACCACACCAACTGTTAATTGCAATATTCGATTCTGCGCTATTGTTCTCATATGCTAGTGCTTGCTATGAATCGTCTTTGATAAAATAACTTTTGCAAGAGAAAGAATTGTAAGAATAACCACGCCTTCCATATAGGACTGATGTGTGAGAGTTTTATACGCAATATCAATAAACAGTAATCCAAGTGTAAGGATATAAAGATACCTATCAACCTTTGCGCGAATATATTCATCTCGCTCATCGTACACTTTTTCTTGCCATATAATCCCTATGTAGACCATAATAATAACAGCGAAGATGCCTGACATCACCATTCCATCCTTAAAGATATCGAAATAAAATGCCAGAAAAGAAAGCACAATAAGTGCAGCAATGATATATTCTTTTTGTGTATGAGTAATTATTTTCATTTGAAATAAAATAAGATTTCTACTGTTGTGTGTAATTTTTTTGATAACTTTAACGCAAGCCCGACTGATGGTTGGTACACCCCTTTTTCAATTGAGATGATTGTTTGACGCGTAACACCAACACTCTCTGCAAGTGATTCTTGAGAGAGGTTATGCTCTTGGCGTATTGCTTTTAGATTGTTTCTTAGCTCAGACAATGTCGTAAGTATACTACAAGACTATTGTGTCATGGCATCTTTTGTCATACCATCTTTCTTCATTGTATCCTTCATTTTCATACTTTTCTCCTGAAAATGCATACGTGTTTTTGGACCAAAATAACCCGTTGCTGATATTCCTTCTGACTCTTGGTACATCATAAGTGCCTTTTTTGTAAGTCCACCAAAATAGCCCTTAGTGGCTCCCGAAGGAAGGACCAAGTACCCTGTGTCGATGAGAAATGTTTGTAGCATTGCAACACTCTCTCCGCGTTGCCCCATACCAAGATTCGTATCAAAAGATGCGTAGGTGGACATATCTTTTTTCATCATTGCATCTCCCGTCATATCTTTTTTCATCGTGGTGGTATCCATTGCGTCCTTCTTCATCATTTGACTTGTACTTGCCATCATATCCATTGCATGTGCAGAAGATAAAGCTAAAGCAAAAAACCCTATTGTTGTGATTATTTTTGTATTCATTATTTTGAGAGCTAGTTACTAATTATCTAGCTATGTAAAGCATACTATACACACCTCAAAATGTAAAGCATGCTTTACATATATAATGTGTATAATTATTGAATTGGACGTATACTTATGAGTATATGAAGTATTGGCTGATGAAATCTGAAGAAAATGAATACTCGATAGATGATCTTAAGCGTGACAGACGAGCGCCGTGGTTTGGTGTTCGTAATTACCAAGCAAGAAACTACATGAAAAACGAGATGAATATCGGTGACCTTGCTTTCTTTTATCATTCAAATGGTAACCCGTCTGCCATTGTTGGTGTTTGCAAAATAAATAGCAAACCATATCCTGATGAAACACAATTTGATACAAAGTCCCCTTAT
>CAZJJX010000022.1:0-10043 GCA_964546555.1 uncultured Candidatus Saccharibacteria bacterium
GTTTACGTGTGGTTTTGATCGATCAAATGTTTCTGCCATATGTTTTTGTTGGGTCATGCCGTCTTATCACTAAGGTGAGAAGAGGTATTGGACTAATGAATTATGTAAATAAAAAAGAAACTAATAAATGCCACTACTTAGCCAAGCGAGTTTCTGTAGCGCTAAGTGAGTCTTGGCATCATAACACATTTACACAAGGAATGCAAATGCGATATTGTTGCTTTTAATCTATAGTTAAGAGCAACACACCATCTAAACAACTGATGCCATGTTCTATAAAACAAAGCACGAAAACAATAGTTTTCGTGCTAATTCATACCCCCTTTTACAGCAACAAGAGTATGGATTTTCTTTCTAGGTTTTAGTTGCCTGGAATGCAATCTCGTCTGCTGTTTCTCGGATTGATTTATCCTCTGTCCGAACAAAGTGAAAATTGTAAACGCCGTAACGAGCGTTATAATCCCACTCTCTAGAAAGAGAGATACGCTTTTCAATAAAATCCCTACTTTCTCCTCGTGCATAGAGCCTTTTATAAAGCTCAACCTCTCTTGGGGCAACAAGGAAAATACGCTTATATTCCTGCAAAAGGTTACGTTTTGTCAAAAAACTAACCAATGTTGGAATAACCTCAGGCACGAGAATCATTATTCCAGTCTTACCAGGAGAAAAAAATGCCTCCATAACTGAGGTTTCTTTCGTTCCGTACATTGCTCCGGCATGCTCAACAGACCACAGAAATGAACCATTTCCTTTAAGGCGATTGAACTCATCGATCGACACATACTCATATTCTCCAGGGAGATCGGTCGAGCGAGGCTGCCTTGTTGTAACACTCATCACTGGAAAAAACTCTCGTTTCCCTTTTCTTGCAACAAGCTCTTTGACGAGGGTAGTCTTCCCTGCACCAGAAACACCTGTTAAGCTTAGCAATTGCGCCATATCTATTCCTCTCTGTAAAAAATCATAAAGATCAACGAAAGCATCATATACCTAAAACAAGCAAATATCAAGGACTTATGAGTTTTTTTGTGCACCAAACAGTGTACAAACAAATACAAACTTTCGGTATGAATTTACTTTAAAAACTCAAATGATGTTATTACTTTTAAATACTTCTCACGATTTTTTGCCCACTCGTCTCTTGGAAGAGTTGCTAACACTACATAATCATAATCATCTTTACGGTACGTATATGCTGACATAACCACAACCGAAACACCTTCTTCACTTATTGTAGGAGTTTCAAGGATCTTAAGCGTTCGTCCATTTTTTGTAACAGTGTACTCTTTAAGAATCGCCACCCCATTGCCAGATATTTCGAAATTTACAAGTTCTGAAACAGATTGTTCTGCTTTAGTCTTCATGACAATTACCGTAGTTGGGTATTTTGACCCTTCTTCTTGCTTTGCAGAAAATAGTACCATTGGAGACTTTAAGAGGTAGTCATCTACAAACGTAAAGCCATTTGGCACCATAAGTCCGAAGCCTTTCTTTTGATCCTTGTGAACAAAGTACCCTGGTTCTGCAACAAGACTCTTACTGGAATCAGAGGAATTTTGTTTGCTTATTTCCTTAGCATAAGCATCCTGAGCCATAAATGAAGATGAGCTGACCTGTAGAGGATCTCCAACAACAAAAACAAAAGCTGGGTTATTTTTATCAAAAAAAGTACTCACTTTACCATCGGTTGAGATACCAAAAGTTTTTGCATCAACATTATTCTGCAGAACACAATTCACTAAAACTTGTGTATCTGTTTTAGCAACCTGCAAGTTTACGTTATTTTCGGTAACAGGATCTGCTGGATATATCACCTTAAGCGACTTTGGATTTGGGTCTTTAATAACAGTCAAACCACTTGATGTAAAATACTTATCTTTATCAAGCGTTGCATTGTCACAATATATGTTGTTTTTATCGTATGCATACTTGAGATATGAGGTACCCATAAGCTTTTGTTGATAATAGGTAAAAGATTTAAGATCAGAACCCTCGACTTTTGTGAGGTGGATATACGGATCAGTCGATGATGCCTTGCCGTCTCCATGGTACATGAACTCACCATCTGCCATATACTGTATATCTCCATCAAACCCCTGTGCCATACGTGAATAACGAGGCCTATCCTTTGGATCTTCTTCACCTGCTGTGTATTCTTTATAAAACAATGCATCATTCATCCCTGTTGGAACACTCTTGATAGTAAGAATCTTTTCTCCTTTAAAGAGATGAAAATCATCCCCTGCATAGAGCCCCATCAGACTTTCTGTCATGCCGTTATACAGCGGTCGAAATGTTGGAGCACTCGCTTCCTTGAGCACTTTGTAGTTATTCGTATTTCCATCAAGCACGTAGACTAATTCACTGTCTTTTCCAAAAATGTTGGTAACACGCTCAAAACTTTGAGGGTTTTTTACTGCCACTTGTACGATGCACGCTGCATAAGCACCTCCTAATGGGTCACAGCGATAAACATCCTTTTTATCCTTCAAGATACCTTCTTTTGCATTAACGACAACAAGGGACCATCTATCTTTAATAACGTCACGATTAAGCACACTCCCAATAGATAACTTTTCAAATGACGGAGAAGTGTGCGACTTCGAAAAGAACGTCGGCTGATTCGTAGAAAAAAAGTACGCACAGTAACCAAGTGATAGAACTGCAAATATACCTAGTATGATGTTTTTTACCATCTGATTCTGTGTAGAAGGTACCTGCACTAAACCTGCTTGTTGCGCTACTGTTTGCGGGGGAGCTTGCGGAACCGGAGTAGGTAATACGGCTTGCGAAAGAGTTTGAATCTGTGGCTGATTTTGCGTCTGTGTTAACACTTGTGTAGAAACTGGAGGTTGAACCACCCCGCTCGCATGTGCAGAGGTTTCTACTTGAGGCTGAGTTTGGTCTTGCGGCACTGAAGCAACTCCGTTTCCACTATTTGGAGTATTCACATTATTGCCAAGATTTTCCATACTCTAAAGTATAGTGAATCTGTCTATCATTTTAAAGGTATAAACACAATAGTGTCCGTCTTATTACAATAAAAAGAACACTATGGTATTGCGTTATCTAGTACTTAAATACATTCATGCTACAATAAAAAACATATGAGTATATACAAAAATAATTTTGCACTTTAACACTAAATACAACTATGAGAGAATTGACTCTTAAAGACTTTTACATTGAACTGGAAACTGATCCTGATTTACGACGCTTAGGAAAATATAAAGTAATACCAAATGTAGGCTCAGAAATATTTCCAATAGACATTGATCTTTCGGGCAAAAAATTATTCTTGGGAGATGGAGATTTTTCAGATTCTTTTGTTGCTTTCTGCGATACAAAGGTTGAAACGATAGACTTTGGCACAAGTCGTTTTACACAATTTTATCTGGACTATATGAAAGCTACCACTATTGATTTTAATTGCGCTCGTGCTAGCAGTATCATGTTTGATAGAGCTGTGTTTGAAAATTGCTATTTAAATAAGTTTGATGTTGGTGAGCTATATTTTAATGAAAGTAGGGCAAAAAACATATATGTACAAGACTTAAATGCTGGTCGCATTTTTTTAGAAAAACTGATAGCTACTACAGTTAATCTCGGAAATAGGTCTACTTCTGATTTAAAAATATTAACAGACACCACCGGGGTTCAGACTTTTGGCGATAAAGAGATCCCTAAAATAGATAGAGAAGGTGCATTTGACATAACCGAGCCAAAAAAATTAACAGCCGACGAATTCTTAGAATTTATTAAAGGTGGCTACGACTTAAATAATCTCGGTAAGTACACAATTACTCCTTCTGATGGCAACAAAATACTCTCAATTTCAACAATAGGGAAAATAGTCAACCTAGGCAAAGGAGACTTCAGTCAAGTTGATGTTGAATTTAAGGATGTTTCTACAACTCAAATAAATCTTAATAGTTCTACTTTTAAATCCCTAGTATTCACAAATTGCACATCGATGTCACTTGAACTAAACGATGCTGGAATTACCAAACTCACGTTAAGTAATTCAAACATTGATTCATTCTTTTGTGAAAGATCAAAAATTGTAGACTGTAACATAGATAACACATCAATTAATCGTTTCTTTTTAACAAAATTATCCTGTGACAATCTTAGATTTGATTCATCACACATAGAAGAAGTATACGCCTCAAGTGCAGTACATCAAAACATAGCGTTGAATAACTGCACAGTAAAAGTTTTTAATGCGCATGAGGCAAAATTTGATACAATTGATTTTGGCAATTCTCATATCGACCGCGTATTAATGCGAGCAGCCAGTGTTAAATTAATTAATGCCAAGAACTTAGTGGCGAGACTTTTTTTGATTGGTTATTACGATAATGACATCCAAGAATTGCAGGTCTCAGAGGCAACAACTGGCACAAAAGAGGGGATTGAAACATTAGTTTTTAAAAAAATTGTGCCAAATGAATTAGATCGAGAAAAAGTAGAATCAGCCAGACAACAACAAATCCCTAAAGTTTTCACAATGAATTAACTAGCTAGCGTCCGATACTTAATTTTCTTGCCCCGAGCACTCCTTCTGATAGTCCTCCGAAAAAATCTTTAACTTTTTTTATCATTTCAGGAGTCCATTCAATTGGTTTTGAGTGCTTAATATTTACGTTACGACCATATCTAATCGATAATGTTGCCAAAAGTTTATCAATGTTTTGCAAGACACAGTTACCATTAACGATGGAGTATTCAATACCTAATGTGGACATTGTTTTATGAAAAGCAGGCTCAAATTTTTTTGCATATAATTTATTTCCAGAAAACTGAGACATCCACGTAGAATTAATATCCTCCTGTAGCATTTCCCAATCAATATCATCAGAAATCATCTTTAAAACTTCTTTGTTATCCATTTGTCTTATTTCTGGTTTGAGATCAAAATTTACAAGCATAATGTCTACTGGTAGCCCACTTGCATAAGTGTCTAAGTGACGCCTTGGATCAGTAACCATTCCAGTACCTTGGAAAAATATTATTCTCTGCGGATCCCAACCTCTTGCGTCAGAAATTAACCAGCCTAATTCTCGATCATCATGAACCACCGCTCGTTTATTGCACCCACCACATGCAGCAATGATTGCAGCCCTCATAGCACAACTTCGTCCTACAAAAATCGCTGGATCTGCTGGCTCATTTAAGGCTTCATTTTTATCAATAAGGTTCAACTCCATTAACCCTAACACATCTGTAGCAACTGCAATATTTGGCTTAGACATAGCGTCTTCCGGAATTGACATTCTGGTTACTAATGCATCAACCTTTGGCGAAGTGTCAAATACTTCTAAAATACTGCTTAAATAATTTGACTCATAGCTTATTGGATCTGCATCATGACTTATTATAATTACATCCTTATTTGATTTTCCTCTATGTATGATTCTGTTTAATGAAATATCAAAAACATGCTTTCTTGCATTGCCAATACATGCAAAGTCGCCTTCTTCCCAAACCTTATGTGCGTACAAAACATTAATATTTGGATTCTCCGCTATAAATTTCTTCACTTCTTCCTCCGTATTATCCTTTGATACCCTACTAGGATGATTCTCTAACAAAACTATTTCAAATAATCTGCTATTAATGTCTTGGTTACGATATAATTCTAATGTCTTTTTAATTTTTTCCCCCTCACCATATGCAATTATCGTAACTATTATTCTCACTTCTTGATCAAGTGGTTTATCTAAACTCGATAACACACTAATCTGTTTTATGTAATCAAAGTCGTGACGATTAAAATATTTTTTTATTTCTTCTTGCTCATCTAAGTCAGCACTTGGGTTATTGATTAGAGTCTCTGAATACCTAGGTTTGTACTCCTGAGCTTCTAGAAGACCTGAATTTTTTATCATATACATGGATTATATCACAGGCAGTTAATGGTAACCGCTAACTCTACGCATATGGAAATACTACCTGAACTCAAACACCACCTCATCGAAGTTCACTATCTTGTCATTTTTATCTACCTTTATCCCCTCTTCTTTGTAAAGCTTCATGCGTTTGGTGCGATATTCATCACTTATCCAGATTTTTCCATTGGCATAGACAATACGGTGAAATGGGATGTTTTTATTTCCATCATTGTACGCTTTTGCAAGTATTCCAGTAATTGACTGTGACGCCATAGGACCTGCACCCCACGCACGTGCCAATCTCCCATATGTCGTCACTCTCCCTTTCGGTACAGAAATCGCTGCCTCAATAACCCTCTCACTAAATGTCTTACCTGCTACCGCTTTCTTTTTCATAACCAGTATGTGTATTTCCTAAAAACTATAAACTAATAACTAATAACTAATAACTATCCTAGTATGACACCGTAAACACAATCTCCTTAACTGGTAGAGTAAACTCAGCCCCCGTTAGCATATCTGTAAAGGTGAGTGTACCGCTATATGCTATATAACCCGCTTGTGTAATCTCAACCTCACTTATATCTGCATAAAACTCATAGATCTTTGATTGATTTTCGTACACCGACTTATTACTAAGAGAAAATGATGGCCCCACAACAGTCACCCCTGTGTCGACGTCTTTTAGGCGAAGGTTTGTAATTTTAGAACTAAGCACCGATGAGGTACTTGAAGAAGTAAGTACAATCGACTGTAGTTTAATAGATGTTCCTGGACTTATAGCGATCGAACCTAGATTTACATTATCTGTCTTTGGTTTTACGGTTGCGTTTGCTTTTGCTGAATATGATGTTGTTACAATACCTTTAAATGTAAGGAAGCCAGCATTACTAGATCCACCTTGATTTACAATCCTAAAACTATAGTCCCCTATTGGAAACTTTTCACTACAATCTGTTCCGCATGGGAACAGCTGATTCGTGCTCGATGCTGGTATCTCAATTGTTGTACCATCATTTGTAGATGGGAATACACCAAGAAGATATTTTTTACCAGTGTAGTTAGACAGGAGTTCGATAGTGTTGGTTGCCGTAAAATTCTTTCCGTAAAGCTTAAGCGGGATTTTTGGAGTGGCATCTCTTAAGACTATGGCTATACTACTTGATGAAAAAACTGGTGCTTTGTAGATAATAGTTGAAATATGCTTGAAATCACTACAGTATCCATTAAAATTACATGACACTTTAACAATAGCCGCATCTTCTGCACTTGGTGCTATAAGCGTTATCTGATTATTTTCGTCACGGGTTATTGTATAGCCTGTTAGTGTACTTGATGTAGCAAGACTAGGGTCACGCGGGATCGCTGACATATAGTACGGAGAAAGGTATGCAATATCAACATAATCCTTACACGGTGAATCAGGTGTCGTAAGAACCGCAACTTCTGTTGCTGTCGCCTGATTCATGACATAGACTGGCTTCACACATAACTGGATAGGAGTATCTGTGACAACGACAGGATGCTCTCCCCGTGAATCAACATATCGTTTATAGATCCCCTTGAGTAATTTCTCTAGATCTTCACGACGCTTTGCATTACGAAGACCACTTGGAGTGTTAACCACTGGAACGGCTGGTTTGTATACTTGCTCAACATTTGCAGTCTGTGCAGGCTGGACACTTACAGCTACTGATGTCCCCGATGACGATGTAGATGATTGTGTTGTTGCACCACATGTTGCCTTCTTAATTGCTGCACGAGTTCCTGGACCTACGCTACCGACTTGCTCAAGACCAAGTGACTTCTGGAATGCTTTTACTCCAGCGAATGTCCCTACCCCAAAGTATCCGTTTGGCTTGGCCTTAAGATAGCCCCTATCGTAGAGAAAATTCTGTAAAGCTAGGACGTTATTATTTTCCATTCCACGAGTAAGCCACACCTTAATATCTGTACAAGTTGCTTGAGCTGATGCATATGAAAGACTTAGCGCACAGATAAGAATAAAAGTGAATTTCTTCATACATAAAAGTGTAGCACATGAAATAAAACAAGCTCACATACCTATGTGAACTTGTGTGCAAACCATTCTTAACGCAAATCTCTAACAGAAAACCCCCGTCTCATCAAAAACAATTTACACTTTTCCATAGCACTCCTCTCTAAGAGAAGAATACTCTGCCGAGACGTGTCCATGTTTTTGCCGACATCTTCTCGAGTAAAGTCATTAACACCAAGGAGACCTGTACGCAACATAAAGACCTCTTTTTCTTTGGCGCTCAATCCTCCTCTTTTCAAAAAATCTTGCAAGATTTTGTTATATTGATTTTTAAGAACCGAGTTCTCAAGAGACTCTTGATCAACAAGAGTCTCTTGTAGATCAAAATCTTCATCATAAAAAGATGTCGAGAGTGAGACTAGGTCTTGTATCGCAGGATTATGAAAGAAGTAGTAGGTTCTAGTATTTTTTGCAAGATCTGTAATCGCTTTCTTTGCTTCTGCAACCTTCTTATCGTGTTGCTTCACATCTTCTTTTGCTTGATTAGCTAGCGCGCGCAAGCGATGCACACCAAACCTAGACGCAAACCACACACTAAACTCAAACATCGAGTAGTATGCATCGTACGCAGGTGTACACGTACGACTACCCTTATTAGCATTAGTTGCAATCCGCATAAAAGAACTCCTCATACAATGAGAACTCTATCCTAGCATATCTGAAGAATATACAAAATATGCCTTATGTGAGGCCTGTTTTGTGTTGTACTTACTAGATTCTATAGGGGAAAAAATTGCAGAAGAAGTGTATGACAGAATTTTTACATAAACTCTAAGAAAGATTTTACCTGGGGAAAAGCAAAAGCGGCCTCTTCGAGGCCGCTTTTGTGCTGCGATGAACTTTATTAATCAACTAAAGACTTTTGCAAATCTACAATGAGTTGCCTGACAAGTTCTTTCTTCTCACTTAGTAAATCTCTCTTTTTTTTTAATTTTTTCTTCGTTCTCTATTGTAGATATGGAATTATAGACAATACTATAGTCTATATCCCTAATTCTGCTGAAATTTTTGTGATAAGTATATTGAGGAAATAATCTATCGAACTCTTTCAAATCTTGTGAGTTCATAAAAAAATGAAACACTGACATAGAATTCCTAATTTCATTTATAATTTCTATATCACTTGCATTATTTTTATCTACCCATGCCGAATCATCAATAGCCGCATCCCCGCTTTGTTTATATTTTTCAAGAAGCCTTTCAATTAGCTCTTTCTGCTCTTTGGTAAAACTCATTCCTGGATAGTAGTTCTTATCATTTTGATTATAGGTAGAATTCGGATCATCATTATGTGAGTCAGAATGCTTCGCTATCTTCTTTTTCATATCCCTAATTTTTTCCTTAAGCGGTTCCTTGTATTCCTCGCTCTGTTCAATGGCCAACTGACTTTGATACTCATGAAGCTTTCGTTCAAGAACATGAAGTTGTTCGTAACCTGGTTCAAGCTCCTTTGGCTTATTATTTGAAGATTCTGGATTTGGTGCACTACCTGGCTGCCCTGTTTGCATATAATGTATATAATTTTTACTTACGACTTATTCTAATACCTCTAAGTATGTCTCTCTCTCTCTTGGATTTTGCAAGTGGTTTATGAATAAACGCAAAAAGCGGCCTCGTTAGAGGCTGCTTTTTGCGTTTTGAATTCTGCACCCGAACAAGGAAGAATTTGCTTTAGATGCGAGGCGCGGGGAAGTTCGCGAGGAGACGTACGTTTGGGTCAAGCCATGAATTTGCTAATTCAAGTACGTTGACGAGCGAACAGGGCTCCGCAACAAAGCAGATGAAGTAAATTATTTCTTGTTCTCTGCTATGTCCTTTGCGATATTGGCCGGCACCACATCATACTTTCCGAATTCCATCGTAAATGATGCACGCCCTTCTGTCATTGAGCGAAGATTGTTTACATATCCGAACATTTCAGAAAGTGGAACCATTGCATTGATAACCTTATCTTGGCCTCGTTCACCCATGCCTTCGATCTGTCCACGCTTTGACGATAGGTTACCAGTGATATCTCCGTAGAACTTATCTGGGGTAACGATTTCTACCTTCATGATTGGTTCAAGGATAACAGGCTTCGCTTTTGATAC
>CAZJJX010000023.1:0-9790 GCA_964546555.1 uncultured Candidatus Saccharibacteria bacterium
TAGGACATCGGCTTTTCATGCCGGTAAGCGGAGTTCGACTCTCCGTGGGGTCACCTTCAACAGCTAGCACTAGAAGGCTCGTTACAAGCCCTCTTTTACTAGATCTGACAAGCATCAAAAAAGTCTCCTTTCGGAGACTTTTTTGATGCTTAATAATCTATCTTCTTTTAAAGATATTTCTTAAGTCTATTTAACAACACTGGAGTAAACAATATTGATGTAATCGTCGAAGTAATAAGTCCTCCTGTCATAACAATGGCAAGTGGACTTAAGAATTCCTTTCCTGGCGCATCTCCTCCAATGATAAGAGGAATAAGTGCAAGGGTTGTTACGATAGACGTCATTAGTACTGGCACTACACGTTCTTTTGTTGCCAAGAGTATCATGTGCGTATCAAGTGGAGCATCATGCTCTTTTGCTATTTCTCTTGTACGACTAATGAGCATAATTCCGTTTCTTGAGACAATACCAGCGAGTGATATAAACCCAACTAAGTGAGCTAGGTTAATTGTCCCACCATAGAGATACACAAACACTAGTCCACCAAAGAAGGCAACTGGAATGTTAGTAATAATGAGCATGGCAAGTATCCATGAATTAAATGCCTGATACAAGAGATAACAAATAACCAGAATAACTACAGAGAAAAGAATAGCCAATCTAGTACTATTTTCTTTCTGACTTTGGTACGTTCCTTCAAAAGAAATAGTTATGTTTTCTGGTTTCTTAGATTTCTCCAATTCTTGTTTTACTTTTTCAACAGTACCTACAATATCACCACCTTCATAGTTAGCACTTACCACAACTGTTCTTTTCCCTCCTTCATGACTAATAGTTGTTCTTCCTTCAGAAAATCCAACAGTAGCAACACTACTGATCGAATCTCCAATTTGTGGGAATGTTGTATCACGCATGCCAGAGAATGAATTCTTACTTTCATTATCAAGCCGAGTAACGACACTTATTCTTTTTAGACCATCAACTACCTCACCAACTTTGTTACCAATAAATCCGCCTTGAATTTCTTCACCAAGTTCACCCGCACTTGTCCCTAAGATAGCAAGTAACTCTGTGTCTGGATAAATATGTATCTCAGGTACTTTTACATCTCGTGATAGCTGTGGATTAGCTACACCTTCTTGTTCCTTAAGAATACCTACAATCTTGTCACCATAGGAACGAAGCTCTTCAATATCATCTCCATAGAGTTTGATAACAATAGGTGCTCGTACACCAGATAGAAGTTCTTCTACTCGGTGAGAAATAGGTTTTCCTACAGAGTAGGTCGCTCCACTAAACTTGTTAAGCACTTCTTGAATTTCTGGAATATATTCATTAATTTTCTCAGCAGACCCTTCTTTAAGTACAACTTGCATTTCTCCTGAGTTTGAACCACTACCGTGTGGGTCTGCGGCTGCACGACCCGCGGTATGACTTACTCGTGATACAAAAGGAAGACTTTTCATTGCATCACCAACTGATTGAGCATAGAGATTTGTTGTCTCAAGATCAGTTCCAGTTGGCAATAAAATGCCTATAGTAAGAGAGTCTTCGTTGAATTGAGGAATCCCTTCCTTTCCTGCAAAAGAATACATGAGGACAGTCGCTACAATCATAAGAAGAAGTGCTGTAGCAACCTTTTTCCATTTATCAAACAACCATGATAAAAGTCTCTCTGTCTTTTCTTCAATGACGTGAATAATCTTTGGTGTATGATCTTCCTTATCCTCTTTATTAAAGAGAATAGCCGCAAGTGCAGGTGTCAGTGTTAACGCAACGATAAGCGAAGCGATGAGGGAAACAATGTATGCCAAACCAAGCGAGGAGAGTAATTTACCCTCAACACCTGGTAAGAAAAACACAGGGATAAACACTAGTGCAACAAGAACTGTGGCGTACACAATGGAATCAAAAACTTCCTTTACAGCATTAATGATGACATGAAGTCGATCCAGACCTCCTTCTTTTCTGTTTCGTAGTCGCTTAATAATATTTTCAACACTCACAATAGCACCGTCAACAAGTTCTCCAATTGCCACAGCTATTCCTCCTAACGTCATCACATTCACAGAAAGACCCATGATGTAGAAAATAATAGCAGTGATACAGATAGAGACAGGTATAGAGAGTAGTGCAATAAATGTTGGTCTCCATCTCATCAAGAAGAGGAAAACAATTACTGCAACAATAATAAATGCATCTCTCAAAGCCTCTTCAACGTTTTTTAGACCAGCAGAAATAAACCATTCCTGCTTAAAAAGGTCAGATGACATCTTGAGTCCTTCAGGGGCACTTTTACTAAGGTCTTGTACAAGATCATCAACCAAACCAGTTACCGTTAGCGTCTCTGCATTTGGTTGCTTAAAGACTCGTAACACAATACCTGACTTTCCATCAATTGATGCTGTTCCTCGAACTTGGCTAGCACCTTTAACAAAAGAAGCGATTTCACCAAGTCTCACCATTCCCATGGATGTCTGTAGTGGTAAGTTCTTCAAGCTTTCAAAACTCTCTGGAGCTACAAATACTCGGATGGGATATTCTTTATTTTGTTGTACAAGTAATCCACCAGAGGTGTTTTGAAGATTCTTACTAATGAGAGCATTGATGTCCTCATGTTTAAGATTAAGACGACGAAGAGCATCAGCGTTTAAACGCACTTGCCACTCTAAAACGTCTCCACCCATCACGATCACATCTGATACTCCTTTTAGCTTAAGAATACTTGGTCTTAAGGTAAAGTCAGCATATGATCGTAAATCAGTATTACTTTGATTTTCTCCAGTAACACCAACCCACATAATTTCTCCCATAATAGAACTTATCGGACCGAGAGAAACATGCACATTTTCTGGAAGTGATATTTGAGACAATCTTTCTTGAATAAGCTGTCTATTCTTATAAATATCACTACCAAAAGCAAACTCTGAGTTTACGATTCCCAAACCAAACGAAGCAACACCTCGTACTCGATCAACTCCTGGAGTTCCAAGTACTGCGTTTTCAATTGGAACAAGAACTAACTTTTCAATTTCTTCTGGAGCAAGACCATCTACTTCAGCAAAAATTGCAACTGTTGGTTTATTGATATTAGGTAGCACATCAATATCCATCGCTGTTGTTGCATAGACACCGAATAACGATAAAAGAACTGAGGCACTAACTGTTTTCCACTTATGGATAGTGGACCACGCTACTAGTTTTTTAAACATAGAATAAAGATACTAGCCAATTTTAGTGGTCGTGACCTTCCTCACCACCTTCCTCTTCGACCTTTTGTTCAACAAACTCCGACACATCTTTACCTTCTTCAAGAACTATGTCGTGATCCATAATCACTACATAGTTGTCTCCTTTTATAAGACCTGATACCACTTCAATGTATTCTCCAAGCTGACGACCTGATTTAATTTCAGTTTTTGTTACGGTATTGTTTTCAGACATTTTCCAAATGTATGGAATTGTAGAAGTACCAAATAGAACTGCCTTTCTGTTTATAAATACACCTGACTTAGATTTCTCTGGAACAAGACTGACAGAAGCACCTACTGGGTATTCAGTATTTGAAGCAAGTATTGCTTCTGCTTGATAACCACCTTTTTCATTAATCATTGGACTAATGCCAACAATAGATGCTGTTCTTGGAGAAAAGTCTGATCGCCATATAACACTCAGTGAGTCTCCTTTCTTAATCTCTTTCCATGATGGAGGGATAGTGAATCTTACAGACTTGGTTGGGGAATAGATAGAAATATAACCAACTCTATCTGACATAGAAACATAGTCTCCAACATTCTTTTCAACACTTGCAACAACACCATCTCTAGAAGCAAGGATAGGCACTACACCTCCAGCATTTTGTGAAAGTTTCTCTGCAAGAAGTTGTGCAGCACGTGCTTCGTTCTCAGCTCTCTTCTTAAGAGTAACTTGATCTAGTTTCTTAAGAGCAAGATCATTATCAAGTGTTGCCACATTTTTTGATAACTCTATATCAAGTTGGTTGTATTCTCTTTCCTTGGTTACTTTTGCTATACGAGCTTCGTCAAGTGATGTAGTGATTTCACGTAAGTCATTTTGTAAATCTTTAACGGAATCTGTAATTGCAGTTATATCAAGATCACCTCCTTGAGAAGAGCTTTCCATTATCTGATTTGTCTTGTTAAGGAAATCTTGCACGTCAGCTTCAGTTAAACTGCGTGAAGATGTCTTTGTTGCATATGATCTGAGTAACTCAACATACATACTTCTTAGGCTAGAATTTTTTGTTCCAACTTCAAACTTAACAGAAACGTCCGTGTACCCTTGATTAAATGGAGACTGTCCAAATCTACTCACTAAAGGAAAAATGGAAAGAATCACTGTATTACCAAAGTCTTGTAATTTGTTCTCTAGAGAAACCTGACGATTTTGTAATGTTTTTAATTCAGTAAGGTAGGCAGATGACGACGTTCCTGAATTACCACTGTAAACACTTTTTTGTTTATCAGTAATAGCTTTAAAGTTACTGATAACTTTTCCAAAGACTGTTTCTGATTCTAGGGCTACAGCATTTGCAGTTTCAGCATCTAATTGTGCTTTAAAAGCATTCGTCTGTTGCTCAACAAGGAGGGCTTGCTGTTCTGGAGAAATACCAGTTACAGTAACATACCCAAGTACATCACCGAGCGAAACATAATCACCAACGGAAACATTCCATGAACTAATCACTCCTTCGCGAGGCGGGTGAACGGAAGAGATGTCTTTTGAAATGATTGTTCCAAAGAAGCTTCCTGTGCCTTCTTGTGATATTGCATCTGGATCAGTATCACCAACTTGTCTAATAATTACTTTTTTACTTTCTGTAGTTGATGTAGATGCTTCCTCAGCGTGTTCACCGCCTGCATACACAAAAAGTGTTACAGCAGATATGCACATAAGAAGCAAAGACACAGCGGTTATTTTTTTAGTTTTTGAGAGAGCTGTAAAAATATTAAAAATGCTCTTTATTCGATTTGTTATATTCATACTGTCTAACTGATAGGTTTAATAATGAGTATCAAAAGATACTAAAATCAAACAACTTTAGACTTGTAGAACGTTATGAAGAATATGAAGCGATACAGTCTTAGGCGATTTTACCTGACGATTATCAGAAAGGTCACTACCAACATTTGATATAACATAGATATCGGTAAAGGATGTTCTGTCGAAGGAAACAGAAACATCTCCTGTTACACAACCACGCCCACCATACATATACGTATAGTTATCGACACACTCATTCAAATCTTTGGAGTGTGACTCTTGTGACATTTTTGAAGAAACCACGCCAGAGAAACTTTTAGCGTGGTGATTTGGAACTAAGTGATTAGAACACAAAAAGAAACCAAAAACAGCAACTGTCCAAGCTGTCCAAAGTAGTGCTATATTAAATTTTCTCTTAAAGAGGGTAAACATTTCAACGATTATACCATATTTGTTAGAAACTTTTGAACGCACTTACTCGTGCCGTTCCTGGGTTATTCTTTGGCAAACGATTAAGTATGTTGCCTGGCAAAACTAGTATAAGTCTAAATACCTGACCAAGACATTCGTGTAAATTCTTTTCCCTGAGAGCCTTTTGCAACATTGTTAAGTGGACAAAATAGTGACTTAGTAAAAATGGTTGTGCGAGTATGTGCATTTTTTCTAAGTCACCCCACCTCTTGCTTAAACGATAGACAGATAAAGCATCTTCGTACTCTTTTGTTGTGTTAATGAATTTCATACTGCTAACTATGTGTACTTTTTTCTTTACATTAAACTAAAACATTATTTTAATGTACGCACCTTTTTAGTCTATTTTAGGTCGAACCCGTACCAAGACTTATACCAATTTTTCATGTCTACTATTTCCTTATTCTATGCAGAAATAATTTCGTTCGCTAGATTCTTAATTTCCTGATGTTTAGCATTCTTAAGAGCTGCCTCAGCCATATCCACCGCACCTTCATGATGCATAACCATTTCTTCTATAAACGCTTTATCAAAAGCATCTCCTGTTTTACCTTTTAAGTTTGCCATCATGTCGTCCATCATCCCGCTCATTGTCATACTTCCACCCATCATAGTTCCGTCTGGCATCATATGACCTCCTGTCTGTGACCCTGTCTTTTGTGACATTCCCATATTCATGTTCTCGTCTATTCCCATATTCCCCCAAATCGCATACCCAATAAAAAGCCCAAAAAGAACTGAAATGATTGCTCCACCAAAAATTGTATTATTTTTCATATAGTTATTTTTATTGTAATTAATATTTAATTTTTATGAGTATCACATGATAATCATAAAAATAACCATCAGTAGCATAAGAGCATTCTCAAATAAGGTAACCCATGTCATAGGTAGATCAAACAAAGTTCCTAGACAAACACATCTAATTTCGTTTTCTTGATTGATGGATTTGTATGCGGTATAAACACCGATAGATGCTAGTACCACCACGAGAATATTTTGCCACAAAAACATAAAGCCCAGTAAGTACAGTGCTCCAATAGCTATTTCTATGAATGGATAGCTGTACCCGTAGAGTCGAAATCTAGAAGCAATAAAATCATATGATTGGAAACCATCGACGAACCCTTTTAAGTCTACTAATTTTAAAAGCCCAAACACCATAAAGAAAACTCCCATGAAATCCATCATAAACATCATCGGGTCTACGCCTGAGAAGATCTGCCTAACTGAGGACAGTGCAAATATGACTAAAAAAACGTAGAGAAGCGGGGTGAGTTGTTGGTATTTATTTTTTGCTGTTACTGTTGTAGGTTTAAGTGAATGGTGCTCACAAAAATAATGCACAACTCCTTTGGCATCCTTTTCAGAATGTGTGGATTCCATGTTGCATAATTCACATTTTTGTTTTTGTATAGTGTTGTTCATATATCTCAACTTAATTATTTTTTGTAATAAACACCGATCCAAACCCACCCCCTAAAGTTCTAAAATTTGTTGTCTGTCCTTGGTATACTCGTGCGCCAAGGAGTAAAATTGTACCTGCGTATGTGTACGCTCGAATATCAAATTTAAATGATTCTTCCTTTCCTTCTATTAGTTTGTTTTTTGTATTTGCTGGAACGGTCTCTTGAGCTATATAGCTATTGATACTAATATACCCCCAGACTTTTTTTGTTAAACCTTTTCCATTATAGGCTCCTCTTCCCCCGAACCCATTAATAGGTTTGAAAAAATATTTCTTTCTATTTTCCCAAAGATACCCTTCTTTATCTTTAGTTACCAGTATAGTTTCCAAAAGAGATTTCTTCAGAGTATCCATTTCGTTTTGTGACAGTACATCTTTATATATGTCTACATTTTGAAGATGTAGTAAATTAGCTTTGTCTGCAAACAAGGTATAGTCATTTGAATTCGGGGAAATAACTGTCGTCTTACTACCTAGAAGTGGAAGAAACTTTTTATTTTCTTCGTTCTTGAAATAAAAATCTGTAAGTCGGTTGTAAACCAAATCAATAGGGGTTCCATTGTATTGAGCTGCCGCACCAACAATCTGTAGATCTTTAGAATCTACGACGAAAGCTTTGATTCCATTTTTTTCTAAGATGTTTTTACAAATGACCATGTCAGGGTAAAGAAATTGTGTTTCAGGATTTTCATCTATTATAGCGACAGTTTTTAACTCTTTATTAGTAGTTTTTTTGAACTCATTTCTAAACATTGAAATTATTTTCTCTTCTAAGTTCTCTATACTTTGTCCCTTCGTGTGACTGCAACAAATTGTGGAACTCTTGAGTAGCTCGTAATTTAAGAAAAATCCGCCAGCATTTGTATTTATTTCGATTAACTTTGGGATGTCCCCGTCAAGATGAAAGTCATAACATGACAAAATGCCACCACTACTGTTCTTTGGATTTAAGTTGGTTACTAGTGATTTTTGGAAGGTGTCACTATGTAGTACTTTTTCTATAACGGAAATAGCCTCTGTAATACTAGATTCTACCTTAGGTGATATAAAAATAGGAGAATATGATGAGAAGCTAGAAAATTGAGATTTCGAGTTTTCGTCACCACAAAAACACTTATCATTTAATTCCTGATAATTGACCTCGATGCTAGTTGTACAAATGGCACAGTTCATTATTTTCTTTTTAATTGGTACACCTTTAGTATCTCTTGTGTCGCTTTCTTTGTTTGACCTTTTTGGATTTGATTAACGACACAATGGTTTAGGTGCTCTTCTAAAAGAAGATCTTCAATGTTCGATAACCCTTGTTTAATTGCTGAACTCTGTGTAATAACATCTATACAGTATGCGTTTTTTTGTATCATATCCTGAAGCCCTTTAACTTGCCCTTCAATGATTTTAAGTCTACGAATTAACTTTAGTTTATCTGCTTTCATTTTTTGAGTATATACCCCCTAGGGGGTATATACAAGTGAGCAACCTTAAAGACTAGTGATATTAAAAATCACTACACAAGCGTAATCTTCTTATTAGATAGCAATATCTTAGAATTCAAACACTTAAAAAATTCTCTCTTCTCCTCCATTTCTCCCTCTAACAAAATAAACTTAGCGTAATTACGAATATCAATATCCTTAACGGCTATTGGTTTTTTGTTGCCTAACAACATATGTTGAAACTTCTTGAATCTTCTGACTTCGCTAGTTATTTTCTCCTTCATTGGTACTATCTGAATATCAAGATCATCAATAAGGTCTTTTAACTGCTCTACTAAATCCTCCTCATTAAGGAAACCGCAGGGGCAGTTCTGATCTCTCGTTCTCGTACACTTATAGTAGACATATCTATGAACATTACCGTTTTGTTGATGTTTAAACTTCTCATCTGCAGTTATACCAGAACCACACAGTCCACAAGTCATAATTCTCGTAAAAGCGAATTCCTTTTGTTCAGTTTTTGGTTCTAATATTTGACTCTTAATCTTCTCTTGCACCAAATCAAATAGATCTTTTGTGATAATTGGTTTATGTGCTCCGTTGTACCACTTGCCTGAATTTTTAGGGAATTCAAATCTTCCGTAATAAAAATGATTTTGTAATAATCTATAAAAATTACCAAGACTTAAATGCATATTATTTTCTGTTTTGAAATCAATATCATCTTTAAGCCAACCCCATACCTTTCTACCAGTCCAACCGTCATAACCAATCTTTTCAAACATCTGCTTAATAACAGGTGCTCTATCTTTATCTATAACAGATTCACACTTTTGATCCATCCTCTTATACTTCGTATACCCAGTAGGAGGACGACATGGCCATAATCCCATTTCTACTCTTGCACGCAATCCACGCTTTACGTTAATACTTTTATTATCATTCTCCAGTTTCGCTTGAGAACATAAAATCATTAACAAAAACTTTTCGTTAGGAGAGTTAGAAAAAGTCTGACCATAGGTTTGTATATGGATTAACTTACGCTGATCCATTAAATCAACAAGCGCCCCTAGGTCGCCTGCATTTCTACTTAGTCTATCGTGTGCCCACGGTAGCACTCCATTAAACTTTCCTTGATCAATTTCTGATAGTAGCTGTTTATAGACAGGTCTCTGACCTGAAGCTTTTGCACTATGAGATTCTCGTTTAACTTCTACTACATACAAACCTAAACGCTCTGCTATTGCTTGCATTTCTTTAATCTGTGAATCTATCGACAAAGCTTGCATCTCGTCTGATTCAGTTGATTTTCTTGCATATAAACAATATTTAACTCTAACTTCACTTAATGTTACCGAACTTTGTATTCGTCCAATTGTGTTTGTTTCCATATTATATTAATGACAGAACC
>CAZJJX010000024.1:0-8158 GCA_964546555.1 uncultured Candidatus Saccharibacteria bacterium
TCTAGAACTAGTAATTCCTTAACCGTTCTGACTTTTCGTGACTACGAATCTTTTCGTGCACCTTGGCTTCAATCTGACGGATACGTTCACGAGTGACACCAAATTCTGCCCCCACTTCTTCAAGTGTATGCATCACACCATCGAACTCACCAAGACCATTACGCATCTCGACGATCTTACGCTCCTTTGGAGAAAGATCATTCAAAATTTCGTTTATCTGGTCTGATAAAATACGATGTGAAGCCTCAGCATCCGGTGAAAGTATCTTGTCGTCTGCGATAAACTCACCAAGCGTACTCTTATCATCGTCATCCCCAATCGGCTTTTCTAGCGATACAGTATCTTGATTGATATTTTCGATAACATGGATCTTATCAACATCTACACCCATTTCAACAGCAATTTCTTCAGCAAGTGGGTCACGCCCTAGATCTTGTGAGAGACGTCGCACAACCTGCTTGTACTTGGCGATTGTTTCTACCATGTGCACAGGAATACGAATCGTACGCGACTGGTCAGCCAAAGCTCGTGTGATAGCCTGACGGATCCACCAGGTTGCATAGGTTGAGAACTTGAAACCTTTTGAGTAGTCAAACTTCTCTACCGCCTTGAAAAGACCGAGATTTCCTTCTTGAATAAGATCAAGGAGCGTAAGATCAGAACTTCGACCAACATATTTCTTTGCAATAGAAACCACAAGACGGAGGTTTGCTTTTGCAAGGAGTGTTGCCGCTTCCTGATCTCCCTCTTCGATACGAATTGCAAGCTCACGCTCATGGTCACCAGAGATAAGTGGATACTGACCAATCTCGCGAAGATACATTTGGATGCTATCGTGCGTTGTATCACGACCTTCCATCTTAAGCAAATCTTCATCCATATCAAGGAGATTACCCCCTTCTAGGATATCTATACCTGCTTGATTGATTTTTTCGTAGAGCTCTTCAAGATAAAGAATATCTAGTTCAATGTTTGGGAAATAGCGAATAATCTCATCATAGGTGATGAAACCACGCTCCTTACCTTTCTGGAGAAGCTCTTGCTCATTTTGGTCACGAGTTGTTATCTTTTTTGGTTTTACTTCAACCTTTGGCTTACTTGGGCCTGTTTTGATAGTAAACGCCTTTGGTTTATATTTTGGCTTTGCGTCAGATTCTTTTACTTTTGAAGTAACAACTTTCTTTGGCGCTTTTTTAACAGGAGCTTTTTTTGCAACGGTTTTTGCAACGGTTTTTGCAACCTTCTTTGCACTTTGTGCCTTCTTTGGTTTTGCAGGTATGACTTTTTTTACGGTCTTCTTTTGTACTTTTGGAGTAGCCTTTTTAGCAGGTGAACTAGCAAGTTCACGTCTTTGACGCAAATCTTTCTTAGTAGCAACCTTTTTTACGTTTGTTTTTTTTGCTACGGTTTTAGCCGTAGTTTTCTTTTGTACACTCTTTTTTTGTGAAGATGCATTTTTTGCCATATGGAAATGGTTCCCGGATTCTACCATATCATATACACAAAGTACAGCAAATTATCCACAGTATCAGTGTGGTAATTTTGCGGTCTACCTGAAAGTCACGTAATTAGTCTGCAGCTTTCTTGACGTGTTCGTAAATCTCACGCAATATAGCCTCATGATCTGCACCATCTTCACGAAGCTTCTTTTGTAACATCATAAGATGCGCTTTATGTTGTTCTTTTTTGTGTGTACTCATAAGGTCATTGAAATATTCTTCTTTGTTTGAAATCATCTTCTTTTCAAGTGCAAACATTTCTTCTTGAATGATAACTTCAGGGAACTGTGCGATATCTATCTTAAGCGACACAAACGTCTCGTGATTGAGCTTACCGATAAGTGTCGCAAGCGCTACAAGCTCCTTTTCAAGACGAATAATTCCAATAAGAGGGACTGTTGTTACTTCTTCTTTTACCTCTTGTATTTGTAGTATACCGCGACTCAATTCTTCTGTTAATGTAGGCTCAGGAATAGACGTTTTTTGAGCAATAGTACGGATAAAGTGGGCTTTATCAACAGGTGACTGTAGTGCTCGCACAAAAGGTAGTACATCTTTCACCACCTTCTGACCACGTTCACGTTCATCGGTAACAGTATCTATTATCTGAGAAAGCAACACGTCAATCACATGCTTTTTTTGAGCAACAGCATCTAGCCACTTAGAAGGATCTTCTTTAATTAAGTCCGCTGGATCTTTAGTCTGTAGTGATGTAATTGCATAGACATCAATACCACCCAAAAGACAGAGCATTGCAGTTTTTTTGAATGCATTTTGTCCTGCGTCGTCACTATCAAATGAAAGTATGACCGTATCACAAAATCGCTTAATAAGATGAATGTGCTCATCAGTAAAAGCAGTTCCTGATACTGCAACAGTATGATGGACACCCGCCTGATAACTCATACATAGATCCATTTGACCTTCCACAACGACAACAGTTCTTTTTTCAGCCATACTTTTCTTTGCAGTGTCATATCCAAAAAGAATTTTTGACTTATGATAAAGCGGCGTCTCGGGAGTATTCACATATTTACCTTGTGCAACTGTTGGGTCGACAAGTGATGGCATAATACGCCCAGAATAGCCGACCGTAGCACCAGAAATATTACGTACAGGGAACATCACACGCCCACGAAATCTGTCGTACCAGCCTTTAGTTTTTCCATGATCATCACGCGCCTCTATCACAACACCAGCTTCAACCATTTCTTCTGGTTGGTATCCTTTTTGTGCAAGATGCATGAAGAGATCTCTCCACTCATTCTTTGCATAGCCGATATGAAAGGTATCGACAGTCTCTTGTGTTATTCCACGACCAAAAATATATTCTCTAGCTTCTGCTGAGTTCTTAAAATTCTGCTTAAAATGCTCAGTCACATCCTTAAGGAGAGCAATAAGTCTCGACTCTTCTTTGTTTTTTTCTTTATCTTTGAGTGATACCCCTGCTCTATCTGCAAGAATCTTGAGCGCTTCAACAAAAGGAATGTTTTCAATTTTTTCAACAAATGTAAAAATGTCCCCATGGGTCTGACATCCAAAACAATGAAAGCTCTTACGCTCAGGAGATACATAAAACGATGGAGTGCGCTCATTATGGAATGGGCACCGTGCACGGAACTGATTCCCTGATTTCTCAAGACGAATATAGGTCGACACAACATCGGTTATTGAAAGATTTTCTTTTACTTGGTCTTTGGGGTTCATTGTGGTGGGGAGTTGCTAGCCTTTAGCATGTAGCCATTAGCCATACAAACACTAGTTTATAGGTAACAGAAGATAGATGCTAGTTGACATTTCAAGAAAATATAAGAAAAAGAAAAACCACCTTGTTATGATGGCTTTATGAAAATAAACAAAAGTCTACAGAGCATTTACATTACACACGAAACAACCTGAGACACAAGTGCTTCGGATGTTCCTTGGCGCCTAAGGATAATCTGATAGACATCCGGAAACATCTCACCTGATGACATATACAGCTTGCCTGAGACCCGCTTAAAGACCGTCGATGGAGTAATAACATCAGGTATCTTACTGTACCCTTTTGTTTCTACATCAATCATAAAGAACAGATCAGGTTTTGTTATTGGAAAACTTTCAAATACTGGGACAGATACTTCTTCCTTTGTAACAGGGTGAGGAAGAAAAACCCGGGATACCGCTTTCATGGTTATCCTTTCATATACATTGCACGCTTTCTATACTACAAAAATACAAGAAGAATTGCAAAGATATTTCTTACAACAAAAAACCCGCTTAGGTAGCGGGTTTTGATAAACATCACGAACATTATGCGCACATTAAGGCCTCTTGTGTGCGTCCATAGTTCTAGCGGCATTGAAAAGGCCGTGAAACAGATCAGACACAGTAAGCACCGGTGCCGTTTTTCCTAAAAGAGCATCTTCGAAGCTAATCCGGCCTCGCATACAATCATATGCAGAGATTGGGTCCATGCCGTGTGCTTTACGAAGAGCTATATCAAGAGGAAGACCGTCTCTGGTCATCTCTTTAACAATATCACCAGTGAGTCGATATTCACGGCAGAGATGCACTTCGTACCAATTAAGACCCTCATAAGGATTAGGAACATCAGGTTGAATCATAGGCACCTTATGATATGCAATATCATCTGCCATCTGAGAAGAGAATCCGTAGACACTCATCAGCTCCTTTGCAATCAGCACCTTATCTCCTTTGATTCGAGTTATGAAAGGAAGCGGAAGATGGAAATAGTCTGCAAGTTCTTTGTATGCTTTATGTAAGTAGAACTGGACATCAAAAGAAGTAACAGTTTCTTGTTTATTACTGTTTTCAAGAGAGTGATATTTTAAAAAACATTTCGTACGTAAATTCATGCAATACCTCCACAAGAACAAAGCTACTTACAATCTATCATGCCTTGCGTAAAAGTAAAATAACAAAAAAACAAGCGACACCTTCAGTGTCGCTTGTGTTTTTTGCTGTTTTATTAATCGTCAGCCAGTTAGAAAATTATGCAAGATTCGAGGCGTAAAGAAGGGTGCAAGGAGACATAGTTAGTTCTACGTTAACAAGCACTCGAAGCTCCACAACAAAAAAGATTGCGTGATTTTGTAACTGATACTACTCAGCTTGTTCATCACGTAGCCCTGCCCCCGCAGGAATGAGGCGTCCGATGATAACGTTTTTTAAGCCTTGTCGGCAAAAAATTATGGAATCAAAAAATTTGAAATTACTTTACGTGCGAATTTAAAATCCATTTACATAATTTACAAAGAAGTCCTTGCAGTCTTTTCGTATACCGTCATCCACTATCTTTTGACAATACGCACTATTTTTTGTTACCATAGCCTCTCCATGGTAACAATTATCTGTAGAATAGAAATGGTTAACCTCTCTAGATTTAATGATGTTAATCGCTGTTTCTTCATCACATTGAGAAGTATCGTCTAGGGCAGGGATCATCTTATACTTGTAATCTTTATATTGTGAATTAGGGTCACTTTCCAAAATAATACCTCTCACAGCCAAGTAACATTTTTGTTGAACTGTTTTTGACATAATTTTCTCACAGAACGTAGGATCTACCTTAGAAATAGCGTTCTCATAATAACACCCTTCTTTTGTATGTGTCAGCTTTCCATTTTCATACCCAAGTAATTCAATAATATTCTCACAAGTACCTTTACTATAGAAAGTTTTATTTTTCTCTCTTGTGTTTAATACTTCTTGATGGTACGTTTCAAACTTAACATAACTAAAATACAGAAGAATAGAAACTATTCCAATAAGTACAAAGTTAACGATGATAAGAACTGTTACAAATACACGTTTTATTCTTTGTAAGATTGTAAAAAAGAAATTCAGCAACGGGAGAAGCAGCGCATTAACAATTATGACACCTGGAATAATGACCGCGAAACTTAAAGCTTCAAGCCCTCCTTCACCTTGAAGAATAACCCCAGTAATAATCAAAAAAAATATTGACCCAAGTAGGAATAATACGAGAATTTTTTTATAATTGTCACGAATGAAAAGCAAAGCGACCATGACAGGTACACTTGCCACAAAGACAGTTAAAAATTTTTCAAAAAATACTTTTAAACTAAAATTTGGGTGACGAACAAAAACCTCTTCATACGGAGTAATCTGATAAACACTAATTAAAATTATACTGAGTTGGGCTAATAAGAAAAAAGAAATTTTAAAAAGAAACATTGCTACACTTGAAGCAGACGTAGTAATTACTGAAGGACTGTTACCAGAATCCATAGTTATGACCTTTGGTTCATGAATATTGTTTTGGTTAAGCTCTTCCATACTTACTAAAAGTCTAGCACACTACATCAGAAAAAAAGATACTATATATATCACAATGTGATGTATTGGGCATACCAAAAGCGCGACCTTCAGTCGCGCTTTTGGTATTTGAGTATTGAATTTTATTCAATGTCAACCCTCTAGAAAATTGGATGAGATGCGACGTGAAAATTTGAGGACAGTGGTTTGATGTACTAGGTTGTACACCAAACTGCGCTGGAGAATTTTCACAAGCAGGACGCCAATTTTGTAGTAGGTACTACTCAGCTTGTTCGCCACGTAGCCCAGTTCCAGCAGGGATAAGGCGTCCAATGATAACATTTTCCTTAAGACCTCGAAGCTCATCCATTTGTCCACGAGTCGATGCTGTAATAAGCACACGTGTCGTGTTCTGGAATGACGCTGACGATAGCCATGAGTCAGTAGAGAGTGCCACATCAGTAATACCAAGTACAAGATACTTACCTTTTGCTTCTGTTTGACCGAGAGCCTTCACACGAGCATTTTCAGAACGGAAGTTAGATACTTCAACAACATCTGACTGTGTGAACTTTGTATCTCCTGGGTTAATAATCTTCACACGACCAAACATTTGCTTGATGATAACTTCAACGTGCTTACGTGAAATAGCCGCACCTTGGAGTTCGTACACCTTGTTGATTTCACTAATGATATATTCTTCTGCAACTTCCTTACCAGCAAAGTTGAAGAGTTCATCGATATCACATGAACCATCAGTAAGCATTTGACCACGCTTTACCTTGTCTCCAACCTTAACCATAGGCTGACGACGGAATGGTACAGTGTATTCTACCTGCTTACCACTCTTGTTACCCTTTGCACCATCATCATCTGCAAGGAGTACGATAATTTTTTCTTTTCCTTCTTCACGGATTCCCATGATTTCACCTGATTCGTGTGCAATGATTGCTGGGTTCTTAGGAGCACGTCGTTCGAAGATTTCTTCAACACGAGGAAGACCTTGTGTGATGTCTGTTCCTGCCACACCTCCTGCATGGAAGGTACGCATTGTAAGCTGAGTTCCTGGTTCACCGATCGCTTGAGCTGCAACAATACCAACTGCTTCTCCAAGGTCTACCTTCTTGTTACGACCCATGTCGAGTCCGTAACACTTCTGACAGATTCCGTGTAGTGACTTACACATAAGCGGTGTAAAGACACGCACTTCTTCTACTCCTTTATTCTCGATTGTAAGTGCGTCATCCTTTGTAATAAGATGATCCTTCTTAAAGAGGACTGACCCGTCAATCACAATATCTTCTGCAAGCACACAACCACGAACATTTTTTGAAATTGGCACTTCGATACCAAGAGCATTTTCCTTACGGACAACCTTTGATTCTTTTGTACCACAATCAAGTTCTGTGATGATAGCATCTTGTGCCACATCAACAAGACGTCGTGTAAGGTATCCAGCTTGCGCAGTCTTAAGCGCGGTATCTGAGTTACCCTTACGAGCTCCATAGGTAGTAATGAAGTACTCAAGTGGTGTAAGACCTTCCTTGTATGATGAAATAACTGGGAAGTCCAAGTTACGTCCTGAGTTGTTAACGATAATACCCTTCATACCTGACATCTGAATGATCTGAGCGATAGATCCACGAGCACCGGAAGTAATAAGGTCATACACTGATCCATGCTTATCAAATGACTCAGGGACAAGCTTCTCAATCTTACTACGAACACCTTGCCATACAGCGATGGTTCGCTCGTATCGTTCTTCTGCAGAAAGAAGACCTTCTTCATAGTCAGCTTCTACACGAGCTGCCTGACTCCAACCCTCATCAACAAGTGCGCCTTTCTCTTCTGGAACTTTTACCGCATCGATATTCCATGTTGTTCCAGAAACAGTTGCATACTTGTACCCAAACGCCTTAATCTTATCAATTACCGATGGTGCGATTTCTAGACCATACGTTAGAATCACTTGATCAATAATACTGTTCATCTTCTTATTCCCAACCTCCTCGTGCATGTACGGATATTCTGACGGAAATACAGAGTTGAAAAGGAGGCGTCCAATTGTTGTTTCAAATGGCTTACCGCCGAACTGTGCATACTTTGGTTTATCAGACGGCATCACGATAATCTTTGCTCGGAACGATACGATACCGAAGTCATACGCTGTAATCGCTTCATTTGGAGATGCAAAGTACTTTCCTTCACCCTTTTCACCTGCAATCATCTTTGTCATCCAATACGCACCAAGCACCATATCCATGCGTGGGTTTACGATTGAATCTCCTGATCCAGGACGAAGAAGGTTGCGGTTCGCAGCCATAAGTGTACGAGCCTCTTCTTGTGCCGCAACTGAAAGTGGAAGGTGAACCGCCATT
>CAZJJX010000025.1:0-8083 GCA_964546555.1 uncultured Candidatus Saccharibacteria bacterium
AATAACTCCTTAGGACGGAGCAGTTATATCCATTTAACTACGAGGGCTATATGTGGATTCTACCATATTGTTCATTTGGTGGCATTCCAAAATACGATATACTTATATATATGAGTGACATGCTAACTAATGAAGAAAAATTACATAGAATCTTAGAACTTACTGAGGAGAATAATAAAATCCTTCGCAGAATGGATCGTGCCCAAACAATGGGGACAATCTTTAGGCTGCTCTATTGGGCTCTTATTATCGGTTCTCTTGTTGCTTCGTATTATTATATAAAACCTATTATTTCAGAATTACTTGGTAGTACTCAAGGTGTATTGCAACAATTTCAGGGAATGAAGGGTGCTGTTCCAGACGTGAACGCGCTCGAAAAAGTGCTTAACGAAGCTGGTGCAGGTGCTCTAAGTCAATAATTGCCATCTTTTATTTGTTCCTATTTTGTGCTATACTTGCCTAGTATTAGGGTTATTGAATATTTCCATAAAACTAATATAGTGTTCACACAAAGTCGGTAGTAAAAATAAAATCTGCTAGTGATGGCTTAAGAGGCTTGGCCTTGAAGATGTTCGTAGCCAGGAAGCGTAGGACGCAAGTTGGTGGCATATATAAAAACGTGCACAGGATTAGTCGGTAAAAACAATTAAATATGCTGGGATAGCTCAGTTGGTAGAGCGCTTGCCTGAAGAGCAATAGGTCCCCAGTTCGAGCCTGGGTCCCAGCACAGCAAATTAAAAACACTTCTGTAAGAAGTGTTTTTAATTTGCTGTGCTGGGACCAAAAACAACGTCTGCACGTTGTTTGAGAAGGCTCGAATATGGGGTCGCGGAACCTACTCGACGAGCTTGCGAGGAGGAGTTCCGTGACTGAGCCTAGGTCCAATTATTAACCACGAGGAGTGAAAGGCGAGAAATTTTTGTGACGACAAAAATTTACTAGTCGGAGAGCTTGACTCCTTGTAATTTATTACAAAATCTGAAGTAGCAACCTTATTGTTTATTGCCGGTAAATTCTGTATTATATGAAGCATTGTTCATTGTTAGGGGAGTTGTATGGAACGAACTCTTTTTTATTTCAGAATGGTAAAAGGAGATGCTAACAACATAGATTCTCTTTGTGAATTTTTGGGTATAACAAGAGATGAATATTTTACATGCGCACATAATTTATTCAAGGAAACAATAGCGCAAGCTCAGCAAGGTAAGTTACCAGGGTATCTCACAGAAAACACGCTATCATTCTCATTGATCAAAATGCCTGTTATAGATCGGTTGCTAGATGCAACTCGTGCACTTGAAACTATTAAAGCAAAGAATGATAAAGAAAAGTAAAATCACCGCACTAATGCGGTGATTTTTGTTTTATATAGATTTAACTTTGAGTTTAGTCTGTCTAGCTTTGTCTACCTTCGGAAGTCGTATGATGAGCAACCCATGCTTTTCTACCGCTTCTGCTTCTTCTATCTCTACTTCATGTGGCAAGAGGATCGTTCGTGTAAATGTTCCCCAGTAAAGCTCCTTGTAGAAGTAATCATCGTGGTTGACTTGAGTGTTTCCATCTCGTCGTCCTTTGATGGTAACCATATCTCGAGTGATTGAGAGGTGGAGATCTTCTGGTTTTACACCTGCTACCATGGCTTCAATGATGATTTCTGTAGCTGTTTGGTATACATCAACAGAAAGTTCACCTTCTTCCATTTCAACATCCTCTTGTTCTTCTTCTACGACATGATGCTTTGGTCGTGAAGCCTGAGCAAGAGATGTTTGTGAAGCTTTTTGACCAACGTGTTTTATGGGCAATTCTTCTTCGACTTCATCTTCAGCTTGCTCTGGTGTGAAGTCGATCTGATCCTCGTCATCCTCCACACTGATTGAGCCAGCAAGGCGCTCGAAAAATGATTTTTTTTCTTTAAGCATAAAAATAAACAGGGTTACTTGTATATCTACCTAGTATAGTCGATATTGTTCTATAAATGGTAGAAGTTATACACAGTGGGCAGTTATTAGTAATTAGTAAATAAAAATGCGCAACACCGAAGGTATTGCGCATTTTTATTGTTGTATTTACTGATTACTAATAACTAACCACTAACAACTTCTGCATTTTTACCATCTTGTCACCATCAGCATCTCGTCATTCTCATTCTTGATATATTTCCAAATCTCTTCTGTAATGAAAGGCATTGCAGGATGTATTGTGATAATAAGCTCACGAAGTAGAGTGACAAGAAGGAGTTGCGCGCTCTTCTTTTCATTATCATCCATTATTCTTACCTTTCGTGTTTCGATTATCTCGTCACAAAATGTTTTCCAGAAGTAGTCATACATCTTTTCTGTTGCAAGATGGAGTCTGTAGTTGGTTAGATCATCGGTGATATCTTTATGCACTGCTCTCCACGCGTCATAGACGGCTTTGTCTTCGTCATTCCATACGACACCTGTCTCTTCAAAGTCTGCTGTTTTTTCTAGTACGAACCTAGCAGCATTCCAGATTTTATTAGAAAAGAGTTTGTAAGCTTTTACTTTGTCTTCACTTAACTTAAGATCATTCCCTGGGCCATTACTAACCATGAGCGACATGCGAAGTGCGTCGGTTCCATATTTTGCACCAAGTTCACGTGGATCAAGAGTGTTACCAAGCGATTTACTCATTTTTCTGCCTTGCGCATCACGTACAAGCCCGTGGAGGTAAGCATGACTAAATGGTGGCTGATTGAGTGCGTACATAGAAAAGAGCACCATGCGTGCCACCCAGAAGAATAGTATGTCATGACCTGTTTCTAAGAGTGCTGTTGGGTGGTAGGTGAGAAAGTCAGGTGTCTTTTCTGGCCAACCAAGTGTCGAAAATGTCCACATACCTGATGAGAACCATGTATCAAGTGTGTCTTCATCTTGGATCCATCCATTACCAACAGGAGCTTCTATACCACAATACACTTCGGTTGTAGATGTTATGTCAGCTTTTGACTGTGCTTTGTACCAAACAGGGATTCTGTGCCCGTACCATATTTGTCGTGAGATGCACCAGTCGTTTAGGTTGTCAATCCAACTATAGTACACACGCTCGAATCGCTCTGGCATGATTGTGACCTGTTTTGTGCTCACTGCTTCCTTCATGAGTTCTTTAAGGGTCTTTTTAGTTCCAAAGTGATCAAATGGCTTATTTACTGCAATAAACCATTGCTCCATAATTTGTGGCTCAATAATCCCGCCAGTTCTTTCTGCGGTTGATACATTGTGTGTGTAATCTTCGATTTTATCAACAAGACCTTTTGATTGTAACTTTTCAACAATCTTTTCGCGTGCAACATTTATTTTGAGTCCAGCAAATTCTTCACCTGCAACAGGGAGAAGTTTTCCGTACTTGTCTATTATTTGTTCGTAATCTAGTTTGTATTTTTGTGCAAGCTCAAAGTCAACTACTGAGTGCCATGGTGTGATTGTCATAACACCTGTACCAAACTCAGGATCAACAGAACTATCTTTGATGATTCTGGCTTCAATTGGCCCATTAATCCACTCTACAGTTAGCTTCTGTCCATGTGTGTATTCCTTATATCGCTCATCATCTGGGTGCATGACAACATATTTGTCACCAAACTTTGTCTCAGGTCGGGCGGTTCCTATAACAAATGGGCCATACTTAAAATAGTAGAACTTTGTTTTTTCTTCTACATACACAAGTTCGTCGTCAGAAATTGTTGTTTGACCTTTTGGGTCCCAGTTTACGATGCGATGACCACGATAGATGATGCCGTCATCATACATCTTCTTGAACATAGTTTTGACTGCTTTATTGCGTGTTTCATCAAGTGTAAATGCTAGTCTTGACCAATCAAGTGACGCTCCCATTGCACGAAACTGTGAGAGGATGGTGCTTTGTGATTCAAGAGCAAAAGTGTTGATACGTTTAAGCATCTCTTCACGACCAATGTCATGTCGCGACTTTCCTTCTTCTTTTTGGATTTTCTTTTCAACGACTGATTGTGTAGCGATTGCTGCATGATCTGTTCCTGGTAGCCATAGTGTTTTGTATCCTTGCATGCGTTTGAATCGTACGATTGTGTCTTGGATAGCAAGCATGGTGGCATGTCCTGCGTGGAGAGTTCCTGTAACATTAGGTGGCGGGAGAATGACTGCGTACGGGATCTCTCTTTTTCCAGGGAGATTATCTGGATTAAAAAAACCACTCTTCTCCCATTCTTCGTAGAGAGCTTGCTCGGTTTTGCTTGGGTTGTAAGGTTTTGTTAATGCTTGCGGGACTTGTTTCATATACTATAGATACTACCATATTTAGGCAAAAGTATAGAAGAGAGTAGAATAAGAGAATAGAAGTTATTTTGTGTTTCTTTTAAGTGCATGTAGTATAAGTCAAAGAAGGATTGCTGCTCATTATTTCATCTAAAAATTAACCAAAGAAAGCGAGGCGGTTCTTATGAGGAACTTCAACTATAGGTCTCGTAGTGGAGATCTCACGTTTGCTACAGCAAGAATTGGGATGAAAGTTAGGTGTGTCCTTGTGCCCAGCCTCTCATACTTGGCTGTTATTCCAGGGAAACATCTTGTTATCCCTCCGCAGGTCAGTTGTGTTTACCATATTCGGTCAATCGGAGAAAAAGGAATTCTTTTAAAAGAGGTAACAAATCTTTCAATTGGGTTGGTAGGGGAACCATGGTTTCCATTTGATAGTTTCAATATCATTCCTAAAATTTAAAAAATAAAACAATCAAGTAAACACCTGTCACTATAGTGAAGGGTGTTTTTCTATTCACATCTTGAGTATCACTAGCAACTCGTAGTATGCTTCATAGCACTATGAAGAAAAAGCAATCAGTATTATTGAAAAAGGGGAGTACTATTAAGAAGGAGGCACTACAAAAAATAAGTAAGAGTGTTGCAAAACACACAGCAAAGAAAATTTTTATGAAAGTTGAAGGAAAAGAAGTAGAAGTAAAACTCCCAGATCATCATTTCAAGCAAGTAAAAGTAAAGCGTGGACTAGATGGCCTCGGACTCTTTGCTGGCGAAAATATTAAGAAAGGTGAAATGATTATCGAGTACATTGGTAATATTTTAAATAAAGAAGAGGCGGAAAAAATTGCAACAAATCAGTATCTCTTTGAAGTAAACAAGAATAAGACAATAGACGGTTCTGTGAGATGGAATATTGCACGGTATTGTAATCATGCTTGTAACGAAGCAGGGAATGCAGAAAGTGACGTTAAGAAAGGGCGGGTGTTTATTAAAGCAATAAAGAATATTAGTGAAGGTGATGAGATTGTGTATGATTACGGAGAAGAGTTTGTCAACGAATACATCGCTCCAAAAGGTTGCCGTTGTAAAGCAAAGGAACATAGCTATAAAGCAAAAGTTATTGCTAGTAAGTAAGGGGATTAGGACTAGTAAAAAAGGAGGCGCCGTAGGCGCCTCCTTTTTTGTATACACTAACAACTAAAAATTTTCTTGCAGCAATTAGCTTTAGTGGTTAGTTGCATATATTCAAATATAAATAAACACAAAAGTGGCCACTTCGTGGCCACTTTTGTGTTAAAGCTAAGAGCTGAAGGCTAATAGCTAAAAGCATTTTCTGCAAATGCTTCGCATTTGCAGAAATACAAAAAATAAAAATTTGAAGTTATCCACATATTTTGTTTCATTTACTATTGTATGTATTTGTATGAGTGTCATACTTATACATAAGAGAGTAGTTGATCGTGGTCGCGATCACAACATTACAAGCACTCTCGGATTTGTATAATAAAATAAATTTTATGGCAGCAAAGAAGAAAGCAGCTAAGAAAGTTGCAAAGAAGAAAGTTGCAAAGAAGAAGGTTGCAAAGAAGACAGCAAAGCGTGCTTAGTCACAATTTGTTCGAAGCTTCGAGCAAACATAGTTCTTTCGAAAAAGACACTCCTCCCAGAGTGTCTTTTTCATATATATGTCTTCGTATCGCCTTATCTACTTTATTGTAAAAATTTTTTGTCTTAGGTTTCTCACCTTTAAACATCTTGGTTACAAAATTATCGCTTATTGTATCTAACGTACTATAGTATGAATGCAAATTTTGACTCAAAAGCTCGTAGCCCCAAGCTCTATTTTATGGTATAATTACTCAACTATGTCATTTTTAGCAAAGCTTTTCCCGGATGAGTCCAAAAAAACTATAAAATCCCTAACTCCTTTAGTAGATAAGGTTTTTTCTTTTGAAGATGAGCTAAAGACTCTTGATGATCAGGCACTTAAGGAGCGAAGTCTTGCGCTAAAGGCTCGTGTTATGGGTGAAATTGAAGGCCTGACGGGAGATGAGCTTAAGCAGAAAGAAAAGAAAATTCTCGAGGATGTTCTTCCTGAAGCATTCGCACTTGTCCGTGAAAGTGCTCGTCGTACATTACATATGATGCATTATCGTGTACAAGTAATAGGAGGGATCCTGCTTCATCGTGGTCATATTGCTGAGATGAGAACAGGAGAAGGTAAAACACTTGTTGCAACGCTTCCTGCATATCTCAATGCGCTCAGTGGTCGCGGTGTGCATATTATTACCGTTAACGACTACCTCTCTCGTCGTGACTCAGTGTGGATGGGGCAAGTGTATGATGCACTTGGTATTTCTGTTTCTGTGATCAATCATCAGTCATCATATATGTATGATACGTCACATCTTTCACAAGAAGAAGAAAAGGCTGACGATGAGAAACGTGACGAAGTTGGGTCATACAAAGTTGTCTATGATTACCTAAAGCCGTGTGGCAGACAAGAAGCATACAAGGCAGATATTACGTATGGTACTAACAATGAGTTTGGTTTTGATTATCTACGAGATAATATCGGCTATAATAAAGAAGCGATCACACAGCATACACATCATTATGCGATTGTTGATGAAATCGACTCTATTTTGATTGACGAAGCACGTACTCCACTGATTATCTCTGCACCTTCTACGCAATCAAGTGACATGTACACTCGTTTTGCTTCGATTGCTGAATCACTTACTGAAGGCGATGATTATACCGTTGATGAAAAGCAGCGTGCTATTTCTCTTACTGAAGCTGGTATTACAAAGGCAGAATCTGCGCTCAATATCAGTAATATCTATTCTATAGAAGGAATGAAGTATGTGCACCACTTAGAGACCGCTGTAAAAGCAAAGGCGCTCTTCCTTCGTGAACGTGAATATGTGGTAAAAGACGGTGAGGTTATCATCGTTGATGAGTTCACAGGACGTATGCAGCCAGGAAGACGTTGGTCAGACGGTCTCCATCAAGCGGTAGAAGCAAAAGAAGGAGTAAAGATCGAGCAAGAGAGTAAGACACTTGCTTCCATAACCTTCCAGAACTACTTTAGATTCTACGAAAAGCTTGCTGGTATGACAGGAACTGCAGAGACTTCAAAGGAAGAGTTCTACAAAGTGTATGGGCTTGTCGTAACTCCAATTCCTACCCATAACCCAATCAACCGTAAAGATCATAGTGATCTTATTTTCCAGACAGAAAAAGGTAAGTGGCAGGCACTCTCTAAGAAAGTAAAAGAACTTCACGAAAAGGGGCAACCTGTCCTTATTGGTACTATTTCTATCGAAAAGAACGAAGCAATCAGTAAATACCTTGAACGTGAAGGTATTCCACATGCTGTTCTTAACGCTAAGAACCATGAAAAGGAAGGGGAGATTATTGCAGACGCTGGTAAGCGTGGTGCAGTAACCATTGCTACAAACATGGCCGGTCGTGGAGTGGATATTAAGTTAGGTGGTCCACAAGCAACAGATGCCGAGCGCGAAGAAGTGCTCGCACTCGGTGGTTTATTTGTGATCGGTACAGAGCGTCATGAAGCTCGTCGCATCGATAATCAGCTTCGTGGTCGTTCAGGACGACAAGGAGATGTCGGCGAGACACAATTCTTCGTATCACTTGAAGATGATCTTATGCGTGTGTTTGGTTCTGCAAATATCAAAGCAATGATGGGACGTTTCGGTATCCCAGAAGATGAACCAATCGCTTCAAAGTTAGTATCAAAAGCACTCGAAGGTGCTCAAGAAAAAATCGAAGGATTCCATTTTGATACTCGTAAGCACACACTT
>CAZJJX010000026.1:0-7760 GCA_964546555.1 uncultured Candidatus Saccharibacteria bacterium
GTGTGTTCCGTAATACCAAAGATCATGTTCCCGATATCATCTACTGATGTACGATTGAGACCACGGAAGGCCTGTGGACGAGACAGTGCTACGTTAAGAACCTTATCCAAAAATCCAATCATGCGTGCACCACGAAGTGTTACCGCAACTCCAATTGGGTCTCCCTGGCGTGTCTTAAATGACGCAACTGACATCTTTGCTTTACGAATTGTAGGCTTCTGACCTGTGATCTTAGCAAGACGATCTACCACAAGGTCGTTTCGCTTCTTGTCACGCTTCATAGCAGAACCTGTTGCAACAGACACTGTCACCTTAACAAGATGAGGCGCAGCCATTACATTTTTGTAACCAAATTCCTTTGAAAGCTTTTCAAAAGATGCTTTTTGCTTTTCAGAGACTGAAACTATTGATGATTTTGACATATATTGTGTGTAAGTACGATTACCCACGGCCGTGCCCCGCGTAGCTACTTCGTAGTTTTAACGAAAAGCCAGGACATAAAGCGAAGTGGGGATATACGCGCTTAGCTTACGAGAGTTATCTCGTGTTTATTGAATAAGGACTTCATTCTACTAAATAATTATCCTTTTGTAACTATTGACAAGTATATATATTATATTGTATAATATAATATCGTTCATTCCTAGTTTTGGAGGCCTCTCGTGGATAAACGCACCCTGTTTCAGATTGTGCTCATGGCAATTGTGGTTGCCTTCCTTGGGTTTACCCAAGGAGCACTTACTTCGATTGCCGGCATGCTGCTTTTCTTATTCTGTGCCGGACTCTACGGCATGGCAACCAAGAGAACAATTCTTGGAATTGGTTTTCTAGTAAAAATGTCTGTAGCAAGTGGAAAAACTACAAAGGAAGCCTACCAGAGAATCACTGTAGCATCAGGTGTAGTCTTGGCAATAACGTATTACGCACAAAAGTTCTCTACATAAAAATCTACCCCTTTCAACATCTCGCCCTTACACGGGCGAGATGTTATGTATACCCGATAAGAGTAACTATGTCTTAACTTCTATTCAAAATATGACAACTACTTTAACCTAAAGCGCCCTACAGTTAGGGTGAAATATTTTTAGAATTAATGCAACAATTCGCCTACGAGATACTTGACAAAGTAGTTTAAATTAGTATAGTATATAATTTGTTTTTAGTGTTCATTCATCATTGTTAAAAGGAATTAACCATGGCCATTCGTCTGAAATCAGCGCTTGCATTTCTTATTTCGACTTTCAGCATTTTTGTTGGCATAAATAATCTTGCCAAAAATGAGAGCTCATACATAATCGGTGCCACCTTCGCGTTTGCATATTTCATGGGAGCGCTAGGTATTCTAGGTACACTTCGAAGTGTAAACATGTATATAAAAAAAATCGACACCCTTTCGATCTTTGCACTTTTCGCTTCTGCTTTCAACATTTTCGTTGGCATAAACAATGTACTCAAACATGGAAACTTGTTCATGATTAGTGTCAACTTTTCATGTGCAATTTTTACAGGATTCCTGGCTGTAAGTTTTACAATGCGACGTTAATTAAATAAACATAAAGTATGTGAGCACGCACATACAATACACACCATCTCACAAGACCCCTATGTCTTGTGAGGTTTTATTTTATACACTTTCTTCAAATAAGAATGCCTTCTTTTCTATAATAGAAGTAACCTGATTAGATAAAACACTAACCTCAACAATAAACGTCAGACACCTGACAAAAGGAATATTCCTCTGTGTAGTGTTATCACCATGCCATACACACATTCCGACAGAGCGTTTTAATTATGAAAAATAACTCCACCCATGGTACCATGGGTGCTTATATGATAAGAATTACTCGGCGAAATCTCTTATATTTTTTTGTATACGGATTTGCTTGTATAGGTTTTTTCCTCATTGCTGGGTACATCCTTCTTACTTTTGGAATCACTAACACAGATGGCATTATCGACACCCAAACAAAAAACTTTCTCGACAAAAAGATTCTCGAGGACAGTTACACCACCTTCCCTCTTGCACACACCAAGGAATGGGTTGCATTTCGTGTTGCGGTAGCAAAGGATAAACCTGTTATAAGCAAAGTCGCACAAGAAACAGGTGTCGAAGAGAGACTTCTTGTAGCTGTCCTTGTACCAGAACAGATGCGACTCTACCATACTGACCGACCTGTATTTAAGCGTTTCTTTGAACCGCTTAAAGTACTTGGCAGTCAGAGTCAGTTCTCATGGGGACTTTTTGGTATCAAAGAAGATACTGCGCTACAAGTAGAAAGAAATCTTCATTCAAAAAATTCACCGTTTTACTTAGGAAAAAACTTTGAAACTATCTTATCATTTTCAGAAAATGACATAGGCACAACAAGTGAACGCTTTGCCAGAATAACCGATACCCGAGACCATTACTATACCTACCTTTACACGGCACTTTTTATTAAACAAATACAGACGCAGTGGGAAAAAGCAGGATACCCAATTAACCAAAGACCAGAAATCATTGCAACACTTTGGAATCTTGGATTTTCAAGGTCAAAACCAAACAGGAACCCACAATCAGGTGGTGCAGAAATTGCTATCAACGGCAAAAAATATAGCTTTGGATCTCTTGCTGATGCATTTTATACATCAGACGAACTTATCGAAATCTACCCGAAGCACACCAGTAAGTAGTCTTATCTGAGGAAGCCCTGTATCGCTCTAATAGTAGAGATTGCGCAGCTATTTACCACACGTTTCAAGCTCGATTGCAGATCTTGTAAAATCATACACCATACCAGTTGCTGGTAAACCAACACTTTCCTGATACTTTTTAACTGCCTGCACTGTTACATCTCCATAAAATCCAGTGCTTTCATGATCAAAGAACCCTTTATCACGAAGGAAGTTTTGCAACACCCGAACATCTTTATCTTCATTACCTCGGTGCATATTACGCTTAATCATTGTACAAGCACTCGATGAACCAAGAACAGAAACAGGAACTGACTCGATTGCAAGAGGTTTAACACATGTTGCCTTTCCACCTGATACGTATGCACATGTTTTAAGTGGGCCGTATTCAGTAAGTGAAATTTTGGAAGCATCAATCATTGCAAATACGCACCATGACTCATTTTGCAAAACAAGAGTTGAAACATTAATCTGGTTTTTACTTTGATACTCAATAGTAGCATTTAGAACCTGATTATCACACGTCACACGGACAGCATTTCCAGAAGCCAAAAAGGTTCCGTAGAGCTCAAAAAAATGCTTACTTCCTATCGTACCCTTATCAACTACAGCATGTATTTTTGTATCTTTAGACATAGTAGCTACAGGGTATGACGTAAGTATACTTCTTAGTCGTGTGGCGATCTTTTCCTCTACACCACTTGATGAAAGCAAGTAGTCTGGTAATCCAGTTCCTGGGTACCCTTCCCAAATAATTGACGGGATACCAAGTCGAAGTGAAGTTTTTACAGTTTCTTGGAACTTCCACTCTTGAAGAGAATCTGTTGTCATGTTACGTAGACCAAGTTCACCAATAATAAGTGACGACCCATAACTAGAAAGCAACCCTTTAAGTTTTATAAAATCCTCCTCAGCTGTTCCTCCTTCTACACTATCCCACGCAGAATAGGTAACATATGCAGGCTTAATAAATGGCACAATGTCTTGTAATGTATTTTTGTATGCTTTATCCTGTAAGAGATGGAGGCTACTGATTTCGATAGCGTCATGCACGGTCACACCAGTAAGACCTTCTTTTTGTGCTACTTCGCGACCAAGCGCTATTCCTTCCTTACGCAACTTAAACCAAAGTGTTAACCCTGCAATACGATCTGCAGGCTTTATCGCTTGTGCGTCACACGACGCTCTGAACTTTGCGTCTGTAACATAGCTATACGCAGCACCACAATACAGTGTGTTATCAGTTTCCCAGTTACTCACAATAAATGTTTTACCTGATCCGCTGTGGTTTCGGTAGAGTGCAAGAGTCATTTCCTTATATTCATTACGCACCTCTGCTTGTTTTGTAGTTGATGCAAGAATCAGCGGATTAGTAAAATCTGTTGCATATCCATTATTCCCAGAACCTGCAGAATCATAGGTAGTAAGAATAAATGTAGAAATCCCAGGGATACTAAGAGTGTCTTTATACGAAGAATGTGAGATCGCACAAGGAAGGAATGGTTTTGTACTTGGGCACGCACTTGTAAGTGCTGACGAAACAGCATAGATGTCGTCAGTACCAGCATTCTTAACACGAGGTTGTACTACAATTCGCACAATATCTTTTAAGCCTGCCCCCTGTAACTTCTCAACACCACCCTTAAGCACATTGCCTGACGTCGTTGGTTTGTACCCTCCCCAGTAGTAAGCCCCCACCTGGGTAGATGGCGCACTTGCAACATGCTGAAAACTAGTTGTAAGACTTGTTGTTGTAATAACATTTTCACGAGGTGTAACAGTAAAATAAACAGGAGTAGAGGTCGCAAGGAGTGTTCGAGACCATGTCGCACAAGATGTTCGCAATCGACAACCCTCAAGACGAGCAAGTACTTCGTAGCGACCTTGAGGTATTGAGAGGTTTTGTTGTGAACTTAACATAAACATCCCGCTTGTTGCCATCTGTGAAGTAATAGCAATCTGACCTGACGTTGCGGTAATCACCACACCATCATCTCCAATCTTTCGTACAGTGTAGATAATTCTACCTTGAGTTGATTGTGTAGCAACAGACCACGAAAGTGGAATAGGATCCTTTTCCTTAAACGAAACATTAGGCAACTTAAAAGCATTTACAGAAAACGCAAGAGCAGAAGATGGAGCAACGGTACCTACATTAAAATTCTTTTGCTCTAAAGCAACCCCTATGGAAGCAAGGTAGTTCTGGAGAATCGAAAACTGAGAAAATGAAGTAGTATAAAGTGCGTATAATTTTTTATCCTTCACAAAAGACACAGAATCAACCGTGACCCCTTCTGGGTTAACAACACGTTGATCATAATATCCTGTAGTAATAATTTTTTTAATTGGAATCTTGGATGGATTAAAAATAGTCCAGGCAATCGGTCGGTACCCAGACAGAACAAGTACCTTATTTCGCATCGATTCTTCCACCACAACGAGAGTCTTGCCTTCCAAAACTGTACCTTGAACAACCCCGAAGCCCGTATCTCCTTGATAATACCCAAAACCAACTGCTTCATCTTTTGTTGAAGATAAAACCTGAGCAGACACGAACCCAAAACTTACAAAAAAAATAAATGCACACAAAAATTGCTTCATAAATAATTTTAAGTGGAGACTGACAATAATAAGCGATAAGCAAAGTGTAGCACGTCAAAAGACATAGTTACTGTTAAGAAAGTTTGAAATCATCTCAGCTACGCCTTATTACCCCTCCCTCGCCATAACAGCACTCTGGTACACGGCTACCATAATGCACCCTGATACAAAAAAGACCTGACTATCCAGGTCTTTTGAACTATACAAAACTACACAAGACCCTCATTAAGGAGCATTCGTGCATTTTTTGCTCGTTCTTTGTTGTTTGCATTTGAAATTGCTTGCAAGATGTTTCTGTAGTAGGCGCTGTCTCTACCTGATTTTGACTGAAGGTTTTTCAAAAAGGTGCGCAGAATTTTCTTTCTTTTTGTATGCACTATCTTCTCTTTGGTAATGAAATAAGCTGAAATTAACCCAAAAGCAATCACTGGTGCAAGTAAATACAGCCAAGATGTGAGGTACCAAGGGTATTCATCAAGAACTGTTGTAGTAAGCGTAATAATTACTGACAATACTAACAATGAGAGACAAAATAACCAGCTAAGAAAAACAAAAAAACCTCCGAGGTTCCCAGGACCAACCCCACGCTTTGCTAAATCAAGATGCTCCCACAGCATGACTTCTTCATCCACAAGCGTAATAACGACTTCCTCTATTTCTGAACTTCTGACAAAACCCGCATTACCTGATCCAGCTTTCCTTCCTTTAACCTGCAACTGCTGACGCCAGGTATTGTTTTCTTCCCATGCACGATACTTGTATTCAGCCCCTTCCACATATGGATAGTAAGCGCAATTATTTTGGTTTCCAAACAAGAATTCCATGATTACCTCCAACTTAGAACCTAAAGACCATACCGCTACATACTATACCAAGATAAGTGCCTTTGCAATTGTAAAATAACCAAAAAAAAATGAGAGTATTTTTGCTTTTTTTGATATAGTACTGAAAAATACATAGCCGTAATTAGTTCCATTAGCTAGTTTGCGACTTTTACTTTCTTTTTATTGTATATAAGTTCGCCTTAAACAAAAAGACATAGTAATTTGACCCATATTTCTCTAAAATGCTTTTTATTCATCTAGTTTGTATATTATCTATACTTTCTATGTATTGATATATACTGTATGTCATGACAATCAAAAAATATGGCAGAACATTTAGTATTGCACTTGTTGGCTACGCCGTATTGTTTATTGCTGCAAAAATATTTTTTGAAGTTATTGTCCCTGCAAAGGGTGAAGTAATACAGATATACTCTAGATCAGAGGCATTAACTTTTTTACCGTTATTTCTTATTAGTTTTCTGATCACCTTTACAATTATTATATATTTATTTAATTCTCTTCTTGAAAAAAAATGGATCCCTCTTCACTGGACACACATTATTCTCTATACAGGAACCCTAGGTGCTCTTGGTCCAACTGGAGAAGTTCTTATACACAACCTTTCTATTGCTTTAACTGGTGAACCGCTCTGGATCTACCAACTACTTCCTGTTCATGGTGGAGCAACATCGCTAGTGATGGCATTAGTGTGGCCTCTGTATGGATTCCATATTTACTGTTTTCATACAGCACTAAAAACAAGACACGACAAGGTAACAAATCTAGATCTTTCTCTTTTTATAGGGTTTGACGCAATAACTTTAGAAGTTCTCGTGAATATATTTACGCTTTACTTCTTTTACACCTATATCTTTTACTATATTGCCGGAGACCTTAATCATTTAAGCACTATTGTTATTTTCATCCCCTATATACTGTGTGGTTATATCACAGTTAGACTTTTACATAAAATTGAAAGGGCTCATCATAAAGTTATTCTTGGACTTGCTGGATTTTTATGGGGCTGGTTCGTTATTTTCATTCTTTAAGAGAAAAAGCCCTGTTTACGGGCTTTTTATTTCTTCTATATTTACTTCTCTTCTTTCTTTGTAGCTTTCTTAGCTTTCGCTGCAGGCTTTGCTGCTTTTTCTGTAAGTTTCACATTTGATGCGTGGATTGGCATTGCAATTTCTCCGATTCCACCTTTTTCACCTTGCTTTCGAGGACGTGTGTGCTTCTTTGCCATATTAAGGCCTTCGAGCACAACACGGTTCTCTTCGCGAAGCACTGCTGAAACAACAGAAGTCTTGCCTTTCTCCTTTCCTGCAATCACTATTACTTTGTCTCCTTTTTTTACGTGCATATGGTTGATTTTTAAGGAGTGGGGCGACTATAAAAATCACCATCCCGCCACTCTTACTAATGTTATTAATTAATTGTATATTATCCTAATCTATTTATTATCTAAAAGCAACTTATTACCTATGTGGCGGGAAAACCCCGCTACTTATAGTTAAATAATTTCCGGTGCAAGAGATGCAATCTTCTTGTATCCTTCAATACCAGTTTGTGAAAGTTCACGAGGGATTGGACCAAACACACGCCCTGCCTTTGGTTCTTTCTTTGTCTTATCTACAATAACAACAGCATTGTCATCAA
>CAZJJX010000027.1:0-7543 GCA_964546555.1 uncultured Candidatus Saccharibacteria bacterium
ATTGTCTGGCCTTAAGCACCTTGCACTTGGTGATTATCTTATAAGTAAGAAATAGGGTGGTGCATGTTGGCAAAAAAGAAACCGCCTCCAGTCGGTTTCTGTCTGAGAGCGGGTGAAAAGGCGTGAGCAGTGTTTGGTTCACTGCTTACTTCGTCGATTTGAAGATTATGATTAGCACTCCCGTCAATGTGAGGGTGATGCCGACGATCGACCAAACGAGATCGACGTGTCCGCTGGTCGAAAAGTGCTTTGGTGCCACATGGCTAAGCACGAGTGTCATCAGAAAGATAAGGGGTACAGCAGCCTCCTGGATAGCCTGGACAATTCCAGGGTTTGGTGCGCTTGCGTAGGCACGAAACGTGAAGATATTTGCTCCAGCGCCAACGGTCAGTCCGACGGCGACGATGCAAAGGATCGCAACAATTGGCGGATCCATGAACCTGCTGAAGGGTTCGCCTGTGTGCTTCGCGGTCAATAGCAGGGTGGCTATAATGCCGCAGTAGTACCAGACCATGAATACGTCAGCTGAGATCCCGAAGGCTCTCTTGAAGTATCCAATTGAGACTACCGCTGGTACTACGAACACTAGACCGAGAAGGGTCTCTCGTAACCATGTCATGACTCACTCCGTGTGGTTGGGTTGCGTTCTCTTTTGGTAGGGGAAAGAACAGTAACCATATAGTAACATGACTTATGTGATACGTCAAATTTATATTCTTTGTTGTAGTCTGTTTAAATGTTACTTTTTGCTCTCTTTGATTGCTTGCGCCAGATTTTTGCAAACGTAGGCAATTTCTTTTTTGGTTAGTTCTGAAAAAAATGGTAATGCGATAGTGTGTTTGGATATCTCTTCAGTAATCGGAAAGTCTCCTTCTTTGTGTCCAAAGTCTTCTCTGTAAAACTTTTGAAGGTGAATAGGAGGGAAGTAGATGTTAGTTGAGATGCCTTTCTCTTTAAGAATAGCAATAACGTTATCTCTGTTAACTTTCTTAGAGACCTGTATTACAAAAACAAACCAGCTCTCCTTGTTATTCTTAGCAATTGTTGGAAGGATGATATCTTTGTTACCTTGTAGTAATTTGAAATACTCCTTTGCAACTGATTCACGCAACGTTAGTAGTTTATTAATTTTTTTCAACTGAGTGATACCGAGAGCACAACTCATCTCATCGAGCCGGTAGTTGTAGCCAATTCTACTATGACCAAGCCAAGCCATTGAGTCTCTTCCTTGATTTTTGTGACTCTTGCTTAATGCGGCAATTTCGTCGCTGTTGGTAACAATCATACCGCCTTCACCTGTTGTAATTTGTTTGTTTGGATAAAAAGCAAATACAGCAGCATCACCGAATGTGCCCGCCTTTTTCCCTTTGTGAGTAGCACCTATTGCTTCACACGCATCTTCTATAACGAGAAGTTTGTGTTTTTTTGCTATCTTCATGATTGCTGTCATGTCACACATTTGACCAAATACATGAACAACGAGAATAGCTTTTGTTTTTGGTGTTATTGCTGCTTCTATCTTTTTTGGGTCGATATTGTAGGTTTTTTTATCGATATCAACGAAAATAACCTTTCCCTTTTCGAACAAGATGCAGTTTGCTGATGCTACGAAACTAAATGGGGTAGTAATAACTTCGTCCCCATCTTGTATTCCCATAGATTTAATAATGAGATGGAGTCCTGATGTTCCGCTATTGACTGCGATTGCATGCTTCACGCCAATGTATCCGGCAAAGGTCTCTTTGAATTCCTGAAGCTTTGGACCAAGACTTAGAGTTCCGGATTGAAGTACCTCTGTTACTGCGGCGATGTCTTTTTTATCAATATGTGGTTTGCTTAGTCTGACTTTCATTTTTAATAATTTAACTTTATAGTAGCTTGTATATTGCATAATATCACCAACATCAGGTAACCACAATTAGATACATCATATTAAGGGAAGGCGACAAGTGATGGCTTGATAGATAATTAAAAGTGTTGTATAATAGTAAGCATCCAATCTTTCGAAAGGAACGTATGCAATTGCCATCAAAAAAGATAATTGTGCTTGGTGGAGGTGGTCAAGCGAAGGTGCTCATCGACGTCCTCTTGCAGCTTCCTGAATATCAGGTCGTTGGTTTTCTGGATGACAACGAAGCAAACACAGAGCTTCTTGGTGTCAAGAGGGTCGGGAAACTGACAGTAGTTGACCAAGCTCTTGAGACGAACGTGCTCGCACTTGGTCTTGGGCATGTCGGGCACCCTGACTTCTTGAAGAGAACGGTTGAGATGTATACCAAAGCCGGTTTTTCATTCGAGACTATCATCTCGCCCGCAGCAACAGTCTCAAGGTTTGCCAAGCTTGGTCATGGAGTAGTAGTTGCTGCGGGAGCTGTCATTCAGCCTCTCGTAGAAATTGCTGACTATTGCATCGTTAACACCAATGCATCGGTTGACCATGATTGTAGGGTTGGTGCTTTCACCCATATCGCACCAGGTACAGCAATCTCAGGAAATGTCACCATCGGGGCTTCATGCCTTCTTGGGACGGGGTCACGTGTCATCCAGGGGGTGAAGATCACAGATGGTTGCATTGTCGGTGCGGGTGCGGTCGTGGTATCAGATTGCAACGAAAGTGGAACCTACATTGGCACCCCCGCAAAACTTCGCAAGAGATAGTGTGGGTATGTCATGTTGGAGTGGCTCGGACCTTGCGCCCGAGCCACTATTGTTTTTGGTAAAATATATAACGACAAGTTGACTTTTTTATATTTAAGTGTATTATATTATGTGAAGGTATATCCTGATCTTGTATCAGGGTAATTTCATTGTTCATCAACTGAAACAGAAAGAAAGGAACGACACGATGCGACATTACGCAACGTATTATCGTCCAGCAACAGATCCGAGGGCAATTCCCGAGGACGCATCCTTCGTCAACCCCAGACATGGACTGTTTGGTGTCGCGGACGGAGTGTCCGCTGCTTTCAGTCCAAGCAATCCACCGTTGAAGTACCAAGGGGGGTTGACCGGTGGCCAGGTGGCGGCAAGGAACTTCCAAATTGCCGGGGTTGATTCTTCCGGTATCGAGACGGCGATTCGTCGTGCGAACAGCATGACATTGGCAGCACACATGATCCACGACCTGAGCCCCGCTGCCGGCGACGATGTTGGTGGTGCGTGTTTCTCGGCGTGCCAAGTGGATAACGGGATCATCACTCTCATTCTCGCTGGGGATTGCTTCGCTCTCTTTGGCAGTGAAGAAGGGTCCCGCTTCATCACCGGGATTGACGATGCTGCCGCCAAGACAGAGGCTGAGGCAATCAAGGACTTCAACCGGGCTCTTGAGGAAGCGGGTGGTCACAAAGGTCATGCATGGGATCTTTACTACCCGATCTTCAAGGCTCGCAAGGTCCGTTGCAGCAACAAGGAGATTGGCAGTGGCGGGTATGCCGTACTGAACGGCGATCCAGCACTCGAGCTTTCCTACACGCGTTTGCAGGTCGACGCCGAAGGAGTGAAATGGATCGTGCTTGGAACCGATGGCATGCTCCCCTCGGGGTTTGATGCCAAGAGGCATTCCAGCGACCTTGCACAGATCTACATGTGCAAAGGCCTGCAGGGAGTGCTTGCATGGAGAGACAGCTTCGGGGAAGAAGCTTCTCACATCGGTCACGGCAACCATCCGGAGGCGTCGGCGGTTGAGATCTTGCTCTAGCTGTTGGTTCTGCTAGAGAACGGGGCCATGTTTCGAGAAATCGACATGGCTCTTCTTTTTGGTTAGCTTTCGATGGCTACTTTAATGCATGCTTTAGCATGATATACTTATGTAGTTTTATACTGTTTGTCGTGTGTTGTTAAAATTCTTATTTTAGTGAAAAAATTACTTAACGCCTTTATAAGTTTTCTTGGTCAGAAGTTCAATTTTGACGCTCATTATTTTGCCAAGAATACGTTTTGGTTACTTCTTGGACAAGGGATAGCGTCAGTGTCGATGTTTGCGGTTACTGTTGTACTTGCTAACAATGTACCAAAGAGTGTTCTCGGTGATTATAGGGTCATTATCTCGGTCTACTCGACACTGACCTTCTTTGCGCTTTCGGGTATAACTCCTGCGCTTACTCGTTCTATTGTTAACGGCTACGATGGATCACTTGCTCTTGCTTTGGCGACAAAGAAAAAGTATAGCCTGCCAGCTTTCTTTATCGGCATTGGCATTTCATTTTATTTTTGGGTGGTGCGAGATAATCCTATTTTTGGCGTAAGTTTTCTTATTATGTCACTTTGCTTACCTGCAATCGAAGCGTACGCTTTGTATGTGCCATATTTACAAGGAAAGCATGAGTTCAAATTTAGCTCTTTAAGTACAGGTATATTACGGCTCTCATCTAGCGCAGCGGTTGCTATTGCTGCGTATCTTCATCCGACTACAATATATATTGTTGGAGCTTTTTACGGAGCGCAGGCTGTTACTTTGTTTGTACAGTATAAAGTCCTTGTTACAAAATTTCCTCCAGAGAACGCAAATGAAGATAAGGATATGATACCGTACTCACGTCACACGACATTTGCTGGGTTGTTTTATATGATACTTGGCCAGGCAGATAAATTTATTATGTATCATTTTTTTGGGTCAATATCTCTGGCATCCTATTGGATAGCGTCTACAATTCCTCAAGAAGTTGGAAAGATAACAAACGCTGCACTTCAAGTGGCATATCCAAAATTTGTAAAAGGGGATCATAGTACCATTAAACCAATTCTTATAAAAAAACTAGTAACATTGACGTGGGTCTTCGTCGCTATTTCTTGTATCTACGCATGTGTAGCTTTTCCGTTTTTTCATATCTTTTTCCCTAGGTATATTGATCAAGTCTGGAAATCGATTGTACTTATGTTTGGCTTCGCTGTCGTACCTCATATTTTTGTGTGGCAGTACTATATTGCGCAGAGAAATGTTAAAGTTATGTATATAAGTAATGCTGTAGATCCTATTCTTCAGGTTGCTCTGGTCGTTGCTTTTGTTCCGTTCTTTGGTGTATGGGGGTTTGTATATTCTGTTGTAGCAAAAACGTTTATACTAAATATACTTGCCTGGTATATCCTCAGGCGTTATTAGTAGTTAAGATAAAAACTAAATTTATATGTCACGATTAGTACACATTATGTCTAAAGCAATAGCATTTTTGTTCAGGTATAGACGTCACCCACTCTATATGTTTGTTTTTTTATATTGTTATTGTTTGAGAAACTTTACATTCGGGATACATTTTTATTCAAACGAAGAGTTGTTAGAGGAGTTGAAAAAAGGGAAGTCAATTATTCGTTTTGGGGATGGCGACATGGTAAGCATCCCTCTTGATCTTGAAAATTGTTACCATGTATCGGATCAAAAGTTAAAGGATATGTATACAACTATTATTAAGTCGTACCACGCTGGTAGCCCGTACGTTCTTTCTGTTCCTGTATTTGTAAATACAAAAAACACAGACCTTAAAAAAATGGGTCCAGGAAAGTTACGATGGGGGGTTTCTATGAAGACTATGTTCTTCTTACGTTTTAATAAAAATGTGCCTTATATGGACGCGCACAACTTTTACTATGATAATTTTTTTGAAGGTGTAATAGCTCCAGTTTTTAAGGGTAAGCAGGTTGTTTTTGTAACAAATAAAAAGACGATAGAAAAACAAAAAAACAATCAGAATCTCCCATGGAAAAATCCACTATTTGTTGAGACGCCATTTGTGGATGCAATGAACGCATATGAAGACATCAAGAAAGACTTGGATGAAAAAGTTTCATCATACAAAAAAAGTGACATTGTTATTTTTGCTGCGATGGGGCCAGTTGGTAAGTATATCCTCTATGAATATGCGGAGAGAGGATATCAGGGTGTTGATATTGGTAAAGTGTGTGAAGTTATGTATACAGGAGAGTCAATTCAATACATGATCTAGTGTTAAGCTAGAAGCCAAGATGTGCATCTTTCTTTGGTCTGAAGTAGTTTTTCTTGGCAAGAAATGTATCAAATTCTTTTTTTGATATTGCTTTTTCTGAGCTAAAACTTACATCTTCAATGGTAAGTTTATTAATGATGTTCTTGTGGTGCACCAAAAAGACATTCTTTTCTCTGTGAAATCTTGCTCTAGGAATTTCGTGTTCAGCAAAGAGGTGTTCATGAGTTTTTTCTGAAAGTCTTGGAACACCCATTTCCCAACGGAGGCCAAACTTTTCAGTAAAGATGTCAAACAAATCTTTCACTTTAAAAGCCTTGATATTAGGGATCACATTATATCCTGTATGTTGTAGGGCGTATTCGATATATTCAGCAGCTTCGTCTATATCCATCATAAACCTTGTCATATCTTTGCCATATAGTTTGAGACTGTAATTGTTTGCTATTGAGTCCCACATAAGCGGAAGCACAGATCCAGCCGAGTCTAGTAGGTTGCCAAAAACTACGGTTGATAGTTTTGTCTTCTCTTTCTCTGCATCCATAATGAATGCTTCACCAGCAACAAGTTTCATCGCACCATAGAGCGTCGTCGGGTTCCTGCTTTTATCTGTCGAGACAAATGTTGCTGCTTTCAGTTTATTTTTTATTGCCGCTTTTCTTGAGTTAAGTGCTCCTTGAATAATAACCTCAACAGCCTCACTAACATTTTGATTGACTGCTTCAATTTGCTTGAGTGATGCAGTGAAAATAGCAATAGTGTGACCCTTCATTGATTCTTCAAGAAGTTCGTAGTTTCTTATATCTCCAACTACGCAATGAATATTAGGAAATTGCTTCTTAAGGAAGTAGTGCTTATTTTCATCACGACTAAAAACAGTCACCTCATTATTCTTGTAAAATCTTTTAACAAGAGCTCTTCCTAGAGAGCCGGCTCCTCCTGTTATAAAGATTTTTTCATTTTTTAACATAAAAGTAAGTATACCTCCCTTTTGTTATATCTGGAAAAGGATTAACAGAAGAAATGTTTGTATACGGATGATTCTATCATTTTATGAGTAAACCTACAATTATCAGTGATCTCACTATATTTTTGGTTTGGTGGTATTTGTTAGTATACTCATGTGTATGCATATTGTATTTTTAAGTTCAAGACAAATAATATATTCTCGGTATGAAAGATAAGAAAAAAAAGCGTTTTTTTGTATGCTTTATAGATGGTTATTTTAAGGCGCTTCACTCTTTTTCGGCTTCCCAAAATTACTACCTCTATCCACTTCTTGTGGCGTCAGAAATTGGTTATAAACCGGTAGCTATTGTTAGAGGCGGTGCAGATCTAATGGTATCTGACCCACATTTTCGTAGTGACATTACTGTCATTGCATATAAAAATGGTTTTCAGTACTTTTGCTTACTGATAAAGTATTCCTTACGTCAGTCTATTTTTTATGTTAATAGTCACACTATTCCGTCATACGTATCCCTCGTTACTTCAAAACTATTCATGTGTAAAACTATTTTTATGGGGCATATTCAACCAAAGAGAACGACCAAGGTTAGACAGTTTATTTTTAATACCGTATTATTTTTTGTCGACAAGGTTAGACTAAA
>CAZJJX010000028.1:0-6486 GCA_964546555.1 uncultured Candidatus Saccharibacteria bacterium
TAATCGGCGCTACCACCTCAAGGTAGTGTGTCTACCAATTTCACCACCTGGGCATCTTTAATCCTAAAACTATTTTTTTGCTTCAATTACTTGTTGCAAGTAATGAAATACTAGCACATATTGAGCAAAAATTAAAGAGCACATTTGTGCTCTTTAATTTTTATTATTATGCTACTGTTTCTGCAACTTCTTCGGCTACAACTTCTGTTGTTGTTGTACTTCCCTTTCTAACAACTTTTGTATCTGCTTTTAGCTTACGACGTACATCTCTAATTGCCTTATCACGTACATAATAGAGCTTACTTCTTCGAGTTTTTGCATGACGTACAATCTCGATCTTATCAATCATAACAGAGTATAGCGGGTAAACACGTTCTACACCTACACCTGAGGCAACACGACGAACCGTAAATGTTGCTCCTGGCTCAGTACCATGCTTTCGCGCAAGCACCATTCCTTCAAATGCCTGGAGACGGATCTTACCGTCGTTTTCTTTAATTTTGTTCCATACACGAACAACATCTCCTGACGCAAAAGAAAGAGCCTTGCGAGCTTCGATGTCTACCGGTGTAAAAGTAATCGTTGTTTTCATAAAAATAGCGCTTAGTAGGGAAATACTATCACAAAATAAAGCATTAAGCAACCCCTTCTTCTTATAACCACATGTCAGTAAAAATGCTAAAAATTAAGCGCTTTAAGGGTATTTTGCATATCTTGAGGCACTTCAGCGTTAAACGTCATCAATGTTTGACCTTCTGTATCGTCTGGAACATGCACGGTGACGGAATATGCGTGAAGCATTGAGCGCGGAGCAATATGCTTTCCTGACGCCGACCCATAAAGATCATCCCCTATGATTGGATGACGAATACCTCGAAAATGTGCTCTTATTTGATGAGTTCTTCCCGTAAGAGGATAGCACTCGACGTACGTGTAGTGCTTTCCATCATCACTAGTTGCTCGAGCAAGAACCTTATAACGCGTAATCGCTTCGCGTTCTTCCCCTCTGGTATCTTGTGCATACGCATCGACAACTGTTCGCTTGCGAAAATCAGACTTCGCACGAGCAATCGGAGCATCGATCATCCCGGTATCGTGACGGATATGACCCTCGACAATTGCACGGTAGACTTTACGAATTGTGTGGTCACGAAACTGCTTCTTAAACGTCGTAAAAGCAATTGCATCTTTTGCAAGCAAAAGAACCCCGGAGGTATTGCGATCAAGTCGGTGCACGATACCCTCTCGCCCTTTATCTCCAGGAACAGATGTACCGTAAGTATCTGTAACCCACTGCGCGATTGTATATTCCTCTTCTTTATTATCAGGATGAACAATAATACCGATTGGTTTATCGATTACAACAGCGTGCGTATTCTCAAAAAGGATTGAGGGATGAAATTCACTCATAGTAACGATACTATCATATTTTATGAGAATCTATATGAGAAAAAGCATAATTGAAAAAAATAAGAAAATGTGGTAGAGTTTGTGTGTTGGGCGATTAGCTCAGTTGGTAGAGCAGTGCTTTTACACAGCAAAGGTCACAGGTTCGAATCCTGTATTGCCCACAGAAATTAAAAATGACATCGTATGATGTCATTTTTAATTTCTGTGGCTGACCACATATATCGCACTAATTGAATTTTTTTGCTAGTATAGTTACACAATCCATGCACGCCCCTGTAGTTAAATGGATATAACTGCGGACTTCTAAGCCGTTATTGCAGGTTCGATCCCTGCCGGGGGCACAAATATAAAGTACCTATCAAACAAAGTGATGGGTACTTTATATTTTGCAGTAGCAAACCTACGTCACTTGCGTGAAAACGTAGGTCTACGAAAATAAGATGTAAAATTAGGTGCAATATTTTTACATCTTACTTTAAGAAAGTTATAAACAATATTGCTAAGTAGTAAAATTACAATAGCAGTTTACTTTTGAATGAGTTACTGAGAAAACAAGAATCCAAAGCTTTACAATGTTATATAGAATATACCAACCCCGCCTTTATAATCAAAAATTCTATGCTATATGTTACTCTATAAAAATATGATATCTTCTCACGAAAAATTTATGAGTTTAGCAATTAAGCAATCCTTTAAGAGTATCAAGGAAGGCAATGGTCAAACTGACTGTATCATTGTTAAAGATAATTTAATAATCCAAAGAGGGCATAATCATGAGTTAACAGAAATTGACCCAACTGCTCACGCTGAAATAATGACAATCAGAAAGCTTTGTAAAAAACTTAAAACAAGAAACTTAAAAGGCTACACCTTGTACAGCACTCTTCAGCCTTGTGGGATGTGCACCCTTGCATGTATTTGGGCAGGAGTCACCACAATTGTATATGGGGCTAAAAGAAAAGATGTTGAGGCCAGGTATTTTGACCAGAAACATAGTGACACTATAGACTTAGTACAAGAATCATACAAGACAAACATAAAAATAATACCGGGTATTTTAGAAGAAGAATGTTCTAAGTTGTATAATTAAAAATAAACACGCTCTCGACATCAATCGAACTACGGATGATAAGTACATCGTGTCGTGAGACTTCGCGATTACTTATGAGCAACCCACACATCGCGTGATTAACGCAATTAGTAACTCGTGACCAAAAAACATATACAAACTTCTATTGTATACTTTCTAGAATCATGTCTATACAGACTTCACCTATACCATCCACCCCGCTCTTCTCCCTCATACTCTCCGGAGGAGGCATGCGGTGTGCATGGTCGGGGGGATTTATAGCTGGGTTACAAGAATTACAAATTATTCCCTCAGTAATTATTGCTACGAGCGGTAACGTTGGTAACGCTGTTTGTTTTGCTTCTGGCCAAACAGGAATTATAAAGAAAGTTTGGAGTGATTATTTAACCGGAACAAGATTTATCAATTTCTTTCGTATCAACAAAATTGTTGATATTGATTATTTATTTGATGATGTTTTAACACTACAAGAACCTGTTGACTTTGAAGCAGTCAAAAAATCAAAAGTAAATGTAGTTATCGTAAGCTACAATACTACAAAAAAGAAAACTGATTATTTCACTAGCAAAGAACTTACCATGGGGATTCTAAAATCTTCAGCATCTATCCCTTTATTGTATGGGAAAAAGATACTTATTAATAGTGATCTATATAGCGACCATCCTAGCTCCCCATATCAACTTATCAAAAATGTAAAACAACAAATACCAGTTAAAAAAATAATTGTAGATATGGAAGAATCTAATATTTTATTTAATCTAATGTGTAGCATTTTTATTAAGGGTCTCTATAGAAAAGTTGCCAGCTACGACAGTAGTGTTATGATAGTATCTCCAAAAAAATTAAATGTTAACTTACTCACTCGAAAGAAAAGTAAAATAAATTCTGCTTTTGACCAAGGGTATAACTATGCCCTCACACATAAAGACGAATTGCTTTTATACATAAATTCGTAAGCACACCTAAATAATCTTCACTCCCTACACACTACTCATACTTCACTTCCCTCTTTAATCTATCCTCAAGTTTCCTCCCAAGCATTCTTCTTGCATCCCCTGTTCCGCACACTGTCACATCACCGTCACCAATCTTGTGAACAATCATATCCAGAATTTCATTGATCACTTTTGTAACATCTTTTTCAACATCTACTTTTCCAAAAGGAACCACATCACCATCAAAGGTGCAGTAATCATCATAAACACAGAGGTGATGTATCTTATATGCAGTTGTCATACTCTCAGTATATACCAAAAAACTATCTCAAGTATGCGTACAGAATGTAGATAGCAGCTAATACACCTACAGCAATAGCTGCTTTTTTGGTGTGTCTTTTAATGTACTCACGAGCTTCATCACCGTACTCAAAGGATAAATATGCAATAGGTGCGACGCGAATTAATCTTCCAACAAAAGTAGCTACAAAAATAATAGGAACTGATACTAGGAACGCTCCCGCCAAAAAAGAAAAAACTCTGTCTGGGAGTGGTGTGAGCGCTGCAAAGAATTGAGCATAAAAAGCATTTTCCGCAAAAAGAATCTTAGCCTTTTCTGCAACTGCTTCACCGTGTAAAAAAGAAAGCAGACTCGTACCGTATGTATTATAAAGTGTCGCACCAAGCATATACATAACAAGCGCACCGACTGATGATCCTAGTGCCGAGATAAGTGATAACACTTTCCAAGAAATATCTTTTCGATACGCTAAAACAACGAGTAGGAATGCTTCGGGTAGTATTGGTGAGATAGACGCTTCGAAGAACGCAACAATAAATGTTACTGATTTTAAGTACTTAGTCTTTGAGAGTGAGTTAATTGTCTCATCTACTCGTATAAGAAGTTTCATACTCTATCTAAGACGTGTACCGTTAGCTAGCCGCTTGCTTGGGTTAAGTAATGCAAGCCCACTATCATCACTACCCGCAAGAATCATACCTTGTGACTCATATCCACGCAGCATACGTGGCGCCAGATTAATCACAAACGGAAATTGTTTACCGAGCAACTCCTCAGGTTGTATATACTCTCGTATTCCAGAAAGTATCTGACGCGGGACTTCTTCCCCAAGATCTACTTTTAAGATGTAGAGCTTATCAGCCCCCTCTACCACATCTACAGAGAGCACTGTTCCTACTTTTATTTCTATCTTCATAAAGTCATCAATAGTTGCGTACATCTTTTTGGGCACGGCTTCTAGTGAAGTAGGTTCGTTTTTTGTTTCTTCTTGCATATGATCACTATACTACACGATGTAGTTAATTATTAAAATTATTTCTGTGCAAAATTACCAAGACTCCTCACCAGACTCTTCGTCACTGTTATCATCTGCATATTCTTCATCTGAAGTTCCTGGACCATTGATTTTATCAAGATATCTTTGAAGAACGATTGCTGCCGCCTGATCATCAACCTCATGGTTCCCTTCTTTTCCTGGCTGCTTGCGTGCCTCAACTGTCGAATACCACTCTTTCTCAAAAACAACTTTTACATCAATAGCATCTTCTATAAGCATGCCGAACTTTCTCGCCTCTTTTGCTATTGCATTTGGTTTACCATTACCATCAACACTCTCACCTATTACAACAGTAGAGAACTTCATTTCACGAATAAGCTCAAGAGTATCCTTGAGAAGAAGGTTGTTATTCTCTGAAATCATAAGAGGAAACGCGATGCGTCCCTCATCATCAGATTGTGCAAAACCAATTTTTTTTGACCCAAAATCTATTCCAAGATATTTCATAGATTGCTAATAATAAGCTCCTTGTGCATGTTCGGTTTGATGGTCATACATCATCTTCGACACTGCTGATATCACATTAAATAAACTTTGATCATCCTTTCCTTTCGTCATAAGGCAAAAGGTATACGGCTTCTGTGGGTGGTATATTAATCCGCAATCATGTAACTGAACAGTAAGCACGTCACTTCCTTTCATTTTTTCATAAAACTCATACACACCGAATTTATGGGCGACTTTTGTATTTCCTGGGACCCCTGCAACTATGCCATCCTTGAAATCACTTTTTGAAAGTATCGAAAGTAAATGCTCAGAATGTACCTCATCGAGATATGAAGAACCGTACAAAATTCTAATAAAGTTTGCATATTTTCTTGAAGAAATTTCATACAGATCATTATTTTCACCATTTGAGAACGCCACAAGTTCTAGTAACTGATCTAGGTATCGCTTATCCATGTTATACAGCAAAATATTTTTTGCGCCATTGTCTGACTCGGAAAGCATTATTTCAACCAAGAATTTAACATCATAATATTCTCCCACTACGAGACGACTGGCTGCATTTGTGGTCTTTGCTTGATTTAATGCTGATAATTCTTCTGTATATTGATATCGCTTACCTAAAAAACTTGAATCACTCTCAGCCTGCTTATAAACTGCTATTGCGATTGGGAGTTTAAACAAACTAGCTGGAAAGAATGCAGTAGTTTCATGATCTCCAAACCATAGACCTGTATTCATATCTCTAAAATAAAATGAATAACCAAACAATCTACCTTCTTTTTGCTCCTTCTTTAGGAATTTTAAAATATCGTCCTTAACATCGGAATAGATTCCAACATCAGTTGACGGATTTGATATGCCACCGATCAGTGGATTAATGAATTGATACTTATCTGAGTTTTCTCGAACATTTCTAAAACTCTTCAAAAACTCACCGTATTTAGCTCTCTCTCTATATCCTCCTAAGAAAAAAGCGCAAATTATTGCAACAAGAAAAAGAGTTACGCAACTAATTTTAATTTTGGGTGACTTTAGTAGAAATTCTTTCACTATACTTAAAGAGTATACTTCAAATTTAGACAATAACAAAATAACAGTACTTTCGTATGACCATTCCAAAATCAAAATAAATATGATATAGTAATGCGACTGTTCTTATGCACGCATAGACAGAAAGTAAAATAACTATGGAGGAGTGGCAGAGTGGTCGATTGCACCTGTCTTGAAAACAGGAGTCTGGGCA
>CAZJJX010000029.1:0-4709 GCA_964546555.1 uncultured Candidatus Saccharibacteria bacterium
CTTAAAATCCTCGGCTGGTTACAGCGTGCGGGTTCGAGTCCCGCCCTGGGCACATATGTAATAAAACACCAACTGTACTCAGTTGGTGTTTTATTACATACAGTGTCAATCGAGAGCAAGCCAACTGCTTGGCTTGCGGGGACGAGAATGGGGACCGCGGAACCATCTGTTCTGAACAAAGTGAAGAACTGGTTCTGTGGTCGAGTCCCGCCCTGGGCACACTTAAAATTTCCTTTGGTAATAAGGTTGATTTTTGCTACCTGTTTTGCGGTTGGAACTGCTATAATTATTCTATGACCGAAGTACGAACAAATAAACCAGTTGACTCTGTGCCGTATGGTACAACGGTCATACCAGAAAATAGGCTTACTTTTTTAGCTGGAAAATGTAGAGAGACCCTTGAAAGAATTCCTGGAAATGTCCTAGAGGTTGGTGTATATCGAGGGGGAACTATTATTGCCCTCGGAAAACAAGTACTCGCTATTTGCCCAGAGAATAAAGTGATTGGAGTCGATACATTTTCCGGTCATCCGTATACCGATGGTCACCCAGTACATCCAACGGGTAAATATAATGATGTTGATATAGCAGAATTAAGAAATAGTTTTGTAGAGAATGACGTTGATTCAATAATCGAGCTTCATGTAGGAAAGATAGAAGATATTTTTGCTGAGCTTAATCTGAGTAATATATCTTTTGCTCACATTGATTGTGATCTGTACACTCCTGTTAAGTTTTGCGCAGAACACATTACTCCTCTTATTAAAAAAGGTGGTGTAATTTATTTTGATGATTACGGACACGAGCACTGTCCTGGTGCAACGAAAGCCGTCGAAGAAGTTTTTAATAAGGATCAAATAAAAGAGGTATCATTACCTGATGGCACTTGTTGGTCAGCATATATAGAATTATAGTTATGAAACCTAAGAAGAGATAAATTTTACTCATTATGTATCTAGGAATTAATGCATTTTTCCATGACGCGAGCGCAACCATTATTGATAAAGATGGGCATATTATCGCAGCTGCCGAAGAAGAAAGATTTACTCGAAACAAAAGAGAGTCACGATTTCCTATCGAAGCAATTAAATACTGTCTTAAAGAAGCAAATGTCAGTATTAATGATTTAGATGGAGTAGGTTTTTCGTGGGACCCGAGACTATTTTTCTTTCAAAGAATTCTTTGGAGTAATTTACTTAGTGTTCCTTCATCCTTGTCTGCAATTAAAGAAAATGTAAGGAGGTTGAAGCAAATTAGGAGTGTTCCTTTTTTACTTAAGAAGCATTTTAATTTTGACACAGAAAAAGCGAAGGTGAGTTATTTTAGACATCACTCATGTCATGCTGCTAATGCATTTTATTCATCACCATTTAAAACAGCAGCTTTTCTTACAATGGATGGACAAGGAGAGTTAGAATCAATTACATGGGGAATCTGTGAGAATGAAAAAGTTACAAAACTAGGACAGAGTTACTTTCCTAATTCAATAGGAAAAGTTTACTCTGGAGTATCACGATTTCTTGGTTTTTTCGGTTCAGAGAAAGAAGGGACGGTTATGGCACTAGCTGCATTCGGAAAGCCTGTGTATCTTTCACTTTTTGAAAGTATTATGTCTTTAACGGGGAATAAGAAATCTTTGAAGATTAATGTTGACACTAACTATTTTGATTTCGAGAAAAGTGCAGACTTAGTTTTATTTTCAAAGAAGTTTGAGGAAGTATTTAAAATCTCGCCTCGAAAATCAGAAGATGCAATTGAACAAATCCATAAAGATATTGCCTCAAGTTTACAAAAGAGGACCGAAGAGGTTATCCTAGAATTTTTAGATAGACTTAGCCACATTACAAAAGAGAAAAATGTAGTTTTGAGCGGTGGTGTAGCACTTAATTCTGTTTTAAATGGGAAGATAGAAACGATTAGCTCGTTCAAAAATGTTTTTATACAACCAGCGTCAAGTGATGCAGGATTATCATTGGGTGCCGCTTATTTGCTTCGGGCACAAAGTAACCCTAATTCACAAACCCATGCTCAAATGGTAACTGCATCTCTCGGACCTTCATTTACTAATGAAGAGTACGAGGAAGCTTTGGATGGAATGAATCTTAAATATTATAAGTCAGATAATCTTATCCAAGAAGTAGCACAAGGTATCGCTGACGGGAAAGTGGTTGCTTGGTTTCAGGGTAAAATGGAATTTGGTCCGAGAGCACTTGGGTGTAGAAGCCTTCTTGGTGATGCGCGAAGACATGATATGATAGATCGTCTAAATAAAGTTAAACATCGGGAGTCATTTAGACCATTTGCAATAAGTATCTTAGAAGAAGAAGCGGGCAGGGTTTTGAATGCCGTAACCGATTCACCTTTTATGCTTAAGGTTGATTTTTTGAGAAATGAATGGCTAGAGAAATTGCCAAGCGCTCAACATGTTGACGGAAGCGTTCGTGTGCAAACAGTTACAAATGAGAGGGATGGTATCTACTACGACTTAATAAAAAGATTTGATGAAATAACAGGAGTGCTCCTCGTAATTAATACCTCACTTAATATTAAAGGTCAGCCGATTGTTTGTGGTCCAGTAGAAGCCATAGAAACTTTTTTGAGTTCAGAGATAGATCTTCTTGTCTTAGGGGAATATATAGTAAAGAAATAGTGTCACCCACAGTGGGGTAAATTAGATTTTTTCAGCCCAAGCCTGTAGATTCGGTATATACGGAATTACCTCACTCTTCATCAATTCAGTTCTAACATTGTCTATTAGGGTGCACATCAACAAAAATACACAGGTTCTTCCTGTGTATTTTTGTTGATGGTGTCAGTAGAAAGTAAGTGACCTGCGTCACTTACGGGGACGAGAATAGAGACTACAGAACTATCTCTGACGAATGTAGTGAGGAAGTAGTTCTGTAGTCGAGTCCCGCCCTGGGCACAACATAAATTAGCCTATAAAATAAAAGGTTATTTTAGGCTACCCTAAATGGACACGGAACTGATATAATTTACTTAATGAAAAAACTAATTATTTTTGATATGGATGGCGTGATTATTGATTCAATTGATCTTATAAAAGAAGAGACACTAAAAAATCATCCTGGCATGAGTGAAGAATATTTGAAAGAAGTGTATGGGGGTAATGTCCATGAAGAGCTTGCTAAAGCCAGACTTCTTTATCCTCAGATTGAAGAAACAGAAGAAGAAAAAGATAGGCGGAAAAAGTCGTATAGTGAAAGAAAACTTATGGTTACTATTTTCCCGGGAATTAAAGAGCTTCTTAAAAGCCTTCACGGAAAAGGTTATATTTTAGCACTGAATACATCTGCAAATATTCCAAACACTCTTCCAATATTGCAAAAAGCCGGTATAGAAAAACTTTTTGATTTTATTGGCACAGCTGAAGTATCAAAAAATAAAGTTGAAAAGTTTAACTTGATACAGAATAAATATGATATCAAAAATGAAGACTGCATTTTTGTGACTGATTCTTTGGGAGATCTAAGAGAAGCATATAAGGCTGGAATAAAGACTGTTGCTGTAACTTGGGGAATTCATGATAGGAGTTATTTTACAAAAGATCACTACGATAACCTTGTTGCTGTCGTTGATACCGTGCAAGAGTTAGAAAGTTATATTGAACTCAATATATTGTAAATAAAGTTGGATCAACTTGTTCTATTTTTTTGCTAGGTTTTATATAAAAAAAGCCTGGATTCTTCCTCTAACTGCAAACCCTCATAAATACCTCTTTCGGACTTTTAAACTTCAATCTCCAAGTCATGAGTGTTGCACTTCGGAGTTGAATTCAGCACTTTTGCTATTGACACAAAACACCTGTTATGGTAGAGTAGTAAGAAATCCAGATATGGTGTTTGGATGGAATCAAACTGAACATTAAAGGTTGGACGTCATGGCTAAATTAAGAGAAAGTGTTGGGGAAAACACCGAGATGGGGGCGTTGATTGATGCTCTCAATCGGATCTGCGACCGTAGTCAGCCGCAATTCACGAACCCGCTCACGGTCAAGCGCTACGATCCAAGTCTCGAGATGCGGAACTGCGGGCACCACACGTTCCTCTACGTTGCGGAGGTTCGTACGAAGTATCGGTTGGGCATCTTCCCGTGCAAGTGGTACAGGAAGCTGTTCGCTATCAATCCGGGGTTCTACGGCGGCCTGTACGGAAATCGGGAGATCATCTGTGCTGCGTTCGATCGCTCTATCCTTGAGATCGTGAAGGAAGAGGTGCAGAAGTACGCGGACGCCTTTCAGGCGACTGCCGTCAACCTCACACTGGACTTCGCCCGCTAACGCACGGCAGATGTCATACCTATCGGGGTCGGTCCACCACTGGACTGACCCCGGTTTCCTTTTTATATTTCTGTAACTGTTTTCATAAAATAATAGTTTGTGACCAAGGCAGAAATTTGCTAAAAATTTAATTAGTTCGCTGCCAAAATTATGGATTGAATCCGCTAAAGAAAAATTTGATTTTGTTATCGGCGTATCTCCTGCACCTTCTAGATTTTTTGCGTAGGTTCTCGCCGCCTGCGGCGATGAAAGGTGTGTTTGTGCTAATTCAAGAATAGACACAAGCCAGTACAAGTGGATGCGGAAGCCTCATGCAGCGAACGAAGTAATACAGAACTATCCATGACAAGCAGCGAGAGGAAGTAGTGTTATGGTACACTTTAATTATGAAAGTTATTTCAAAATATTT
>CAZJJX010000030.1:0-4600 GCA_964546555.1 uncultured Candidatus Saccharibacteria bacterium
TTGTTAGAGCCAAGGCATCCACCGTATGCTCTTATGTTCCTATTAGGAAACATAATTATCACAACAACATTAGGACCGCTCCTTCTGTTGTCGCTTTGTTAATTGTCGCTTACTTAGTTTTGACAAACCAAGTAAGCATTTCATGTGTCCATATCATCTACTCCGCTAGACCCCAGTGAATATTTCTACCTACTGGAATAACAGTATGTTTTTGCGTGAGATGTATGGGATTCTGTTGTCAAAGTAACTACGATCTACTTTGTGATTTTGAGAAAATAAAATCCGCCTTACGGCGGCTAAGTAACGAAACGTTACATGGCCTCCGAGAATTTAGATGGTTTTTTCGTTTCTTTTTATCATTAAGTAGTGAATCCTATCCTATCAAAAACCGAAATAGAAGTCAAGGAAATTAAGCAGGTTACAGGTGATAGGTTATAGGTGATAATGTAAACATCAAAAAATATAGGAAAAAATCGAAAATATAAGGGATTTAAGAAAACAAAAAACGAAACCTTAGGCATCGTTTTTGTGTTTTTAACTCTACAACCTATCACCTACAACCTAATTCCCCCCTTTCATCTTCTCAATAGCTCTCGCTGCAGCATCACGTCCACCTAGACCAAATGAAAGTCCGAGTGCAAGGGATACAGCAAAAACAACTCCAGTAAAGAGTACTTCAACAAGACCTTGTGCAATGCGAAGCTGAGTAAGCGCAGGGAAAACTCCACCTACGATAATGATTGCCCACTTAGCCATCTGCGCAGCGAACTTACCGTTCATGCCAGTTGCCTTAACAGAATGCATAACAATCTTTGAAACAAAATCTCCAAGAAGCATCGAGATAACAAGAATAACTGCAGCAACAATAACTTGAGGAATATAAAGAAGTACATCGCGAAGGAGCTGAGTTACTTCTGATAGCCCAAGAATATCGGCAGACGCAAGTGTAAACGCAACAATAACACCCCACTTAACAACACCACCAAAGAATCTCGCAACAGAAAGATGTATTCCTGCCTGCTCACTAAGGCGATCAAACCCTGCACGATGAAGCGCTTTGTCAACACGAAGCACTGTAACAAGGTGTTCAATAGCACGACCAAGAACAGCTCCAAACGCCCAACCACACACAAAGACAACGATTGCTATGATGACACTTGGGAGGTACGAAATTATAGTCATCCCAGTATCAACAAGAGCCTGCCCTAAGAACGAAAGTGATGCTTGCAACATACAATAAAAAGTTTTTTGAGTGCACTACTGTGTGTCATGACTACACTGTAGAAATTATTTAATAAACGTGTATACACCTTTATGTAAAGGTACTTTAAGTATACCTTTTCTTTCATGGCTTATTTTCTAATTATCCACTTTTATGGTATAGTCGTTACCATTATCTACTCTTCCTTGAGAAACACGTCACAACGTGTAGAGATGATTGCTATGACCACACGAAAGACAAACCCTTTACATACACTCCTAAGTATCAGTATCTTTGCTCTAACTTTTGTAGGGAGTGTTGTGTGGTTCATGATTCCCCCTGTTGTAACAAAAAGTGAAGGAGTTAAACTTCAGACAGACGTCTATACGTATGAAGGTGACTATGTTGTTGCAAATTTAAAAACAAAAATTATCACCCTAAAAAACGGAACCTCAACCATTGCCTCATATCCAATTATCTCTCAAGGAAGACCAGGGAGTTATTACGAAACAATAGGTGGTATCTATGTAAATGATTATAAAACACCACTTCACTTTAGCTCTATCGGGCATGTCTATATGCCATACAGTATCCACGTCTTTGGCAATTACTTTATTCACGGTATTCCGTATTATCCTGACTACAGAGAAGTGTCGAGTACTTACAGTGGTGGGTGTATTCGTCTAGCAACCAATGATGCAAAAAAAGTATATGACTTTGTTCAACGAGGGACTCCTATTGTTATTACCCAGGGTGATGAAATGACATTTATACCGACTGCTACATCTTCTAAACATCTTACTGACAATCAAATGACAAGACTTATGGTTGCAACAATTTCCCTTGAAGTGCTCACACAAGATAATGAAATAATGGGGACAGATGGAGAAATGACTACAAGACGTGCAATTCTTCCAAAACTTCTCCTTAAGAACGATGAAACAGTTGCGGAGCTCTATGCGAGAAGTATCGGCAAAGATGCTTTTATTGAACTCATGAACCAAAAAGCTCAAGCACTTGGCATGGGGCACACAAACTTTACAGACGTAACTGGCCCAACTAAAACAACATACGAAGACTACATGCGCTTTATGTACTACATACGTGCACACAAGCGATATCTCCTTGATATTCTTGGGGTAGCGTAACTATGATGAGCGTATAATGAATACAGGCAAGGAGGCGTACGCCTCCTTGCCTGTATTCATTTTTTCTTTACAGATTAGACACTATTTTACTTTGCGTCACGCAACTTATCGATAACCGTCTCATTAGGCATCTCTCTAATATCACGAACAAACTTATCATACATCTTGTAACGATAATCATACTCCTCAACATCCATAACAGCGTAGATAACATCACGACCAAGCTCAGAAGAAAGAATTTCAAAAATCTTTTCTGCTTTCTGACGATTAATAGCCTCACCAACAATCAAAATATCAACACGAGATTTTGGATCTCCAATAAACACACCTGCAACAAGGAAAAGTTTGATACGACCAATAACTTTGAAACGTGAAGCAAGCTCACGCTTATCTAAAAGCTGAAAATCAAAAAGAAGATCTTTAAGCGCTTGGTTATGAGGAAACAGTGTATTTAACTTATACCCATTTACTTCTTTTACTTTAGAGACAGCCTTTTTGCCAGTTCCTGACATAACCACAGTTCTAGCACGTTTTTTTTCAAGAAAACCAATCGCACTAAGTGCCGTTAACTCTTTCTTTACGAGATCACTTTTTGACTTTGTTTTTGTTGTAATATCATGTGGCGAAGCAACTATATCTTCGTGATGGAGAAAAAATCTCATAATCTTCACGCGTTCTGCACCGCCAAGCAATCGTATCAGTAAGTCCATATAGTATAGAGTTTACCAGAAAATATCTCTGTGCGGTACTTGTGCGGTTAAGGAATATGTGACGCAATATGATAGAAAAATGCGCACAATTCTGTGCGCATTTTTTTAGGGACGAAGCAGTACTTCGTTTATGATACATTCTACTGCATCTTTATACAAAAGATTATGAGCAATATCTTCTGCATAGAGATCTCGCAAGATAACCATAATTCGAAGGAAAGGACTCTTCTTTTCCAGATGGACAAGCGACGTAGGAGCAACACGCATAACCGAACGCATGAAGCTTCGAATGTTGTTCCCTGCCTCTTTTGCAAGTGCGAGATAGTCACGTGCTTCGATGCCTTCACGATGGAGTGCATCCGTAAAACGTTTACGTTCTTGCTTCACATGTTGCTTACGAGCACGCACACGCTCAATCCCTTCAATCGTGTTTCTACCCTTTTCTTCAAGAGAAATATAATGCACGTTAGTTGGGTTAGGCTCTTCTGTGCCGTAATGTGCATCATATGCTTCCTTTAACCGCTTGAGAAAAATCTCTTTTGCTTCTTGGTGCGATAATTCAGGTTCCACTGTATGAATACCTGGTATCGCGCTTGTAGTGTAGTTCATAAGCGATACCACCTTTCTAATGTAAGATACACCTATCTATAATCCTACATGGTTTTTCATCTTGATGCAAAAGAATAATGTGTAAAGATAGGTTTTTTGGTTTACTGAATAAAAAGACTTAATACTAGATAAGAAAAATAACTTAAGAAAACCAAAAAAACTCCCAGCACTATAACTATAACTGCTGTAGATGATTTCGCTATATTTTTTTGAACAGGACTTTTAGTTTGAAAAGTGTTATGTATTAACAACGAAGTAATTTTTGCAATAAAAAATGGCGCCCCAAATAGAAGTATCATATTTAGAAGTAAATAATCACCTAGACCAGTAAGAATCCAGTAACAAAATATATACAGGCCACCAACAATAAGAGCTGCTAAAAAGTACAAGATATAAAAGATAAGTGCTGAAACCTGGTGTTTCATAATATCTTAAGTATATAGCAATACACAACAATTCCAAGAAAATATCATCACATTGCACAACCTTGTTCCCTAGGGAATGCCCCTTTGGCCGAACGTGGAGAAGTTGGGGAGTTACACGACAAATAAAAAAGATGTACGATTTCGTACATCTTTTTTTACTTTAGCGTGCACTCCATGAGTCGGCACAGTTGCAAAAGTTCAACCTCAGCACCAGCCGTCGGAGCAGAGCTCCTCCTTAGAAACCCCTCGGTTTCTAACGGCTTCGCCTGTTTTCTGCCACGGAAGAACTCCCGTTCTCCCAACCCATCTCCCCAAGCAGAGGGCAAAGTTGAAATAAAAAAAATAAAACCCCCGGCAATAACCGGGAGTTTTATTTTTTTTACTTAAGCTCAACTTTGGCCCCTGCCTCCTCCAACTTCTTCTTGAAGTCTTCAGCTTCAGCTGTCTTCATGTCCTTCTTAAGATCAACAGGAGCTCCGTCTACAAGGTCCTTAGCTTCCTTAAGAC
>CAZJJX010000031.1:0-3632 GCA_964546555.1 uncultured Candidatus Saccharibacteria bacterium
ATATGATGATGTCCTAAATCATCAGCGTACAAGTATCTACGGTAAGCGTCGAAAGATTTTGTTTGAAGATGAAGCTATTGTTGATGAAGTACTTGCTGAGCTCGTACTTGAAAAGCCAGAGCTTGCAGATGTTATTACTGCAAAGAAATCTCAGTACACACAAGATGCTCTGTATCATATTTTCCGTATTATGATGCTCCAGGTTATCGATACCCTATGGATGGAGCATCTTGATTCTATGGAACATCTTCGTAGTAGTGTAAACCTTCGCGCGTATGGTCAGCGTGACCCACTTGTTGAATACAAAAAAGAAGGTTTGAGAGCATTCCGTTCGCTTGAGGCAACCCTTAGAAGCGAGCTTATTTTGTTCCTAGAAAATATTGATGGATTTTTTGCACAACAGCAAGCACGTATACAAGCTGAGAATGATTTTGTTTCTGTGATACCAAGTGTAGAAGAAGCAGGTGGTAGTACAAAGTCACATGATACACCTAAGATAGGTCGTAACGATCAGTGTCCATGCGGAAGTGGTAAGAAGTGGAAGAAGTGCGGGGAATTAGATACTGAGGAACATAAAGAATTAATGGCTAAGAAGTAGGTGTATTGATAGTAGTTATGTGTGCTTTGTAATTTATTATCAGAAGCGCCGCCCTACGGGTGGCGCTTTACTTTACTTAGGTTAGGTATAAGTAAGAACATTAGTAAAATTGTATTATTATATTGAGTAGTAGCGTGAAAAGTATATGCTAAACTAATAGCTAACCACTAATCATCAACAACTACCATCATGAAAGAACATATCAAAAAACTTATTGTTTCCATTTTGATCTGGGAAGCAAAAGCTGTACTCTTGCGTCACAAGCCATATATCGTTGGTGTAACTGGGAACCTTGGAAAAACAGGAACAAAGGATGCGATTTTTGCTGTCATGAAAGATCATGTTCATGTGCGACGTAGTGAAAAGAGTATGAATAGTGAGTTCGGTGTGCCACTAACCATCTTAGGTGAAAAATCAGGTTGGAACAATATGTTCAAATGGGCACTTATTCTTATTCGTGGATTTTTTGTACCGTTTGCAAAAGAGTATCCAACACATCTTGTGCTTGAGATAGGTGCTGACAGACCAGGAGATATAAAGAGTATTGCATCATGGGTAAAACCTGACATTACGGTGGTGACTCAGTTTGGACAGGTGCCCGTGCATGTAGAATTTTTTAAAGACCGCGAAGCTGTTATCGAAGAAAAGGGGTATCTTGTTCGTGCACTTAAGCATAATGGTGTATTTATCTACAACGCAGATGATCACGATTCAAAGAAACTTCTTGATCTTACAGAAGCGCGTAAGATGAGCATTGGTCTTCATACTCGCTGTGATGTTGAGGCAACTAAAGTTACTCTGTATGGTAACCCGCTCGAAGGCACAGAAGCGAAAATTAGTATTGACGGGAAAATACATGATCTTATTCTTCCACAAGTAGTTGGGAAGTCTCCGGTATATTGTGCACTGCCTGCACTTGCTGTTGCTCGTATACTATCTATTCCAGTTGATAAAGCATGTGACGCACTTCGTGACGCGGATAAGCCAAAAGGGCGCATGAGACTGCTTCAAGGAATGAATGGTAGCGTGATTATTGATGACTCTTACAATGCATCTCCTAAGGCTACTGAGCACGGTCTTAAGACGCTTGCTGAAATGGATACAAAGGGTCGCAAAATTGCAGTTTTGGGTGACATGCTTGAGCTTGGAAACTATACCCGTGATGAGCACTATAAGATTGGAGGTGTTGCAGCAAAGTCATGTCACCGTCTTTTTACTGTTGGTATCAGATCTCGTGTAACAGCAGAAGGTGCACTTGATGGAAAGATGTCAGATGACGCAATTATGATGTGTGATACATCTATTGATGCTGGTAAAGAATTAGTAAAGATTCTTCAGGAAGGTGATGTTGTGTATGTAAAAGGTTCACAGAGTATACGTATGGAACGTGCCATAACTATGATATTGGCAAAGACTCACGATCCTAAGTCTGTACTTGTAAGACAAGAAGAAGAGTGGATGAAGCGCTAGTGTAATAACAAGCCCCCTACAATAGGGGGCTTTTGTTTCCAATCATTACAGCATACTTGTAATGATATGGGTTTCCAAGTAGTCTTCTCTTTTTCCAACAGAAGGAACACTTTTTGGATCAATACCTGGCTTGAATATTTTTATCTCATGTATAAATGGTGTGAAATAGTTTTTCTTGGTATATACACGAGTTACCACCATTACACGGTCGTTGGAAATATAAAGTGTTGTCCTTGAAAGTAGTGCACCTTTGTAGGATTCAATAGAAACAAACATTGGCCATGATTCTTTAACCTCCTCACTTCTTGAATCGTGTACATAGACATATCCAAATGTTGAATCTCCGATCTCTAGATCTGTTGGAGGTATCGCCAAAAACTCTTCATAGTACGCAGTTTCAGAATTTGTTTTTAGCTTTCTTTTCCACCAGTAGTTTGAAATGAGGGTGTGTTCAATTGTCGAAAGTTGTTCATCTGTGTGTGTAGTACGAAGTGTGATATATTGACCTTCATACTTCTCGTTGCGAATTATCTCCCACGTTTCTTTTACTTTTGTATCACGCATCAAATCGTGAATTTCGTAAACCTGCTTAAATGTTTGCGCAAAACTCAGTTGAGCAACACAAGAAATAAGGATAAAAAAGGTAAGAAAAAACTGCCTCACAGGTCCTGCTTTCATGGTACACCTCCTGTATGTAGTAGGGGGACTTCCTTTGTAAGCCTAATTGAAGTACGAGTGTTCCGCAAGATTGACAATATGCTAGGAAGTTGCTTTTGCTAGATACTTTCGTCTTAAAGAGACAAAAAGAACAAACGCACTAAGAGTTATTCCAAAGATGAGTAGTTGTGTCTGTAGGGTAAAAATTCCAATATATGAAAAAATAAATGCAAACGGTGTTATACCAATAAGTGTTGTTATGGCATTTTGTTTCCAGAGAATTTTTTTACTGAAGAGTCCGAGGCCATATGACAAAATATCAACCGGCATGGTCATGCGGAGAAAGATGAGAGACCAAAAGACATGCTTTGCTGGGACGAGGGTGTCGATAAATTCATACTTACGTAATGAGGGGTACTTTGTAAGAAGCCATTCTTTGTTTGTTCGTGCAATAAAGAAAGAAACAATAGAACCGAAAAACCATCCTGCAATACAAAATACTGCCGTAAGAAAAGGTCCCCAGGTCACAACTCCAAAAGGAAGCAAGAATAAGTTGCTCCACACCGGTATAACAACTGCAATCATGGCAAGTGCAGTAAAGAGTAGTTTACCTTCAATACCGTAGCTTTCTATAAGTATCGTTATTTCTGTGCTGTATAGTTTTGTAATAATTTCTGCAATAACAAAAAGTAGTAAGATAATAAAGCCAGTGAGTATGCTTTTTGTTTTTTGTGTCATGATCTTACGAAGAAAGCAACGTGTCTATAAATACGAATTCACTTTCTGTAAGTGGTGTTATAGATAGTCTACTACCTTTTTGTAGAAGTACCATTGAGGATAACTCATGCAACGCTCTCATATCTTGTATCGAAAGAGATTTTTTATATTTTTTTACAAATGTCACATC
>CAZJJX010000032.1:0-3292 GCA_964546555.1 uncultured Candidatus Saccharibacteria bacterium
AGAAGAATATTCTGAGCAAGAGGTGCGTAAGTCAATGAATAAAAAAGAAGCTTAGACCAAGTGGCTATTCTTTTTAGTTTTTGATATTCTTTTGAGTATGAACAAAGATTTTTCGTATGCATTTTTTGGAACGGGCGCTCTTGCGGAGAGTGTTTTGGCAACGCTTGTTCGTGCAGGTTACGTGCCATCAGTTGTGGTTACTAAGCCTGACAGTAAGCAAGGTCGTCATATGGAGCTAACAGCACCTCATATCAAGACATGGGCAGAGTTAAAGGGTATCAAAGTCCTTCAGCCAGAGAAGCTTGATGATGCATTCATTAATAACCTACAACCTACCACCTATAACCTGTTCATTGTAGCTTCATATGGTAAGATAATCCCTCAAGCGATTCTTGATATCCCAACTCACGGCGTCCTTAATGTACACCCGTCACTTCTTCCTCTTTATCGCGGACCTTCCCCTATTGAGTCAGCGCTTTTAGATGGGGTGATGACAACAGGAGTCAGTATTATGAAGTTAGATGCACAGATGGATCATGGACCGATTCTTATTCAAAGTGCATTTATGATTCATCCGGAATCAAATGCAGGAACACTAGAAGTAGAATGTGGCCAATTGGGTGGAGAATTACTCACACAAGTTATCCCTCACTACCTCGATGGAACACTTATCCCAAAAGAGCAAGAACATGATAAAGCAACAACGTGTAAAAAAATTACAAAAGATTTAGGTCTCATACACCTAGATGATGATATAGATATCGTGCGTAGAAAGTTCCGTGCACTCAATCCGTGGCCAATGCTTTATTTTTTTATTACACATGCTGATAGAGATATACGTGTAAAAGTAAATGATATAGATTGCATAACCGAAAAAGAATCAAGAAAAGTGATTGATTATATAAAAGTAGTGACCCCAGAAGGTAAGAAGCAGATGGATTTTGAAAGTTTCAGGAGAGGATATTTGGGGTAGATGCGACATGTAGAGTGGAAGACTGCTTTGCTTTCAGAGATCAGATTATTAAAGGCTTCCCTTTAGAATGTAGATTACTACAAAGAAAAGATGCAACCATTGAGTTGCATCTTTTCTATTTTCTATAAGCGAAGCGGTCCCAAAGTCTAATGTCAACTTCCTCTATCTCAGTTCTATCTTATCGATAATAACATCTTCAAGTGGCTTATCTGCTGGAACAGTGCCGTTACCTGTTGTTTTTACATTCTGAATTGTAAGAGCGGTTTCGATACCTTTTGTTACTTTGCCAAATACGGTGTAGTTGGGTGGAAGAGGTACACTTGGGTCCGCGGTCACAATAAAGAATTGGCTGCCGTTAGTATTTGGCCCAGCATTTGCCATTGCTACAGTACCAAGAGAGTACTGCTCTTGGCCTGTGAGTTCATCTTTGAATGTATATCCTGGTCCTCCTGTCCCCCATTGGTTTACCTTAGTGCTATCTTTTGAAAGTGGGTCACCAGTTTGAATCATGAAGTTCTTGATTACGCGATGGAAACGTACCCCATTATAGTATCCAGAGTTTGCAAGTTTTATAAAATTCTCAACGGTATTTGGGGTTGTCTTGCCAAAAGTAATTTCGATTGTTCCTTTGTTTGTTGTTAGAACTGCTTGAGTATATTTTTTATCTTCCATAGGTTTTATTATTGATGTTGTTGCTTGGGTCTGGTTTTGCTTGTTGTCTGTAGTGGTTACCTGATTCTTTGTAGCTAAGTTCTCTTGCTTACGTAAGTCATCTGCTCCCATTGGTTGCAAAATATACGCAAGTCCACCGAGTAGCACAACGAGAACTGCAACAACACTGTAAGTAATTTTCGTCTCTTTATCCATATACTAGTAGTTGGTTAATCTTTTAAATAATGCTTTTACTCTGTGCGCTCCTCGTCGTACAATGGATCGCTCCTTATCCTTATGAGATGCAAGCTCCCGTGTAAGCATGTCTTTTAATACATCGATTGCTTTGTAGAGATCTTCTTGTGTAGTGCGAAGTGTTGTTTCCTTTCCACGCATGTGAAGATTTGCTTCTGCTTGAAATACTTGACCATGTACGTGATGATTTGTTGTTTTTGAAAGTTCAACAACAAGTTTTGCGCTTGTGTCACCTCTTGGTACCAATTTTTCAATCGACTGCATCTTGCTTAGTGTGTAATTTCGAATTGCTTCAGTAATTTCCATGTGGACACCAGTTACAATTGTATGCATACGTTTATTTTTGAATTGGTTACTAATAATAGTTTTAGTATAACGTAATTTTTATAAAACTAACATTGTGAAAAAATAGTTTTTATTCACAGTTTTATGTCTAATTTTATTTTATGTAATGATATCCCTGCTATACTAGAGGGTATACATATAGTTATATGACAAAGTACCATTTTACATTAAAAGAAGTTTTTACATTTGGGTGGAATAAAACCGTACAACATGCATGGTTTTCTTTTCTGACCCTTGTTATTATTACCATAATTTTAAACGCAACAGTTCTTAATCCTCTTACGTGGATATCACCATTTCATCAGCTCATTAATATTGCTGTTGTACTCATGATCGCTCTGTCATTGGTGTCTATTTCACTTATGATTGCTCGAAACCATTCATTTACATTTGCTGATCTTTGGTACCCAGTTCTCTCTCCTCGTCGAGTACTTAAGTTTGTAGCAATGGCAGCCATCATGGCTTTACCTGTTCTTATTTCTACGCTTGCAGCACTATTTATGCTTGCCAGCTCTTTAACTCAAAGTAGTGCTGCTGTACTTCTTGGTATGGCTGTGTTCCTTGTTGCACTGATTCCTTCAGCGTATGTTCTTGTTCGTCTTAAGTTTTTCCCTTTTGTTGTTGTTGAGCATGAGCACGCATCAGTAAAGGATTTAATCCTTATGAGTTATAAACTTACCGAAAATAACTTTTGGCTAGTTTTCTTCTACGTTGTATGTATTCTTGTTCTTAACTGTATTGGTGCACTTCTCTTTTGTGTTGGACTACTTGTCACTGTCCCTGTTTCATTATTTGCAGGAGCGCATCTCTATGACCGTGTTAAGGGTCATGCACATAACTAAAACTTTGCTATAACAGCAAGCACAAAAGCCCTCACCACTGAGGGCTTTTGTTATGGTTTTTGGTATATTTGTTCACATACTACAACCTTGCAGAAAGTGATATTTTTTAGTATGATTGTCTATGTACCAGTAGTTTTCTATGGTCACTTATAACTTTATATAAAGTTATTCTCTACCACATTCCGCGATAGCTCAGCGGTAGAGCAGCGCGCTGTTAACGCGTTGG